>NZ_JAKQYH010000090.1:0-384437 GCF_022343545.1 Streptomyces arenae
GCGTAGGAAGTCTTGAGAAGGGCTGTCCCTAGTACGAGAGGACCGGGACGGACGAACCTCTGGTGTGCCAGTTGTTCTGCCAAGGGCATGGCTGGTTGGCTACGTTCGGGAGGGATAACCGCTGAAAGCATCTAAGCGGGAAGCCTGCTTCGAGATGAGGACTCCCACCTCTATAAGAGGGTAAGGCTCCCAGTAGACGACTGGGTTGATAGGCCGGATCTGGAAGCCAGGTAACTGGTGGAGGTGACCGGTACTAATAGGCCGAGGGCTTGTCCTCAGTTGCTCGCGTCCACTGTGTTGGTTCTGAAACCACGAACAGCCCCACGTTTCACAGAGCGTGGTGCGGCTGAACAGTTTCATAGTGTTTCGGTGGTCATAGCGTGAGGGAAACGCCCGGTTACATTCCGAACCCGGAAGCTAAGCCTCACAGCGCCGATGGTACTGCAGGGGGGACCCTGTGGGAGAGTAGGACGCCGCCGAACAAATATTGGGAAAACCCCCGCATCTTCGATGCGGGGGTTTTCTGCGTTCTGGGTTCGGGAGACCTCAGAAGGTCACGTCCGCCGTGGTGGCCGTGCCGCCCTTTCGGCCCGGAGCCTCCTGCCACTCCCAGTAGAGATTCGTGTGGGAGATGACCTGCTGCGGAGCCGGCGCCCCGTACTGCGTGAGGTCCTCCGTGGTGTGGGCGTCGGAGACCAGCGTCGCGTCGTACCCGCGGACGATCGCGCCGTGCAGAGTGGAGCGGATGCAGGCGTCGGTCTGGGCGCCGGTGACCACCAGGCGGCCCACGCCACGCTCGGCCAGCACGGACTCCAGCTCGGTGGCTTCGAAGGAGTCGCCGTAGCGCTTGTGGACGAGCGGCTCGCCGGCGTCCCGGGTCAGCTCGGGGACGTACTGCCAGGGGGCGCTGTCCGGCTTCAGTTCGTCGCTGGAGTGCTGGACCCAGATCACCGGGACCGCCTCGGAACGGGCCTTGGTGATCAGGGTGTTGATGTTCGTGATCACCTCGTCGCGGTTGTGGGAGCTGTCCACCACCCCGTTCTGCACGTCCACGATCAGCAGGGCGGTGTTCGGTCGGTTCGGCAGAGTCGTCATGGCGTCCACCGTAGAGGGGGGCACTGACAACGAGGGCCGGGTGAGCGGCGTAAAGGGGGTGAGCGGGGTGGGACGCGGGGGCTAACGTGGGCCGCATGAGTGTTATGACCAGCGGTGATTACGTCGTCCGTGCGATACGGGCCGAGGAGTGGCAGGCCGTCAAGCAGCTTCGGCTCGTCGCCCTGCGGGACCCGGTGGCCGACATCGCGTTCCTGGAGAGCCACGAGGACGCGGTGGGCCGGCCGGACTCCTTCTACCAGGACCGGGCCGCCCGGTCGGCGGAGGAGCCCAGTGGCGCGCGGCAGTTCATCGCCGAGACGCCGGACGGGGAGTGGGCCGGAACGCTGACCGTGCTCATCGAGGAGGCCGGGACGACGGACTGGGCCGGGCAGCCGGTCGAGCGACGGCAAGGGCACGTCGTGGGGGTGTTCGTCAGGCCCGAGCACCGGGGGAACGGGCTGATCAAGGCGCTGTTCGACGCCGGTGTGGCCTGGGCGCGGGAACAGGGCGCTGAACGGGTGCGGCTGTTGGTGCACGAGAGGAATCCGCGGGCCCAGAGGGCGTACCGCAAGGCGGGCTTCGTACCGAGCGGGGTGCTCGTGCCGTTCGACAAGGACGACACGGAGTCCGAGCTGGAGCTCGTGCTGGAGTGGCCGTCCTAGACCGGCAGTTCCCGGTGCGGCCAGCGGGAACGGGCCTGTTCGTGGGAGCGGAGCAGGGCGAGGGTCGGCAGGCCCTGGTCCGGACCGGTGGTGAGCAGGTCGGGCAGCTGGGGGAGGGGAGCCACGGCCGCCACGTCGTCCAGGACCAGGGTGAGTGGTGGGTCGAGCCGACCGGAGGATGACCGTTCGGCCATGCGCCGGCCCTGCTCGACCACGCTAGAGACGAGGGCCGTCAGGAGGGGCATCGCGCCGGGGTTGGTCCTGGGGTCCTCGATGGATTCGCCGACCACATAAAGCGTGCCCCCTTCGTCCACGAAGGAATCCAAAGCGAGGGCATCGGATCGGTTGGGATTGCAGGCCTCGCGGATGTTGACCGTGAAGAGGGCGGACAGCGCACGCGCCGTCAGTTCCTGGGCGATGTCCCGGCGTTCCGCGTGTGCGGTGAGCGCGGCCTCCAGCTCGCCCGCGGCGCCGGGGGCCGCCTTCGGGTGGGTGCGGAGGGTCCGTACGGCGTCTTGGACGCCCGTGCCCTGCGCCCAGCGGTGGACATGGCGGATCGTGCGGTTCTCCAGGGCGGCGGCGTGCAGGTAGCTGCGGAGCAGGGTCTCCGCCGTGTCCGTGACCGCCTGGTCGATCTTCGCGGTGGGTTTCACTGGGGTGAGCAGGGCCTGGGCGCGCAGGGCGGCGGTCTGCTTGTCCGCGCAGCCGGTCGTGGGGGACCAGTGGAAGCGGGCGGGGGTGTCGCAGAGGTGGTTCGGGTCGTAGAGGAGGGCCGGGCCGAGTTTGGCTCGGGCGTCCTTGGTCTCGGACCAGACGGCGGGGTTCGAGGTGACGACGAGGGCGGGGCCGGCCGCGTCGCGGATGGCCTGGGTCGCGGTCGTCCGGCGGGTTTCGACGGGGGCGAGGTGGATCTTCGCCCAGCTGCCCACCCGTTCACCGTTGATGGAGGAGTGAGCGTCGAGCCCGGCCGAGGCGGAGGCGGGGGCCGAGAGGCCTCCGACAAGGCCCGGAGTGACCTGCTCGGTGGCGGGCGCGGGGACGGCGGGGCCCAGGGGGACCTGCTCAGTGCCTGTCGCCAGGACGGCCGGGCTCGGGGCCTGGACGGGCGCTCGTGTCGGACTCGGGGCCGCGTCGGGCGTCGTCGCCTGCCCGGCTGTCGCCTGCCCGGCTGTCGTCTGCCCGGCTGCCGTCTGTCCGGCTACCGCCTGTCCGGCTGTCGTCCTCCGGCTTCTTCGGGCCGCGCGCCAGCGGGCCACCGTGCCCATCACGAACACGCCGAGAACGAGCAGGATCATCAGCTGGCCGAGGAACAGGCCCCAGAACAGTCCCCACCCGGACAGCCGGGCCGCCGGGGTGTCCGGCCAGGCGCCCGTCACGTCGTGCGGTTCGCCGATGAGGTGGCGCATCGCCGGCGGGGTGTGGGTGAGGGTGACCGTCGACGGCCAGCTGCCGTGGGCGAACCAGGCGGCCAGTCCCGTCGCCGTCCACACCAGCAGGGTGACCCCGAGCAGGAACCCGAGTATGCCGATCAGCAGGCCGTCGGGAACACCGCCACCGCTGCGGTGTTCCCGCTCCTCCCGAGGGTCCGGTCTCACGAACGGCCTCCCTATGCCACCGTCGACTCGGAGTCGCCGAGGTGCTGCTCCACGAAGGCCGCCGCCCGCTGTTCCGCCTCCAGCTCGGCGGCGCGCAGCGCGTCGTCGGCGTCGGTCAGGTCGCTGGAGGACTCGGTCATCGCGCGGTCGGTGAAGACGAGCGGCCGTTCCGTCTCGGTGACCAGGTGTTTGACTACCTGGACGTTGCCGTTGACGTCCCAGACCGCGATGCCGGGGGTGAGGGTCGGGATGATCTCCACCGCCCAGCGGGGCAGGCCGAGGACCCGGCCCGTCGCCCGTGCCTCGTCCGCTTTCTGGGCGTAGATCGTCCGGGTCGACGCCATCTTCAGGATCGCCGCGGCCTCCTTGGCCGCCGCGCCGTCCACGACGTCGGACAGGTGGTGGACCACCGCGACGAAGGAGAGACCCAGGCGCCGGCCGAACTTCAGCAGGCGCTGGAACAGCTGGGCCACGAACGGACTGTTGATGATGTGCCAGGCCTCTTCGACCAGGAAGATGCGCTTCTTGCGGTCCGGGCGGATCCAGGTGTGCTCCAGCCACACGCCGACGATCGCCATCAGGATCGGCATGGCGATGGAGTTGCGGTCGATGTGGGACAGGTCGAAGACGATGAGAGGGGCGTCGAGGTCGATGCCGACCGTGGTGGGGCCGTCGAACATGCCGCGCAGGTCACCGTCGACCAGGCGGTCCAGGACCAGGGCGACGTCCAGGCCCCATGCCCGTACGTCGTCTATGGCGACGTTCATGGCCTCGGCCGACTCGGGTTCGGGGTGCCGTAGCTGCTCGACGATGTCCGTCAGGACGGGCTGGCGGTCGAGGATGGTCTCGTTGACGTAGGAGTGGGCGACCTTCAGGGCGAAGCCGGAGCGCTCGTCGAGGCCGTGGCCCATCGCCACCTCGATGATGGTGCGCAGCAGCGCGAGCTGGCCCGTCGTGGTGATCGAGGGGTCCAGGGGGTTGAGGCGGATGCCGTGGTTGAGGGCCGCCGTCGGGTCGAGCCGGATGGGGGTTATCCCCAGCTCCTCCGCGATGAGGTTCCACTCGCCGACGCCGTCCTCGCCCTGCGCGTCCAGGACGACGACCTGACGGTCGCGGAAGCGCAGCTGCCGTAGGACGTAGGTCTTCTCCAGGGCCGACTTGCCGTTGCCGGACTCGCCGAGGACCAGCCAGTGCGGGGCGGGCAGTTGCTGGCCGTAGAGCTGGAAGGGGTCGTAGATGTAGCCCTTGCCGGAGTACACCTCCCGGCCGATGATCACGCCCGAGTCGCCCAGGCCGGGGGCGGCCGTGGGGAGGTAGACGGCCTGGGCCTGGCCGGTGGAGGTGCGGACCGGGGAGCGGGTCGTCTCGACCTTCCCGAACAGGAAGGACGTGAAGGCTTCGGTGAGGACGGACAGCGGGTCCCTCATCAGCGCATCAGCCTCTACCTTCGGATTCCGGTGGCGAAGGGCAGTGTGTTCACGAAGGCGCGGTGGTGCTCGCGGTCGCACCACTCCAGTTTCAGGTACGACTTTCCGGCGGACGCCCTGATGGTGCGCTTGTCGCGGTTGAGGGCCTCGGGGGAGCGGGAGGACACCGTGATGTAGCCGACCAGGTTGACGCCGGCGGCGCCGCTGGCCAGGTCCTCGCCGCGCTGGTCGAGGCGGTTGTGGGCGGCGATGTCGCGGGGGTCGACGGTCCGGTTCATCTTGGCGGCGCGGGACGCCTCCGCCTCGTCGTTGGTCTTCTCCGTGAGCATGCGCTCGATGGCGACCTCGGTGGGTTCGAGGTCCATGGTCACGGCGACGGTGCGGATGACGTCCGGGGTGTGGACCAGGAGCGGGGCCAGGAAGTTGACGCCGACCGGGGTCATCGGCCACTCCTTCACCCAGGCGGTGGCGTGGCACCAGGGTTCGCGGGTGGCGGACTCGCGGGTCTTCGCCTGGAGGTACGTGGGCTCCATGGCGTCCAGTTCGGCCGGCCAGGCGTTGCGCTTGGTCATCGCCTGGATGTGGTCGATGGGGTGGTCCGGGTCGTACATGGAGTGGATCAGGGAGGCGAGGCGGCCCTGGCCGAGGGGCTGCCGGACGCGGATGTCCGCCTCCTGGAGGCGGGAGCAGATGTCGGTGAGCTCGCGGGCCATGACGACGGCGAGCCCGGAGTCACGGTCCAGCTTGCGGCCGGCCTGGGGGCGGGCTGCGCGGGCCATCGCGTTGGCCTCGGCGGCCAGTTCGCGGGAGTAGTGCATGCAGGCGACGAGGTAGGCGCGGTGCTGCTCGCTGCTGGTGGAGACCATGGACTGCAGCTGGTCGTACGACTGCGCCAGCCAGCCCGGTGCCCGGTCGTCGCCGCGCTGGGCGACGTCCTTGGCGTGTGCGTCGGGGTCGGCAGGGAGGGTGCGGGCGAGCATCTGGAGGCGGGTGACGAAGCCGTCGCCGTTCGCCACGTGCTTGAGGAGGGTGCCGAAGCGGTCGACGAGGGCTTCCTGGTCCTCGGAGTCGCGCAGGCCGACGCCGGGTCCCTCGATCTCGATGGCCGCGGTGACCGTCTTGCGGTCGGCGTGCAGGAGCACGGCGATCTCGTCGGGGCCGAAGGGGGCGGCGAGCCAGCTGATCCGGCCGATGCCGGGCGGCGGGCCGATCTCGACCTCGCGGCCGTCGATGCGGGTGCCGGCCTCGCTGGCGGTGGAGCGGTAGACGGTGCCGGTGCGCAGGGTGCGCTTGTAACTGCGGTTGATCTCGAACCACTTGTAGAACGTCCGGCGCTTGTACGGCACGTAGACCGCGGCCAGCGCGAGCAGCGGGAAGCCCATGAGCAGCACGATGCGCAGGGAGAGGATCGGGACGAGGAGTCCGCACATCATGCCGAGGAACGCGCCGACGATGATCAGGCCGATCTCGCCGGACTCGCGGTTGCGGCCGACGATCGCGTTCGGCCGGGCGCGGCCGATGAGATACGTACGGCGGGGCGTCATCGGATGGGACAGATGGGACTCGGTCGTCAACGCCCCTCACCTCCCGAGCTGTTGTTGCGGGTGTTGCCTGCGTGCGGGGTGTTCACCGGGCTGGGCGCGCGGGGCGCGGGCGCGGCGGAGGGGACGGCTCCGCCGCCACCGGTCGAGGCGCGGGTGCTGTGGGCGGCGACGCCGCCCGAGGCCGGGTTGGACGGGCGGGCGGCGGAGGAGCCGCCGGACGAGCCGCCGCCGCCGTTGTTGTCGGCGCGCGCGCTGTGGGTGCGGATGCCCTGGGCGACCAGGTTGGCGGGGCTGCTGATGACCGCGGCGGCCTTGCCCTCGGCGCCCTGCATGATGCGGTTGTTGCGGCCGTTCGCGATCTCGTCGCCGAAGCCGGGGACGAAGCGGTAGATCATCGCGCTGGCGAAGATGGCGAGCAGGATGATGGCGAGGCCGGAGACGACGGCGGAGAAGGCGTCGGGGCCGCCGTCGGAGGAGAGCGCGCCGGCGAGGCCCAGCACTATCACGATGACCGGCTTCACCAGGATGACGGCGATCATGATGCCGGCCCAGCGGCGGACGTGGCCCCACAGGTTCTTGTCGACGAGGCCGGCGTAGACGACGGTGCCGAGGAGGGCGCCGACGTAGAGGAGGGCGGCCCTGATGACCAGCTCCAGCCAGAGCACGCCGGCGGCGAGGATGCTGACCAGGGAGACGACGATCAGCATGATGGGGCCGCCGCCGATGTCGTCGCCCTTGTTGAGGGCGTCGGAGAAAGTGCCGAAGAAGGTGTCGGTCTGGTTGCCGGTGGTCTTCGCGAGGACGTCGGTGACGCCGTCGGTGGCCGATACGACGGTGTAGAGGATCAGCGGGGTGAAGGCGGAGGCCAGCACGGTCAGCCAGAGGAAGCCGACGGCTTCCGAGATGGCGGTGGTGAGGGGGACGCCGCGGACCGCCCGCTTGGCGACGGCCAGCAGCCACAGCAGCAGGGTGAGGATCGTCGACGCGGCGAAGACGACGGCGTACTGCTGGAGGAACTTCTCGTTGGTGAAGTCGACGTTGGCGGTCTCCTTGACGGCCCCGCTGAGCTTGTCGACGGTCCAGGAAGCAGCCTTGGCACACCCTTGAGCCAACGAGGCGAGCGGATCAAGGGTGGAGGAGAGCGGATCGGTGGAGGAACCGGAGGACCCGCTGCCGCTGCCGCTCTCGCAGAGCTGCTTGGAAGGGCCACTGATTCCGGCGCAGTAATCGCTGCTGGGGGACGGCGAGGCGGTGGGACTGGCCGACGGCGAGGGTGCTGCCACGGCCTGAGTGGCCAGCAGGACGGCGGTTGTCTGTACGGCGGTCAGCACGCCTGCGAGCTTCAGGGCGCGACGCGGGCTACCGGGCATAAGTGAACCCTCCGTACTGCTCGACGGCCTTGCTGATGGCATCGGAGGTAGAGGCCTGGTCGTCACCGGGAACCGGCGCCGGCCCGTCCGTCTGGGTGTCCTTGCTGACCTTCCAGTCGTTGCTGTCCCAGTGGAGGTCGAAGGTCCAGGTTTTCCAGGTGGTGGTGACGGGGTTCGTCGAGGATGCGCCCGACATGCCAAGAAGTCCCACGTACCAGACGGAGACCTTGGCGTCGCTGTCGCTGTACTGCTCGGCCGTGGTGCCCACCGGGACCGTGCGGGACACGAAGGTGCTGCCCTGCGGGGCGTTGCCGTTGGCGTCGAGGCCGAGCTTGCCGAGGAAGCTCGCCGAGTAGGCCGTGTCCATGGCGTTCTGGAGCTTGCCGGCCGCGGTCGCCGTGTAGAGGCCGTTGACGATTCTGTGCCGGCTGTCCTTGTTGAACATCCCTGTCGAACCCAGCGTCACCGCGTAGTTCGCCGCCGCGCTCTGTGCCCCCTGGCTGGTGTGGGCGAAGCCGGTGGGGATGGTGCCGGATTTTGTTTCCACCGGCTTGGTGCCGCTGGCGGCCGTCGAGGACGTGGCCGGCTGGTCGGCGTTGCCGCTTCCGTTGGTCGTCGTGGACGACGACGAGTCGTTGCTGTCGCCGTCGCCTCTGTTCGCGAAGGCGATCGCCGCGATGAGGAGGACGACGACGCCGACGACCGTGACCAGGCTCCGTGAGGAGGAGCGGCCGCCGCGGCGGGCCGCGCCGCCGTACGGGTCGTCGGGCAGCCGGGTGCGGGTGTGGCCGGACTCCGGGTAGCCGGGCTCGTCTCCGAGGCTCATGCCGCGTACTCCCCCTCCACGTCGTACCGGAACGCGTAGCAGTACGACGGTAGCCGTGCTGGTTCCCGCGCGGGCGCGGTGTGGTGACTCGACATCAGGGAAACGCAACCTCGGAGCGGGGAGGGAAGAGGTCCAGGCGCCTAGACGGCCATGCCGTACACGATGGTGAACAGGGTGCCGAGTGAGCCGATGATGAAGACTCCGGTCAGTCCGGCGATGATGAGGCCCTTGCCCTGTTCGGCACTGAAGGTGTCACGGAGCGCCGTGGCGCCGATGCGCTGTTTGGCGGCACCCCAGACGGCGATGCCGAGGCAGATGAGGATGGCCACGGCCATGACCACCTGGATCATCGTCTTCGCCTCGTTGCCCAGGCTGCCGAAAGGCCCCCAGTCCGGAGCGATTCCGCCGATGATGGTGTTGATGTCTCCCTTGTCGGCCGCGTAGAACATGTAAGTCACCGCCCCTGGTGGGTAGTTCTGGCCGCCCCTGCCCGGTGCAGAGGTCACGCTCTATTCTCGCTGACAACGCCGCCGGAGTATGTCGACTTGACGTCATTGATTGGCGGGTTTCGTACGAAGGGCTCGTACGGTCACTCTGTGTATCACGGCAGGTCACGCCGGGCAATGAGGCCTGAGCGGAACCTGTGGTGTGGTTCCGTCGTTGACCCCTTTCACGCCCTGGCACGCTTTTTGACGGCCAGTCGGGTGAACGCCACCGATCCGATGTTCTCATGACGAACGGGCCGCGGCTGGTTGCCGCGACCCGTGGGGGAGACCGTGCGGGGAGAGGGGCCGGTGTTAGTTGGCGAAGGCGCTGACGCCCTCGGGGGTGCCCCAGCCGGTCGGGCCGTCGTAGCCGGTCTCGGCGGTGCAGAAGTACGCGGTGGAGCAGGAGCCGTTGTAGCCGCTCGTCACGTCGTTGAGGGACGAGGTGCCCGCGTAGTCGTAGGGGTACTGGGCCGGGTAGGTGCCGCTGGCCGGGGTGCCCGCGAGGGCGTAGACGCCGGCGATGATCGGGGCGGAGACGCTGGTGCCGCCGAAGGTGTACCAGCCGGCGGTGACGCCGTAGGAGTCGTAGACGGAGACGCCGGTGGCGGGGTCGGCGACCGCGGAGACGTCGGACTCCATGCGCTTGGTGCAGCCGGTGTCGGTCTGCCAGGAGGGCTTGGCGTCGTAGGAGGAGCAGCCGGAGCCGGTGCCCTCGGAGCTGGAGGTGCGCCAGACGGTCTCGGTCCAGCCGCGGGTGGTGGAGGACGTGGAGAGCTTGGTGCCGCCCACGGCCGTCACGTACTGCGAGGTCGCCGGGTACTCGGCGCCGTAGCCGCTGTCGCCGGCGGAGACGGTGATGGCGACGCCCGCGTGCTTGTAGTACGAGGTGTCGTACGACGTCTGGGAGGAGGACTCGGAGCCGCCGTAGCTGTTGGAGACGAACTTGGCGCCGAGGGCGACGGCCTCGTTCTCCGCGGTGCCGAGGTTGGCGTAGCTGGCGCTGGTGGCCTCGACGAGGGTGATGTTGCACAGCGGGCAGATCGCGGAGGCCATGTCGAGGTCGAGGGAGATCTCCTCGGACCAGCCGGCGTCGGAGGAGGGCAGCGAGGTGGTGGAGCCGGTCTGGGAGACCTTCTTGAAGCAGCCGTTGGCCGTGGTGCAGGCGGACAGGCCGTAGTACGAGCGGTAGGTGGCGAGGTCCGCCTCGGCGTTCGGGTCGTTGTAGGCGTCGACGATCGCGATGGTCTCACCGGAGCCGTTGGAGGCGGCGGCGGAGGTCAGGCCGTAGGCCGACCGCAGGTTGGTGGGGCTGTAGCCGGACGGGGTGGAGGCGTCGGCGGCCTTGGGGGTGATGCCGGTCCGCGCGGCTTGCTGCTTCTGGAAGGCGGTGAGGCCGCCGGTGACGCGGTAGGACTTGCAGGTGAGGTCGCCCGTGTGCTTGGGGGTGGCACAGGGGGTGGCGACGTAGGTCACCTTGCCGGCCGCGGTGGGAGTCGCGTCGGCCTGGACGGCGGTTCCGAGGCCGGCGAACAGCAGCGCGGCGGTGGCCGTCGCGGCGGTGCCCAGTCGGCGCCAGCCGCTGTGCAGCGAGGATCTGTTGGGGGGCGTGGAACGCATGCGTGCAGCCTCCTGATGTTCCTGATGGGGTGGAACAGTTCGAACAGGGGCGGTGCGGGTGCGATCTGGTGAGGCGGTCCGCGAAGAGAATCCTTTGTTGAGTACGCGACAACAAGGGGCTTAGGGAATCCTTACTTCCGCATTGCCGAACGCGGCCTTCGTGTGACCCGGTGATGGCCGCCCGTTGTCCTGCGGGTGACGGGTGCTTGACTCGACTCACAGCTGGTTCACGGGAGTTGCCAAGGCGCGAAAACGGCAGGTCGCGAAAGACGGGCCACGGCCGGATGCCGTGGCCCGTCTCTCTTGCGGTGCCGCCGAGGGGACCCCACGTCCCCCTCACGGTGGCGGCTCCCCGTGACCCGACGGGGAGGTCGGTCTCCGAAGGGCTCAGCCGGTGAAGGCGTCGGTCCCCTCGGGGGTGCCCCAGCCGGTCGGACCGTCGTAGCCCGACTCGGCGGTGCAGAAGTACGCGGTCGAGCAGGAGCCGTTGTTGCCGCTCGTCACGTCGTTCAGGGCCGAGGTGCCGGCCGCGTTGTACGGGTACTGGGCCGGGTAGTCGCTGCTGCCCGGGGTGCCGGCCAGGGCGTACACCGAGGCGATGAGCGGCGAGGAGGCGCTGGTGCCGCCGTAGGTGTTCCAGCCCGTGCCGTCGGCGCCGTAGGAGTCGTAGACGGAGACGCCGGTGGCGGGGTCGGCGACCGCGGAGACGTCCGCGATCATGCGCTTCGAGCAGCCGGTGTCGGTCTGCCAGCTGGGCTTGGCGTCGTAGGAGGAGCAGCCCGAGCCGGTGCCCTCGGTGCTCGACGTCTTCCACACCGACTCGGTCCAGCCGCGGCTGTTGGAGGAGGTGGAGAGCTTGGTGCCGCCGACGGCGGTCACGTACCGGGAGGCGGCCGGGTACTCGGCGCCGTACGCCTCGTCACCGGCGCTCGCGGTGATGGCCACGCCCGCGTGCTTGTAGTACGAGGTGTCGTACGACGTGTCCGACGACGACTCGGAGCCGCCGTAGCTGTTGGAGACGAACTTGGCGCCCAGCTTGACGGCCTCGTTCACCGCGGTGCCCAGGTTGGCGTCGGAGGCCGACTTCGCCTCGACCAGCAGGATGTTGCAGTTGGGGCAGGTCGCGCTGACCACGTCGAGGTCGAGGGACTCCTCGCCGGCCCAGCCGCTGTCGGCGGACGGGAGCGAGGTGGTGGAGCCGGTCTGGGAGACCTTCTTGAAGCAGCCGTTGTCGGTGGTGCAGTCCGAAAGGCCGTAGTACGAGCGGTAGGTGGCGAGGTCCGCCTCGGCGTTCGGGTCGTCGTACGCGTCGACGATCGCGACGGTCTCGCCCGAGCCGTCGGAGGCGGCGGCGGAGGTCAGGCCGTAGGCCGACTGGATGTCCGAGGGGCCGTATCCGGTGGGGGAGTCGGACGCGGCGTTCGGCTTGACGGTCCTCGGCGCGATGCCCTTGAGGGCGGCCTGCTTCTCCATGAAGGCGGTGGTGCCGCCGGTGACCCGGAGGGCGTCGCAGGCGGCGAAGCCCTTCTTCGGGGTGGCACCGCAGCCGGCCTTCTCGTACTGGACGTGGGCCTTCGCCACCTGGGCGGCGACGGTCTTGGCGCTCACCCTGTGGGTGACGTCCGCGGTGGCCGCGGTGGCGTGCGCCGCGGTGCCGAGGCCGGCGGCGGCGAGCGCCGCGGTGGCCGCGAGGGCGGTGCCGATCCGGCGCCGTCTACCGCTGGTGTGGGGGGTCTCGGGGGTGGTCGTACGCAACGTACAGCCTCCTGGAAGAGGGGACAGAGGCCTGCGGGCGGGGGGCCACCGGTGTGGTTGCCGGTGGGGGCGGCGGCCCGCGACGAACCATCGCGTTGTTGGGTACGCGACAACAAGATGGGTTTCGGAATCCTGACTTCCGCGTTACTGAAGCGCGGCAAGGGCTTACTGATCATTGGGGGCCGGATGGCCGGAGGTTGGGGTTCGATTGACCTGGCAGCCCGAAGTGGCCGCTGTGCAATGCGCATTGACGGCACATCAGGGGTCGTGTCGATCGGGTGCCGATGGGGTGCGCTCCGCCGCCGGTGGGGTGTGCCCCGGTGTCGGCGGGGAGTGCCCCGGTGTCAGCGGGGCTTGAGGCCGTGCAGCACGAGGTGGATGTAGCCCTCCAGGCCGACCAGGGCCTCGTCCGGGGGGAGTGCGCCGGCGGCGATCAGGCTGGCGAGGCCGTGCACGCCCGCCGCGGCGGCGAGGGTGAGCTGCTCCGGGTCGCCCTCGATGATCTCGCCGCGCTGCTGCGCCTCCGCGGTCAGCCGCACGAAGGACCCCATGGACATGTCGACGGCGTCGGCCAGTCGCGCGTCGATGTCCGGATCGTGCTTGCGGGCGAACATCAGCGCCAGCAGCTCGGGGTTCTCGGTGGCGAAGGTGAGATAGGCCCGGGCGAGCGAGGTGAGGCGTGGTTCCAAGGGGGCCTCGGGCAGGTCCGCGGCGGCCAGCGCGTCGTTCAGGCGGTCGTATCCGGCGAGCGCGAGCGCGTCCAGGAGGGCCTGCTTGTCCTTGAAGTGGCGGCCGGGGGCGGCGTGGCTCACCCCGATGTCGCGGGCCAGTTCGCGCAGGGACAGGGCGCTGGTGCCCTTCTCGCGCAGGGTGCGCTCGGCGCTGGTGAGCAGGGCGGCGCGCAGGTCTCCGTGGTGGTAGGGGCGGCTTTGCGACATGGGCGCCATCGTAGCCCGATGTAGCCGCCGTCAGCTTTGTGGTCACTGTCAGCTTTGTAAGCGCTGTCATCTTTGTTGGCACCGCCATCTTTGTTGTCGTTGACATCATTGTTGTCGACGCCTACATTGACGCCATGGCTGAGAAGAACGACAAGTGGAACGTGAGCGATCTCCCCGACCTCACCGGCCGTACGGCCGTGGTCACCGGCGCCAACAGCGGACTGGGCCTGGCGGCCACGGACGCGCTGGCGCGGGCGGGCGCCCATGTGGTGCTCGCGGTGCGTGATCCGGAACGCGGCCGGGCCGCCGCGGCGAAGGTGCCCGGCAGTACCGAGGTGCGCCGCCTGGACCTGGCGGACCTGTCCTCGGTACGGGAGTTCGCGGCCGGCTGGGACCGCCCGCTGGATCTGCTGATCAACAACGCGGGCGTGATGATGCTGCCGGAGCTGCGCACCGCCGACGGCTTCGAGATGCAGTTCGGCACCAACCACCTGGGCCACTTCGCGCTGACCAACCTGCTGCTGCCGCACGTCACCGACCGGGTGGTGACCGTCTCCTCCGGCCTGCACCGCGGCGGCGACGGCGTGATCCACTTCGACGACGTCAACCTGCGCGCCAACTACAGCCCCACCCGCGCCTACGCCCAGTCCAAGCTGGCGAACCTGCTCTTCACGCTGGAGCTCCAGCGCCGGCTCACCGAGGCGGGCTCCCCGGTGCGCGCCCTGTCCGCGCACCCCGGCTGGGCGGCGACCAACCTCCAGAGCCACCACGCCAACCCGCTCGCCCGCCTGGGTATGACCGTCGGCAACCGGCTCCTCGCCCAGGACGACCGGGCGGGCGCGCTGCCCACGCTGTACGCGGCGACCCGCGACCTGCCGGGCGCGAGCTACGTCGGTCCGGACGGCCTGGGGGAGATGCGGGGCGCGCCCACGCTGGTCGGCCGCAGCCGGGCGGCGAGCGACCCGGAGGCGGCGCGCCGGCTGTGGACGCTGTCGGAGGAGATGACGGGGGTGAGGTGGGCGCTCGGCGCGCGGACCGTGTGAACGTCCGGCCGGAGTGAACGCCCAGGTGGTGGACGGCGGACGGCCCCGCCGCCGGACCTGGATACGGTGAGCCGACACGTTGTGCACGACGGCTCTCCGGGAGGTGGCGGTATGACCGCCGGCGCCGTGGACTTCACCCTCACCGGACGTACGGCCCTGGTGACCGGGTCCGTCCGGGGGCTGGGGCTGGAGATGGCGCGGGGCCTGGCGGGCGCCGGCGCGCGGGTGGTCCTCAACGGGCGGGACACGGCGGCGCTGGACGCGGCGGCGGCCCGGCTGCGTGACGAGGGCCTGGACGTGACCGGTGCGGCCTTCGACGTGACGGACCGGGCGGCGGCCCAGGACGCGGTGAGCGCCGTCGGCACCCTCGACATCCTGGTCAACAACGTGGGCCACCGGGACCGCAGGGGCGTCCACGAGATGACCCCGGACGAGCTGTCAGCGATGCTCGACACCCATCTGACCTCGGCGTACGCGCTCAGTCAGACGGTCGCCCGGAGCCTGGCGGCCCGTGGCACACCGGGGCGCATCATCAACGTCTCCTCCGTGGTCGGCCAGTTGGGCCGCACCGGTGACGTCGCCTACGCCACGGCGAAGGCGGGCCTCGACGGCCTGACCCGGGCGCTGGCGGCCGACCTCGGCCCGAGCGGCACGACGGTCAACTCGGTGGCACCGGGCACGTTCGCCACGGAGGTCAACGCCGGCCTGGCCGAGGACCCGGAATGGGCCACCTGGCTGCGCACCCGGACGGCGCTGGGCCGCTGGGGACGCCCGCCGGAGATCGCGGGCATCGTCGTCTTCCTGGCGAGCGACGCGGCGTCCTTCATCACGGGCCAGACGATCGCGGTGGACGGCGGGATGACGACCACGTTCTGAGCACACGGCCGCCGGAACCCGCCCGGCGGGACGGCCGCAAGGGCGGTTCACAGCGAAAAATCAGGGAAGTCGGGAACCGTTTCTCACCTTCGTGGGACACAGTGGAGCCTGATGAAGCGCACCTCACGCATCTATGTCACCTCGCGCCGCGTCGCGCTCTGT
The DNA here is from genome assembly GCF_022343545.1 of Streptomyces arenae. Classification (NCBI taxonomy): domain Bacteria; kingdom Bacillati; phylum Actinomycetota; class Actinomycetes; order Kitasatosporales; family Streptomycetaceae; genus Streptomyces; species Streptomyces arenae. Next base: position 15,399 of record NZ_JAKQYH010000090.1, read on the forward strand.
GCCGTGGTCGTCCTGGCCGCCACCTCGGCCTCCGTCGCGGCGGCCGACGAGGCGGCGGGACCGTTCGGGGTGACCGCCGTGGTGGGGACCACCGCCGACAGCGCCCGGGTCGGTGCGCTGTTCAGCGCCGACAAGGCCGGCAGCCTCTCCGGGAACCACTTCTGCACCGCCTCCGTGGTGCACAGCCCGCGGCGGGACCTCATCGTCACCGCCGCGCACTGCGTCGACGCCGACGACGGCGCGGGGCTGGTGTTCGTGCCCGGGTACCGGGACGGGCTGGCGCCGTACGGGGTGTGGAAGGTCGGCCGGCGGTACCTGCCCGACGGCTGGTCGCACGGGCAGGACGAGGACAGCGACGTCGCCTTCGCCGCCGTGCGGGACCGGGCCGGCAAGCGGGTCGAGGACGTCACCGGCGCCAACCGGTTCGTCACCGGTGTCGCCACCGGAGCGACCCCGGTGACCGTCACCGGGTATCCCGACTCCCGTGAGGTGCCGGTCGACTGCACCAACCGGCCCGTCGCCCACAGCGCCACCCAACAGCGGATCGACTGCCCGGAGTTCACCGGGGGCACCAGCGGGAGCCCCTGGGTGAACGGTGACCACGAGGTGGTCGGCGTGCTGGGCGGGCACGAGCAGGGCGGGTCCACGGCCGACATCTCGTACAGCGTGGTGCTCGGCGGCGAGGCCGCCGAGCTGTTCAGGGACGCCACCGCCCGGTGAGACGGCGTCATGTGCGCCTTCCTGCTGTGAAATAGCGCCACTCTCGGCCGAAATGGCGTTGAACAGCCCTGCCATGGGGGAGGGTTGGGGCGTGCGGAAAGTATGGGTGATCGGTGGCGCGGCGGTCGGCCTCGGGCTGAGCTTCGTCATGCTGCTCGTCGTCGGGGTGTACGTCGTCGCCGGGAACCTCCTCAACGGGGTCGAGGGCGCCACCAAGAACCTGGCGAAGGGCTCGGTGCCGGCCGCCTACTCGGCCCTCGTGCAGAAGTGGGGCAACCTCTGCCCCGCGATCAACCCCGCCCTGCTCGCCGCCCAGCTGTACCAGGAGAGCGGCTTCAACCCGAGGGCGCAGAGCGCGGCGGCCGCGCAGGGGATAGCTCAGTTCATCCCGGGGACCTGGGCCACCCACGGCATCGACGGCAACGGCGACGGAGTGCGGGACGTCTGGGACCCGAATGACGCGATTCCGTCGGCCGCCTCCTACGACTGCCAGCTCGCCTCGTACGTCAAGGACGTCCCCGGCGACATCTCCGACAACATGCTCGCCGCGTACAACGCGGGGGCGTACGCGGTCATCAAGTACAAGGGCGTGCCCCCGTACGCGGAGACCCAGAACTACGTCAAGACGATCACCACGCTGGAGGACAGCTTCGCCGCGCCGGTCAGCCGGCTCTCGCCCACCAAGCAGGCCGCCGGGGCCATCACCTACGCCCAGAACAAACTCGGCACCCCCTACCTCTGGGGCGGCAACGGCACAGCTCAGGACGGTGGCCGCTTCGACTGCTCGGGGCTGACGAAGGCGGCGTACGCGAGCGTCGGGATCACCCTGCCGCGGGTCGCCAACGACCAGTACAACGCCGGTCCGCACCCCTCCCGCAACGAACTGCTCCCGGGCGACCTGGTGTTCTTCTCCACCGACCTCTCCAACTCCCGGGCCATCCACCACGTGGGTATCTACGTCGGAGGCGGGTACATGATCGACGCGCCGTACACCGGAGCCGTCATCCGCTTCGACCCCATCGACTCGGCCGACTACTTCGGGGCCACCCGCGTCACCGAAGATGGCGCGAAAGCGCTCCCCACAACGGTGTGAACCGAGCGTGAAACACACCCCTGAGCTGCGACTTTGTGTCTCTCTTCGATAACGTCTGCGTGATCATTCGGTGGAGGGTGGAACGTAGGGGCGTAGGCCGTGCGTTCCTGTTGACGTAGCCGACCACGGGGGTGGCAGCGAGCGACGCACACCAGGTGCGTCCCGGAACGACGACGAAGGGGCCGCAGCACGATGGCTGTACTCGCCGAATCCGGATCCAACCCCGATGTCGACCTGCTCTACGACATCAACGGCCTGGCCAAGGACGCACCGCGCTGGTTCGACCGCGGCATGGAGTTCGTCGGGGAGTACGGGCTGCTGGTCGCGATGGTGCTGCTGGTGGTGTGGTGCTGGTGGTCGGTACGGCGCCGGGGTGACGAGGACGCGCCGTCCACCCTCGCCGCGCTGGTCTGGGCGCCGCTCGCCGCCGCGATCGCCGTGCTCGTGAACGTTCCCATCCGCGGTTTCGTGGAGCGCCCCCGGCCGTTCCGCACCCACCAGGGTCTCGACGTCCTGATCTCCGGCAAGACCGACTACTCGTTCGTGAGCGACCACGCGACGATCACCATGGCGCTGGGCGTCGGCCTGTTCGTCGCCAACCGGCGCTTCGGGCTGGCCGGCATAGGACTGGCGCTGGCCGAGGGCTTCTGCCGGGTCTACATGGGCGTGCACTACCCGACCGACGTGATCGGCGGCTTCGCCCTGGGCACCGCGGTGGTCCTCCTCCTCTCCCCCCTGGCCACGGCCCTGCTGACCCCGGTGATGAAGTCGATCGAGTCGTCCCCGAGGGCGCGCTGGCTGGTACGGCGCCGATCAACGACGGTGGACCTGGTGCCGGGCACACGCACCCCGCTGGAACCGGGCGAGAGAGACCTGGCGGCGTAGGCGAAGACTGAGGCTTGGGGGGTTCACTCGCCCGCGTTGGCGGGGTGCCGCCGCGCCCACCCGTGCCGCCCTGCGGCACGCCTGCCCGCAGCTATGTAGAAACGCGGCTGGGCAGCGCCCCGTAGGGGCGCTGGGGGTACCCCCGGCCGAAGGCTGGGGGAGGAACTGCGCGACCAGCCCCCACGCACCCGCAGCCGAACCGCGAATACCTACAACCCCTGTGGATAAGAGAAGAACCGGTTCGGGTCGTACTGCTGCTTCACCTTGCCGAGCTTTGTCACCGCGTCCCCGTAGTACGCCTTCTTCCAGCCCGTCAGCGTCGGGTCCGTGTAGTTCTGGTACGCCGCGCCGGAGGCGTACGGCTTCATCGCGGTGTGCGCCGCGTTCAGCCACGACTGGCCCGTGCTGCCGGAGGCCCCCGCACCCCACGACACTATGTACTGCGCCAGCATCCGCGACCGCCGGTGCACGAACGCCGTCGCCGTCGGCGAGACCCGGTTCACCGCCCCGCCGAGCGCCGTGAACGCGATGCTCCCCGCACCGCTCCGCACCGAGCCGATCTGGCGCAGCGCCGTCTGGATGCCGGCCGCCGACAGCGAGCGGTCGAAGAAGTCGGAGCGGGCCGCGTACGTCTCGCGGCCGAGCCTGCCCTGGGGCGAGCGGCCCGGCGTGGAACCGGGCAGGTGGCACTGGGGCTCGGTGGCGAAGGAGGAGCAGCCGGCGTAGATCTCCATCACCTCCTCGTAGGCGTGGCGGCGCAGCGACACCGAGGAGGCGTTGGCCCCCGCCCGGTGAGCGAGGGCGTCGACCGCGTTCTGCAGCTCGCCGTACGTTCCCATCGAGAAGCAGGCCACCGAGACGCGCGGGCCGCTGCCCGAGTTCTCCAGGTGGAGGGAGGACCAGATCTCGTCCGGCTGCGACGGACCCCATTCCTGCCAGGCCTTGAAGACCTGCGCCGCCTTCGGCCACGGCCAGGTCAGGTACGCCGTCACGCCCTGCGGGGTCGGGTGGGTCCTGAACTGCAGCTCCGTGACGACGCCGAAGTTGCCGTTGCCCGCGCCGCGCAGCGCCCAGAAGAGGTCCTTGTTGGTGCTCGCGTCGGCGACCACCTGCGTGCCGTCGGCGGTGATCAGCGTCGCCTGGGTCAGGCTGTCGCAGGTCAGGCCGTACGCCCGGGACGCGACCCCGTGGCCGCCGCCGAGCACCAGGCCGGAGACGCCGACCGTGGGGCAGGAGCCCGCCGGGATGGTGACGCCCTTGGCGGCGAGACCCCGGTAGACGTCGATCAGCTTGGAGCCGGCGCCGACGACCGCCGTACCGCCGCCGACGCGGATGCGGTTGAGCTTGGAGACGTCGAGGATCAGCCGGCCGTCGCCGGAGGAGTAGCCCGCGTAGGAGTGGCCGCCGTTACGGACGGCGATCTTCAGGCCGTGGGCCTGGGCGTAGGAGAGGGTCGTGCGGATGTCGTCGGCGTGCGCGACGTACGCGACCGCCGACGGCTTCAGACCGTCGAAGCGGGTGTTGTAGAGCTGGTGCGCGGTCGTCCAGTTCGCCTCGCCGGGGCGCACCAGGGTGCCGTCCAGGGCGTGTGCGAGGGCGGTCCAGTTGGCCGCCGCCGCTGCGCTGGTGGTCTTCAGGGCCGTACGAGAGGATCGAGACGATGCCGGCGCGAGCGGCGCGGTCGTCCGTGACGCGGCCGCGCCCCCTGAGCTGCACCCTGTCAGTGCGGTCGCCGCGATGGCGGCTGCCCCGCCCGATATGAAGGTACGCCGTTCCATGCCCGTGCCTTTCGTCGGCTGTCCTGGGACGAGACGGCGCCCGTCGCACACGGGTTCCCATGCCTGTGCAACGAACGCTGTGACGTCGTAACGGCTGTGATGACGAACGGCGAAGAAATGTTCGCGTAACCCGTTGGTCGGAACCTGCACGTGCCCTCACCGTGAGCGTTCCGTGACCTAACCAGGCCGATGGCAGGGGTTCACCCTCCGTTCACTTGTGCCCATCGGCGGCTTCACCTGTTCTGCCTACTTTCGGCCGTACGCGATGCGGTGAGCGGTGCTGAACGCCCAGTCGGGAAGGCCCCTCGCCACGTCACCACTACTTCGCACGCCGCCGAAGGTGGCGCCTCTGGAAGGAACTCCCGAAAGTGAAGCTTCAGCGCAAGAACCGGCTGCGCGTTCTGTCTCTCGGTGCTGTCGCCGTCACCGGTGCCCTGACCCTTACGGCGTGCGGCTCGGACGACAACGGCAGCGGCAGCGGTTCGAGCAGCAACCCCTCGACCTCCGCCAACGCCAGCTCCATCAAGTGCGACAACGCCAAGGGTCAGCTGCTCGCCGACGGCTCCTCCGCGCAGAAGAACGCGATCGACGCCTGGGTGAAGAACTTCTCGCAGGCCTGTGGTGTGCAGATCAACTACAAGGGCTCCGGCTCCGGCGCCGGTGTGACCGCCTTCACGCAGGGCCAGGTCGCCTTCGCCGGTTCGGACTCCGCGCTGAAGCCCGAAGAGGTCACCGCCTCCAAGAAGGTCTGCTCGGGCGGCCAGGGCATCGACCTCCCGATGGTCGGCGGCGCGATCGCGATCGGTTACAACGTCCCGGGTGTCGACAACCTGGTTCTGGACGCGCCGACCCTCGCGAAGATCTTCGACAGCAAGATCACCAACTGGAACGACGCGGCGATCAAGAAGCTGAACCCCGACGCGAAGCTCCCGAACCTGAAGATCCAGGCGTTCCACCGCTCGGACGAGTCGGGTACGACGGACAACCTGACCAAGTACCTGATCGCCACCACCCCGGACAACTGGAAGTACTCCGGCGGCAAGGCCTGGCAGGCCAAGGGCGGCCAGTCCGCTCCGCAGTCCGCGGGTGTCGCCCAGCAGGTCAAGCAGACCTCCGGTGCCATCGGCTACTTCGAGCTCTCCTACGTCTCGGACGGCATCAAGGCCGCCAGCATCGACACGGGCGCCAGCAAGCCGGTCGCCCCGTCCACCGCGTCCGCCACCGCCGACATCGCGGCCGCCCAGGTCGTCGGCACCGGCAAGGACCTGTCGCTGAAGCTCGACTACAAGACCAAGGCGGAGGGCGCGTACCCGATCAGCCTGGTCACCTACGAGATCGCCTGCGACAAGGGCAACAAGGCCGACACCCTCGCGGCGACCAAGTCGTTCCTGCGCTACATCGCCTCCGAGGACGGCCAGAAGGTCCTCTCCACGATCGACTACGCCCCGATCCCCGACGAGATCATCGCCAAGGTCCGCACCACCGTCGAGGGCCTGAGCTAAAGATCCGCGAGTGCGGCCGAGTCCCGAGAGGGGCCCGGCCGCACCGTCCGGTGCACCGCCGCCCGGAGTCGTACGCCCTCACCGCCGGGAGTACGGCTCCTCCGAGCCGCCCGCGAGGACGGCTCCGCAGACCGGAGAACCCGATGGACATATCCACGCAGACAACAGACGCACCGCCTCCCATCCCACAGCCGGGCATCGCCGAGCAGAAGCGCAACGCCCGCGGCGCCACCCGCGCCGGCGACCGGGTCTTCCTCGGTCTCTCCCGTGGATCCGGCATCCTGCTCCTGGTGATCATGGCCGCGATCGCGGTCTTCCTCACCTACCGCGCCGCCCTCGCGATCAGCCGCGACCACGGCAACTTCCTCACCACCTTCGAGTGGAACACCAACGTCATCCCGCCGACCTTCGGTGTCGCGGTCCTGGCCTTCGGCACGGTCGTCTCCTCGATCATCGCCATGGCCGTCGCCGTCCCGATCGCCGTCGCGATCGCGCTGTTCATCACGCACTACGCGCCGCGCCGGATGGCCGGCCCGGTCGCCTACGTGATCGACCTGCTCGCCGCCGTGCCGTCCATCGTGTACGGCCTGTGGGGCGCGCTGGTCCTCGTACCGCACATGACCGGCCTGTTCGGCTGGCTCGACGAATTCTTCGGCTGGACCGGGATCTTCTCCTGGGACGGCGGCGCGCCGCGCTCGATGCTCACCGTCGGCATCCTGCTCGCCATCATGATCCTGCCGGTCATCACCAACGTGAGCCGCGAGGTCTTCCGCCAAGTCCCGCAGATGCACGAGGAGGCCGCGCTGGCCCTCGGCGCCACGCGCTGGGAGGTCATCCGCATGGCGGTGCTGCCCTTCGGGCGCTCCGGCGTGATCTCCGCCTCGATGCTCGGCCTCGGCCGCGCGCTCGGCGAGACGATGGCCGTCGCCACCGTGCTCTCCCCGGACTTCGACATCCACGCCAGCCTGCTCAACCCGGGCGGCGGCACCTTCGCCCAGAACATCGCCAGCAAGTTCAGCGAGGCGACCGCCGACGGCCGTGACGCGCTCATCGCCTCCGGTCTGGTCCTGTTCGTCATCACGCTGCTGGTCAACGGCGCGGCCCGGATCATCATCCAGCGCCGTGCGGAGTACTCGGGGGCCAACGCATGAGCACCGCAGCAGTCGCCGACAAGCGCCCCAGCACCCTGCGGGGCGCCAGCCTCCCCAAGTGGTCCCCGTACGCGATCGTCGGCGGGTCCGTCGTCCTGGGCGTGGCCATCGGTCTGGTCGCCGGCCTGGACAGCAAGGTCCAGTGGGGCCTGATCGCCGGCCTCCTCTACGTCTTCGGCACCTACGGCATCGCCGCCCGGGTCGAGGGCAGCCGCCAGGCCAAGGACCGCGTCGCGACCTCCCTGGTCTGGGTCGCCTTCGTCATCGCCGTGGTCCCGCTGGTCTCCCTGATCTGGGTGACCATCTCGCGCGGCGTGAAGGTCCTGGACGTCTACTTCCTCACCCACTCCATGGGCGTCGTCGCCGACTCCCAGCCCGGCGGTGGCGCCTACGCGGCCATCATCGGCTCCCTGGAGCAGGTCGGCCTCGCCACCCTGATCGGCGCGCCGATCGGCATCCTCACCGCGGTCTACCTCGTCGAGTACGGGCGCGGCCGGCTGGCCAAGGCGGTCACCTTCTTCGTGGACGTGATGACGGGCATCCCGTCGATCGTCGCGGGTCTGTTCATCCTCAGCATCATGCTGATCTTCAACATGGAGCCGTTCGGCTTCGCCGGATCGCTCGCCCTGGCCATCCTGATGATGCCGGTGGTCGTGCGCTCCACCGAGGAGATGCTCAAGCTCGTCCCGAACGAGCTGCGCGAGGCGTCCCTGGCGCTCGGCGTGCCCAAGTGGCGCACCATCCTGAAGGTGGTCCTGCCGACCTCCATCGGCGGTATCACGACCGGCGTCATGCTGGCCGTGGCCCGTATCGCGGGCGAGACCGCTCCGGTCCTGCTGCTGGTGTTCGGCAACCCGTTCATCAACAACAACCCCTTCGAGGGTGCGCAGTCGTCGCTGCCGCTGTTCATCTACCAGCAGTACGCGAACAGCGCCGGTGCCAACGCGGCCTACGACCGTGCCTGGGCGGCCTCGCTCACGCTGATCGCCTTCGTGATGATCCTGAACCTGGTGGCCCGCGGCATCGCCCGCTGGAAGGCCCCGAAGACCGGTCGCTGACCGGCCTCACAGCGACCGACCGTCTGGAAGTGAAGAAGTAATGTCCAAGCGAATCGACGTAAGCGGGCTCACCGCCTACTACGGCTCCCACAAGGCCATCGACGACATCTCGATGAACATCGAGCCGCGGACCGTCACGGCGTTCATCGGCCCCTCCGGCTGTGGCAAGTCGACGTTCCTGCGCACGCTGAACCGGATGCACGAGGTCACCCCCGGCGGCCGGGTCGAGGGCAAGGTCCTCCTCGACGACGAGAACCTGTACGGCGCCGGTATCGACCCCGTGTCGGTACGCCGTGAGGTCGGCATGGTGTTCCAGCGTCCGAACCCGTTCCCCACGATGTCGATCTTCGACAACGTGGCCGCGGGGCTGAAGCTGAACGGCAACTTCAAGAAGAGCGAGCTGGGCGACGTCGTCGAGAAGTCGCTCAAGGGCGCGAACCTCTGGAACGAGGTCAAGGACCGCCTGAACAAGCCGGGGTCCGGTCTCTCCGGTGGTCAGCAGCAGCGGCTGTGCATCGCCCGTGCGATCGCGGTCGAGCCGAAGGTGCTGCTCATGGACGAGCCCTGCTCCGCCCTCGACCCGATCTCGACCCTCGCCATCGAGGACCTGATCGGTGAGCTGAAGGAGCGCTTCACGATCGTCATCGTGACGCACAACATGCAGCAGGCGGCGCGGGTCTCCGACCGTACGGCGTTCTTCAACCTCGCGGCCGTGGGCCAGCCCGGCAAGCTGATCGAGATCGACGACACGGAGCGGATCTTCTCCAACCCGTCGGTCCAGGCGACCGAGGACTACATCTCCGGCCGCTTCGGCTAGGCCCTGCCCCGGCAGGCCAAGGCCGACACTGACCCCTCGCGGTGCTGCATGGCGGTGCCACCGCGAGGACGCAAAAGGGCCCGCCCCTGGCTCCCGGGGGCGGGCCCGTATGCGTGGATGCGTCCCCTTGTGTGACCGGGGGGGCTTGCGGCGCCGAAGGGGGCGGGCGGCGCGGTCCGACGGCGACCGCGGGTCCGTCGTGGCCGCTCGCGCAGTTCCCCGCGCCCCTTGCGGGGCGCTTGCCGGGGCCCCTTTCATCAGGGGCTGTTCGTGTTCGGTGGCGGGTGCGGGTTCGTTGTGGCTGGTCGCGCAGTTCCCCGCGCCCCTTGCGGGGCGCTTGTCGCGGGCGGGGGGTCAGAGGGCGGTCAGGCTTACGACGCCGTAGGCCGCCGCTGCTACCAGGGCCGCTGCCGGCATCGTGATGAACCAGCCCAGGACGATGTTCTTGGCCACGCCCCAGCGGACCGCGTTCACGCGCTTCGTCGCGCCGACGCCCATGATGGCCGAGGTGATGACGTGGGTCGTGGAGATCGGCGCCTTGAAGAGGTACGCCGTGGTGAACATGATCGAGGCACCGGTGGCCTCGGCGGCGAACCCCTGCGGCGGGTCGAGTTCGATGATCTTGCGACCCAGTGTGCGCATGATGCGCCAGCCACCGGCGTAGGTGCCGAGGGAGAGCATCAGGGCGCAGACGATCTTCACCCAGGCCGGGATCGGGTCGCCGTACGTCTCGTGGCCGGAGATCACCAGGGCCATGACCACCACACCCATGGTCTTCTGGGCGTCCTGGAGGCCGTGGCCGAGTGCCATGCCCGCCGCGGAGACGGTCTGGGCGATACGGAAGCCCCGCTTGGCCTTGTGCGGGTTGGAGCGGCGGAACAGCCACATGATGGCCGTCATGACCAGGTAACCGAGGATCAGGCCGACCACCGGCGACAGGAACATCGGGATGATGACCTTGTCGACGACGCCGTTCCAGAGCACCTCCGTACCCCCGGCCAGCGCCGCGCCGACGAGACCGCCGAACAGGGCGTGCGAGGAGGAGGACGGCAGGCCGAAGTACCAGGTGACGAGGTTCCAGACGATCGCGCCGACCAGCGCCGCGAACAGGATGGCCATGCCGCCGGAGCCCTGCGGTGTCTCGATCAGGCCCTCGCTGACCGTCTTGGCGACCCCGGAACCGAGGAACGCGCCCGCGAGGTTCATGACGGCGGCCATGGCGAGCGCCGCCCGCGGGGTCAGGGCCCGGGTCGAGACCGACGTGGCGATCGCGTTCGCCGAGTCGTGGAAGCCGTTCGTGTACGTGAAGAAGAGCGCGACCAGGATGGTCACGATGAGCGCGAAGGTGTCCATCGACGGCTCAGGACTCCTTGACGGCGATGGTCTCCACCGTGTTCGCCACGTGTTCGAACGCGTCCGCCGCCTCTTCCAGGACGTCCACGATCTGCTTGAGCTTCAGCACCTCGATCGCGTCGTACTTGCCGTTGAAGAGGTGTGCGAGGAGTTTGCGGTGGATCTGGTCGGCCTGGTTCTCGAGCCGGTTGATCTCGATCCAGTACTCGGTGAGGTTGTTCAGCGTGCGCAGGTTGGGCATCGCCTCCGCCGTCAGGTCGGCGGCCCGCGCCAGCACCTCGATCTGCTGCTCGACGCCCTTCGGCAGTTCCTCGACGTTGTAGAGGACGACCAGGTCGACGGCCTCCTCCATGAAGTCCATGATGTCGTCGAGGGAGGACGCGAGGTTGTAGATGTCCTCACGGTCGAACGGCGTGATGAACGAGGAGTTCAGCTGGTGGAAGATCGCGTGCGTGGCGTCGTCACCTGCGTGTTCCGCGGCCCGCATACGCTCTGCGATCTCGGCCCGGGCAGACGCGTCCGCCCCGAGCAGTTCCATCAGGAGCTTCGAGCCCGTGACGATGTTGTCCGCGGAGGCGGCGAACATGTCGTAGAAGCTCGTCTCCCTGGGGGTCAGACGAAAGCGCACTTGGGGTCCTCGGTATGCATGGGTTTCGGTCAGGCTGATGCTAAGCGCATCATCCGGCCACGGCTAATGGGCCGCCGTCCAGTTTCGCCTATCGGGCATTCTGATCATCACGGGGGCGTCCCCAGGGCCCTATACCCAGCAAAGTTCGTTACCATATACCCACCAGGGGTATGTGTCTCGACGATGCGGAGGACGCGATGACGACCAGCGAGGCCGGCGCCGTGACGCCCTCCGGAAGCGGAGTGCCGGCGGCCACGCACGGCTACCACAAGCAGAAGGACGAGCACCTCAAGCGGCTGCGCCGGATCGAGGGCCAGATCCGGGGCCTGCAGCGCATGGTCGACGAGGACACCTACTGCATCGACATACTCACCCAGGTCTCCGCCTCCACGAAGGCCCTGCAGTCCTTCGCCCTGCAACTCCTGGAGGAGCACCTGCGGCACTGCGTGGCCGACGCGGCCGTCAAGGGCGGGGACGAGATCGACGCGAAGGTGGAGGAGGCCACGAAGGCCATCGGCCGCCTGCTGCGGACCTGATCTGACCTGAGGGCCCTAGTCGGCCTCGCGTTCCTCCGCCACTCTCAGCACCTCGTCGATGCTGGCCAGACTGAGGCGGTCCTCGGCGGCCGACGCCGCGATGATCAGCTCTCCGCACAGCTCGATCTCGGCGAGGGCCACGTGGTCCTGAACTGCCGTACCGCCGGCCGGAGCCACGCGCATCACCTCTTCTCTGCCGTCACCGACTTCCTAGAGTAGGCAGCGGTCTACACACCGCGCATGGCACGGACGGGCTAGTTCACAGGTTGTACGAAGCCGGTCCCGGACTAGTGCGCTGGCTGGTTTTCGGCGATCCGGCCCGCGTAGATGTCCCGGGAACGCGGCAGCTTCACGTCCACGGGCGTGCCGAAGTCGTACAGCAGGGTGGTCGAGGCGACCGCCACCGTGCCCTTGCCGCTGTCGTTGACGAAACTGAACCGCTGCCTGAGCTTCCGGATCCGGCCCTGGTCGTCGAGGTACACGTCGAACGGGACGTCGGCGGTGGCGAACCCCTTCGCCGCGGCGGCGAGGGCCGGCCGGTTCCCGGCGGAGGCGGCCGCGGCCGCCGTGGCCAGGTCGGCGGTGCCCCGGTAGTGCCGGACCTCGGTGCCCGCGACCTCGGTCCGCCCGACATAGGTCGCCGTCCGGGTGCCGCGCAGCAGCTCGGCCGCCGCGAACGGGTCGGTGGCGCCGCCGGTCACCAGGTTGCCGTCCGAGAGGGTCGCGGTCTCCACCCGTACCCACTTGTCGGCGGGCACCCCGGCCCCCCGGTTCTTCATGAACAGCGCGCCCGGCGCGAGGAGTTCGGTGATCGGGCGGTGTTCGGGGGTGCCGGCGGGGTCCTGCGGGAGCACGACCGTGAGCCTGCCGAGCCGGCGGCCGAAGTCGTAGACGCCCCTGCCGCGGATGGTGACCCGGGTGCCGCCGGTCGCCATCTCCATCGACGTCGTCGCCCTGGAGGTACGGGCGTTCAGCAGGCGGTCCGCCGAGTGCTCCAGGACGGTGACCGGGTCGCCGGGCGGGCCGCTCGCGCCTTCGGCCGTGGCACCACCGCAGCCGGTGGCGCACGCGCCGAGCCCGACCATGAGGCCCACGGTGACGGCCGTCCTCCCGGTGCGCCTGTGCTGCCGCCGATCCATCGCTGCCTACCCCCACCGGTACGTCCGTCGCGGGCCGCCTGTCCTTCCGGTTAACGAGAGGTGCGAGGGGCCGTCACGCATACTTGGGCTTTACCGGCCGTGGGTAACGTTGTCGGCGTGGCACAGGAGGACGGTTCCGGACGGGCCCTGGAGCGGGCGGGACACGAGGCGGGCACGGTTGAGCAGGGGCGGTTCTGCTTCGCCCGCTGCACGTGCGGCTGGCGGGGGCCGGCCCGGCGGGCGAGAAGCCTCGCGCGGGCGGACGTGGAAGGACACCTGACCGGCGGGTGACACGGGTCCCTCCGCGCGGTGGGTGACACAGACCACAGGAACTCCTCAGGTGTCGTGGAGAGAAGTGGTCGTGAGGGACTCAGAGAACGAGGTGCGCCGCCGTGTGCGCGAGGGGGACCGCGAGGCGTTCGCCCAGCTGTACGAGGAGTTCGCCCGCGCCGTCTACAACCACGGCCTGCGGCTGACCGGCGACTGGTCGACAGCCGAAGAGGTCATGTCCGAAACCTTCCTGACCGCGTGGCGGACCCGTGACCGGGTGCTGGAGGACGGCGGCTCGCTGCTGCCGTGGCTGCTGGGCATCGCCACCCACAAGGCGGACAACGCCCGCCGCGGGCAGCGCAGACGCCAGCTGTTCCTGGCGCGCCAGCCGCGGCCGCCGGCGGAGGAGGACTTCGCGCCCCGGACGGTCGGGCGCATCGACGACGCGCGGCGCCTGCGGGCCGTGCAGGCCGCCCTGGGCCGGCTGCGGCGCCAGGAACGCGAGGTGCTGGCCCTGTGCGTGTGGTCCGGCCTGGACTACCGGGAGACGGCCGAGGCCCTGGGCATCGCCGTCGGCACCGTGCGGTCCCGTCTTTCGCGGGCCCGCCGGAAACTCGCCCGGCTCGCGGAGGAGAACCCGGAACTGCCCGCCGGTCGCGGAGAGATGACAAGTGCGGCCGCGATCGCGGCCCTGCCCGTACGGGAGGAGCTCACATGAACGACGGCGACCGCGAGGAGATCGCCCGCCTGCTGCCGGCCCCGGCCGACCAGGACCTTCCGCGCGAGCAGCACCTTCGTCACAAGGAACTGCTGATGCATCGCATCGACCAGGACATCGCCCAGGACACCGGCCGGGAGACCGGCCGGGAGCGGGTCAGCGGCAGCCGCCCGGGCCGCCGGCTGCTGCGGCCCGCGCTGCTGGCTCCGGCGACCGCCCTGACCCTGGCGGCCGCGCTCGCGGCGGGGGTCGCCCTGAACGGCGGCGCCCGTGGGCACTCCGGCACCTCCGCGCACCGGGTGGCCACGGACATGCGGCCCGCCGCGGCCCTGCTGGGCCGGATCTCCGACGCCGCCGGGGAACGCAGCACGCCCCGGGTGCGGGACGACCAGTTCGTCTACACCCGGGAGAAGGCCCAGGGGGCCGATCTGACCAGCGGGAAGGCCGTCCTCGACCCGCTGCGGGAACGGGAGTCGTGGTCCGCCCAGGAACCGGGGCCGCTGCGCAGGCTCGGGCTGGTCCGGGAGGACGGCGAGACCCTGCCGGTCAACGCCGAGCTCGGTGACACCCACGGCACCCCGGCCGGCCTCAGCCGGCCCACCTACAGCTGGTTCGGCACGCTGCCCACCGACCCCGACAAGCTGCTGACCTACCTCTACGCGCACACCCCGTTCGCCGAGGGCCGGGGACGGGACCAGGCGGTGTTCGAGCAGATCGGGTCGCTGCTCGGCGGGATGATGCCGCCCGCCACGGCCGCGGCGCTCTACCAGGCCGCCGCGGAGATCCCCGGTGTCACCGCGGCCCCGCAGGCCCACGACGCGATCGGGCGCCGGGGGCTCGGGATCGCCCGTGACGACACGCGTTACGGGGTGCGGACCGAGTGGGTCTTCGACAAGGAGGACTACTCGTTCCTCGGGTCCCGTAGCTATCTGATCAAGGACCGGTCGTACGGGAAGGCGGGGACGCTGCTGTCCAGCGAGGCGGAGCTGGAGATCGCCGTGGTGGACAAGGCGGGGGAGCGGCCGTGAGCAGTGGTGTGGTGGGGCGTTCGGCTGCGGGAGCGTGGGGGCTGGTCGCGCAGTTCCCCGCGCCCCTGACGGGATGCTGTTGCCCGCGCCCCTGACGGGGTGCAGTTCCCCGCGTCCCTGGTCGGGTGCTGGAGTTACTGCGTGTTGTGGAGTGAGGTCAGGAGTTCGTTCACCAGCTCCGCGTCTCTTGGCTGGGTCAGGCGTTCGCGGGCCTGGGACGGGGGCAGCCACAGGATGCGGTCCACCTCGTGGTTCGGGGTGAAGTGGCCCTCGCCCGCCTCGCCGGCCCAGTAACGGACCTCCTTGGGGCGGCCGTTGGCGTAGTAGTGGACGGTGGACAGTTCGCTGCCGAGGGCCGCCGGGTAGCCGGTCTCCTCCGCCACCTCGCGCAACGCGCCGTCCGCCGCGTCCTCGTCGCGCTTGAGCTTGCCCTTCGGGTGGGACCAGTCGTCGTACTTGGGGCGGTGGACGAGGCAGACCTCGAGGTCGCCGTCGACCGGTGAGCGGCGCCACAGGACGCAGCCCGCCGCCAGTACCGGGGTGTCGTTCACACGGCCTCCAACGACTGGTTCTGCCACGCCTGCTGAAAGGCGAAGCGGGCCGCCTCCACCTCGTGCCGCTGGTCGGCGTGGAGGACTCCGAGGGCGTAGGCGGTCGCCGGGGCGATGCGGGGGGTGCGGGCCGCGGCCGCCGCCGCGGCGGCCGCCTCCGAGGCGTCCCGGTGCCGGTTCAGGGCCTGGCCGGCCGTGAGCAGCCGGATGTCCACCGGGGCGCTCTGGCCGCTCAGCACCTCGCGGGCGTAGCGGTGCAGGCGCAGCAGCAGGCGGACCTGGTGCCAGGGGCCGTCCTGGGGGTGCGGCGAGGGGTCCGGGGACAGGCCGTGGACCAGGGCCTCCGCGTTGTACGGGTGGCCCGCGGTGACCAGAGGGAGGGCCGTGATCGCGTCGGTGAGGCGTTCCTCGGCGGCGGCCGCCGGCGGGCGCAGGTCGGTCGTGGGGGCCGCGGCCGTCAGCGGGACCTCGCTGGCCAGCACCGCCACCTTGTCGGCGACCGCGTGGAAGCGGGAGGAGCCGAGCGCCTGGAGGGCCGTGGAGTGGGCCCGGGTGCGGGCGAGGGTCAGCTGGCGGTCCAGCAGGGCGCCCGCCTTGGCCGCGCCCACCGTGAGGTTGCCGCGGTCGGCCGCGCCCTCCGAAGTGGCCTGGCCAGGAAGGCTGGTTGAGCCGGAGAGCCGGTGCAGCGCCAGCAACAGGCGTTCCAGCCGGGCCTCGTAGGCGTGCTCGAGGCCCAGCGTGCCCGACAGCCAGGCCAGTTCGGGGCGGATCTCCTCCGACCAGTCGGCCTCCAGGAGCGGTCGGAAGGTGTGCAGGCTGCCGCTGATGCGCCGGGCCGAGCGGCGCAGCGCGCGGGCCGCGTCGACGGACTCCGCCGCGCTCGCCGCCGTCCCGGTCTCCCGGTGCAGGCGCAGCGCGCGGAGGAACTCCGTGGCCTGGGCGCGCAGGTAGCCCGCGAGGGCGTCCCCGGTGACGGCCCGGGCCGTGGGGTCCGTCGGTTCAAGGTGTTGCTGTGCCACGCCGGCGCCTCCGGGCGTCTATGAGCATCTCCTGGATGTTGCGCAGCGGCTGTCCGTCGGCGTCGGTCGCGTGCCGGGTCCATTCGCCGTCCGGGCCCAGGTGCCAGGAGGAGGTGGAGTCGGACATGCCGGTTTCGAGGAGCCGGTTGAGGGCTGCCCGGTGGGCCGGGTCGGTGACCCGGACCAGGGCCTCTATCCGGCGGTCGAGGTTGCGGTGCATCATGTCGGCGCTGCCTATCCACACCTCGGGTTCGCCGCCGTTGCCGAAGGTGAAGACCCGGGAGTGTTCGAGGAAGCGGCCGAGGACCGAGCGGACCCGGATGTTCTCCGAGAGGCCCGTGACACCGGGGCGGATGGCGCAGATGCCGCGCACCCAGATGTCGACCGGCACGCCCGCCATGGACGCTCGGTAGAGCGCGTCGATGAGCGCTTCGTCGACCATCGAGTTGGCCTTGATGCGGACGAAGGCGGGGCGGCCCGCACGGTGGTGCTGGACCTCCTTGTCGATCCGCGCGATCAGTCCGTCGCGCAGCGACTTCGGTGCCACCAGCAGGCGGCGGTACGTCTCCCGGCGGGAGTAGCCGGAGAGGCGGTTGAACAGGTCGGACAGGTCGGCGCCCACCTGGGGGTCGGCGGTGAGCAGGCCGAGGTCCTCGTACAGGCGCGCAGTCTTCGGGTGGTAGTTGCCGGTGCCGACGTGGCTGTAGCGCCGTAGCGTGTCGCCCTCCTGGCGGACGACCAGGGACAGCTTGCAGTGGGTCTTCAGGCCGACCAGGCCGTACACGACGTGGCAGCCGGCCTCTTCCAGGCGCTTGGCCCACTTGATGTTGGCGTGCTCGTCGAAGCGGGCCTTGATCTCGACCAGGACGAGGACCTGCTTGCCGGCCTCGGCGGCGTCGATGAGCGCGTTGACGATCGGGGAGTCGCCGGAGGTCCGGTACAGGGTCTGCTTGATCGCGAGGACGTCCGGGTCCTCGGCGGCCTGCTCGATGAAGGCCTGCACGGAGGTGGAGAAGCTGTCGTACGGGTGGTGCAGCAGCACGTCCCGCTCGCGCAGCGCCGCGAAGATGTCGGGCGCGGACGCGGACTCGACCTCGGCGAGGTCGCGGTGGGTGCCCGCGATGAACTTGCGGTACTTCAGCTCCGGCCGGTCCAGGCCGGCGATCCGGAACAGGCCGGTCAGGTCGAGCGGGCCGGGCAGCGGGTAGACCTCGGCCTCGCCGATCTTCAGCTCGCGTACCAGCAGGTCGAGGACGTCGCGGTCGATGGACTCCTCGACCTCCAGGCGCACCGGCGGCCCGAAGCGGCGCCGCATGAGCTCCTTCTCCAGGGCCTTGAGGAGGTTCTCGGCGTCGTCCTCCTCGACCTCCAGGTCCTCGTTGCGGGTGAGCCGGAAGGCGTGGTGCTCGACGACCTCCATGCCCGGGAACAGCTCCTCCAGGTGGGCGCCGATGACGTCCTCGATGGGGACGTACCGGCCGGGGGAGCTCTCCAGGAACCGGGCCAGTGACGGCGGCACCTTCACGCGGGCGAAGTGCTTGTGGCCGCTGACCGGGTTGCGCACGACGACGGCCAGGTTCAGGGAGAGGCCGGAGATGTACGGGAACGGGTGCGCCGGGTCGACCGCCAGCGGGGTCAGCACCGGGAAGATCTGGTGCCGGAAGAGCGTGAAGAGCCGGGCCTGTTCCTTCTCCGTCAGCTCGGCCCAGCGGACCAGGTGGATGCCCTCCTCCGCGAGCGCGGGGGCGACGTCCTCGTGGTAGCAGGCGGCGTGCCGGGCCATCAGCTCGCGGGAGCGGGCCCAGATCATCTCCAGCACCTCGCGGGGCTGGAGGCCGGAGGCGGACCGGGTGGCCACGCCGGTGGCGATGCGGCGCTTCAGGCCGGCGACCCGGACCATGAAGAACTCGTCCAGGTTGCTCGCGAAGATCGCCAGGAAGTTCGCGCGCTCCAGCAGCGGGGTGTTCGGGTCCTCCGCGAGTTCGAGGACCCGCTCGTTGAACGCCAGCCAGCTGCGCTCGCGGTCCAGGAAGCGCCCCTGGGGCAGCCGGTCCCCGTCACCCTGTGCCTCCTCGTAGGCGTCGAGGTCGGCGTCGATGTCGGGTTCCAGGTCGGAGACCGCGGCGGCCACCGTGTGCGGGCGGTGCGCGGCTATGGAGCCCACGGAGGGCTGGGCGTGCTGAACCTCGGCTGCCTGGGCGTTCTGCTGACTCATGACCCCATTCTTCCGCGCCCGGGGCGTGACGGGCGCGTCGGAACGTGCGGGTGGGAGGTGGACGACCCCGTTTCCCGCGAACCCCTCGGGGGGCGACGAAGGCTCTGGCACGGCGGGCTTCATTGGCTGAGCGTCGCAAGTCCGTCTGAACCAATGGTTACGAAGACATGGCGTGCGGGATAGCGGGGGGCGGCCCGCGGGCGTCCGTCACCGGCCCGTGGGGGCCTCGGGGATCACGAAAGCGACGATCCCGTACGAGCCTCCCACGGCCCCCGCGCGTCCCTCCGCGCGGATCCCGCGGGCGCTTGCGCCCACGGAGGGACGTCCGGGACCGACGGTCCCTCAGCGGGCCCGGCGGCGCAAGAGTGGGAACGCGCCGACGACGGCCGCCGCGGTGAGCGCGAGCACCACCGCGGCGGCGGTCGCTGTCATGCGGGGGACTGCGTGCGGTGCTTGAGGAGACGGAAGGAGAGCAGGGTGGCGAGGGCGGCCACGGCGAGCACGATCGCGGTCTCGGTGAGGTGCAGGGGCCAGTAGTGGGCGGGCGGGTGGTAGGTGGCGAAGTAGCCGTGGGCGTTCCGGCCCTCGGTCAGCTTCCAGGAGTCCTCCGGGAGACCGACGGGGCGGGCACCGGTGCGCCGGAGGGCGGGCCACAGGTACGGCCGGTAGTACGTCAGTACCGCGTTGAGCAGCCACATCGCCCCGGCCGCGACCCCCAGGGCGGCCAGCGTGCGGCCCAGCAGCAGCGCGGTCAGGGTGCCGACGGCGAGCGCGCACAGGGCGTACGCCGCGGTCAGCGGGCCCCGCGCGGCGAACACGTAGACGGAGTCCCAGTGCTGGGTCCAGAGCAGGTCGGGGTGGGCGGCGAAGGCCCAGCGGAAGACCAGGACGAGGACGGCGGACCCCACCGTGAGCGCCACCGCGGGCAGCGCCAGCTTGGCGGCCAGCCAGCGGACCGGGGTGATCCCCTGGGTCCATGCCAACTGCGCGGTGCCGGACTCCAGCTCACGGCCGATCAGGGCGCCCCCGGCGAACGCGGCGACGCCGACGAAGGCGTAGCCGATCAGGATGCCGGCCCAGTTCATCTGGGTCGGGTAGTCGACCAGGACGTAGAAGCGGTCGCAGGTGCCGACACAGGCCAGGCCCCGCATGTCCGGGTCCTTCGCGGCGACCTCCGTCAGCCACACCAGCCAGCCGCACGTCCCCGCCACGAACAGGGCCCAGGCCAGCAGGGCGGGGCGGTGCAGCCGCAGCACGGTCCGGGGCAGGCCCCGGCCGGCGGCCGGGCTCGCGGCGCTCATCGGGCCGCCGTCCGTCCGGTGAGCCGGCGCAGCACCAGGAAGCAGCCGAGGGTGAGCAGGGCGGTGACGGCGAGGAGGACGGCTGTGGCGGTCAGCTGGAGCGGCCAGTAGTGGGCGTAGGGGTGGTAGGTCACGTGGTGGTGGTCCGCGGTCCCGCCCTGGCTCACCGTCCAGGAGCCGGAGGGTGCCTCGATGTCGCCGCGGCCGCTGCGGCCCAGCGCCGGCCACAGGTGGGGCAGCAGCACCACCAGGACCGTGCCCCAGATCGCGCCCGTCAGCAGCACGCCCAGGCCCAGCGCGGGCAGCGTCCGCCGCACCAGCAGCCCCGCCAGCGCGCCCGCCGCGAGCCCGGCCAGGGACAGGCCGACGAGGACGGGGCCGCCGGTGTGGAAGGTCCCGACGTCGTACCAGTCCTTGGCGCTGTGGATACGGCCCCGGCCCGCGGCCCAGGCCAGGTGGTGCAGCCAGGCCAGCAGCGCCGCCCCCGCCCCGACGACGGCGGCCGGGGTGGCCAGCCGCACGGTGAGCCAGCGGACCGGGGTGCTGGACTGGGTCCAGGACAGCCGGGCGGTGCCGGACTCCAGCTCCTTGCCGAGCAGCGCGCCGCCCGCCCAGGCGCCGGCCAGGAAGGGCACCGCGGCCGCGGCCAGGGTGGCGTAGTTGTACCAGTCCTTGTAGCGCAGGATCGCGCCCTGGTCGTACGCGCACTTCTCGCTGAACCCGCAGCTGTCGTACTGCCGCCAGCCCTCGGCCGCCGCGTCCGCGAACGGGCCCCGGAGCAGGATCAGCAGGACGGCGGTGAGCAGGACGAGGGCCGCCCAGGCGTACAGCGCGGGCCGGTGCAGGCGCAGCAGCCAGCGGGTCAGGTGCGGCGCGGCCGAGGGGGCGGGTGCGGACAGGGCGGTCACGCGACGGTCTCCTCTGTCGAGGTCGAGGTCGAGTTCGGCGCCGGGGCCGGAGTCAGGGCCGGGGCTTCCGGGTTGCGGAGGTGGCCGAGGACCAGCTCCTCCAGGGAGGGGGCGGCGGTGCGCCAGTCGGCGGGCAGCGGTCCCGCCGGGCGGATCAGGGCGCTGAGCTGACGGCCGGTGGTCCGCGACTCGACGACCGTGTGCGGCGTGAGGTCGGCGTCGGCGCCGGCGGCGACCCGGGTGTGGGCGGCCAGCAGGTCGTCGATCTCGCCGGCCAGCCGGACCCGGCCGCCGCCGATCAGCAGCAGGTGGTCGCAGGAGTCCTCCAGTTCGGCGACCACGTGCGAGGACATCGCGATGGTGGTGCCGTGCTGGGCGGCCTGCACCATCAGCACGGCCATCAGCTCGTGCCGGGCCAGCGGGTCGAGGTCGGCCATCGGCTCGTCGAGGAGGAGCAGTTCGGGCCGCTTGCCGAGGGCGAGGGCGAGCGCGACACGGGTGCGCTGGCCGCCGGAGAGGGCGCGGACCCGGGACCCGGGGTTCAGGTCGCCGGCGGTGATGATCCGCTCGGCGGCGGCCGCGTCCCAGCGTCCGGGGTTGAGGTCGGCGCCCATCCGGAGCGTCTCGGCGACCGTGAGCTGCGGGTACAGCGGCTTGTCCTGGGCGACGTAGCCGACCCGGGTGCGGGCCTGGGCCGGGGTGGTGCCGAGGACGGTCAGCTCGCCCTCGGTGGCGCCCAGCAGGCCGGCGGCGAGGGCGAGGAGCGTGGACTTGCCCGCTCCGTTGGGGCCGACGACGGCACAGACGCGCCCGGCGGGCAGCCGGACCGTGCAGTCCCGCAGGGCCCAGCTCCCGCGCCGGCCGAACCGCTTGCCCAGCGCCGAGGCCGCTATCGCGGTGTCGGTCATCAGTTGTCTCCCTGAAAGTGCTTTTCCAGTACGGCGGTGAAGAGTGCGGCCACGTCGTCCCGGTCCAGGCCGGCCTCGCGGGCCCGGGCGGCCCAGTCGGCCAGCTCCCCGTGCAGGGGGGACTCGGCGGCCGGGGCGGTGCCGAGAGCGCGTTTCACGAACGTGCCGAGGCCGCGCCGGGCCTCGACCAGCCCCTCGCGCTCCAGCTCCCGGTAGGCCTTGAGCACGGTGTTGGGGTTGATGGCGGTGGCCTCGACCACCTCGCGGGCGGTGGGCAGCTTGTCTCCCGGCCGCAGCTGCCCCAGGCGCAGGGCCTGCTTGGTCTGCTGGACGATCTGGACGTAGGTGGCGACGCCGGAGCGCCGGTCGATGCGGTACTCGACCACCCGTACAACCACCCTTTCACTAATTGAGTAGTGAAAGGGTGGTGGAAGGCGGCCCGCGAAGTCAAGCCCGGAAAACTCGCGGCGGAATCCGTGAACCGGCCGGCAGGGCTCGTGCGATGAGGAGACGTGAGCGGAACGAGAAGCGACGGGGAGCTGCTGCGGGCGATCGCGGCCGACGCCGACCGGCGCGCCTTCGAGGAGCTGTACCGGCGGTACGCGCCGTGGCTGACCGCGCGGCTGCGCGGCCGGTGCGCGGATCCGTCGGTCGTCGACGACGTCGTGCAGGAGACGTTCCTCGCGGTGTGGCGGGGGTCCGCCCGCTACCGCGAGGAGGGTGACGCGGCCGGATGGCTGTGGCGGATCGGGTCGCGGCGGCTGGTCGACGCGCTGCGCGGCGACGGGGCCAGGGGCCGGCTGCGGCAGGCGCTGGCCCGGCTGCGCCACCGGGACGAGGCCTCGGCGGAGGAACGCGTGCTCGCGGGGGTGGAGCACGGGGACCTCGCCGGGGCCCTGGTCCGGCTCTCGCCCGAACTGCGGGCGGTCCTCCAGGCGACGGTGATCGACGGGCTGACCACCCGGGAGGCGGCGGTCCTGCTCGGCATACCGCCGGGCACGGTCAAGACACGGGCGATGCGGGCGCGCAAGCAGCTGCGGGAGGAGTTGGCATGACGGACACCGAAGCTCCGGAGAGCGGCTGGCACGTCACGGAGGAGGATCTGCGGGCCTACGCGCTCGGCGAGCTGGCGCCGCCGCTGCTGTGGTCGGCCGACACCCACGTCGGCTCCTGCGCGCGGTGCCGTGCGGTGCTCGCCGCGGTGTCCGACCGGACCGCGCTGGACGCCGGCTGGGACCGCCTGGACGCCGAACTGGACGCGCCCCGGCCCCGGCTCGGGGAGCGGCTGCTGATCCGCGCCGGCGTCGCCGAGCACACCGCGCGGCTGCTCACCGCGACCCCGGTACTGCGCCGCTCCTGGCTGGCGTCGGTGGCCTGCGTGCTGGCGGCGACGGTCCTGGTGGTGCACGCGGTGGACGCCCCGGCCCTGTTCCTGGCGCTCGCCCCGCTCCTCCCGCTCGCCGCGGTGGCACTGTCGTACGGGCCCGCGCTCGACCCCACCCACGAGATCGCCGCGGTCGCCCCGACCCACGGGTTCCGGCTGCTGATGATCCGCACGGTCGCCGCGCTGACCGCCTCCCTGGGTCTCAACACCCTTGCCGCGCTGGCCCTTCCGGGCTACGGCCTGCTGGCCTTCGGCTGGCTGCTGCCCGCCCTCGCGCTCACCGCGGCCGGGCTCGCGCTCGCCGCCCGGCTGGGCCCGCTGCTCGGCCCCGGCCTGGTCGGCGGCGCCTGGACGCTGCTGATGGCGGTGGCCGCCATGCACCCCGCCGGCACCCCCGCGGCCTTCACGGCGGCCGGGCAGTCGGTGGCGGCGGCACTGGCCGCGCTGGCGACCTTCCTGCTGCACCAGGCCCGCGACCGCTTCGACACCGAGCCCCGCTGACCCTCACCGACCTTTCCTGGAGATCGAGTTGACCACCACTGTCGATGCCACCGGTCTGACCGTGCGCCACGGCTCCACCCGGGCCCTGGACGGGGTCGCCCTGCGGCTGACGGACGGCGTGACCGGCCTGCTCGGCCCGAACGGCGCCGGGAAGACCACCCTGTTGAAGGTCCTGGCCACGGCTGTGCCCCCCGACTCCGGCGGCTTCACGGTGCACGGCAAGGACCCCTCGGCCCCCGCCGGCCGCCTGGCCCTGCGGCGCACCCTCGGCTACCTCCCGCAGACCCCCGGCTTCCACCCGGACTTCACGGCCTTCGAGTTCGTCGACTACGTGGCCGTCCTCAAGGAGCTGACCGGCCGGGCCGAGCGGCACCGCGAGGTACGGCGCGTGCTGGACCAGGTCGGTCTCGCGGACGTCCGCGGCCGGCGCCTCAAGCGGCTGTCCGGCGGGATGCGCCAGCGGGTCGCCCTCGCGGCGGCCCTGGTCGGCGACCCCGCCTTCCTGGTCCTGGACGAGCCGACCGTCCACCTCGACCCCGAACAGCGGATGCGGTTCCGCGAGTTGATCGCGCAGGCGGGGGAGAGCCGGACGGTCCTGCTCTCCACCCACCAGACCGAGGACGTGGCGATGCTCTGCCACCACGTGATCGTGCTGGCGGGCGGCCGGGTCCGTTTCGACGGCACGCCGGCCGAGCTGACCGCGCGGGCCGCGGGCCGGGTGTGGAGCAGCACGGAACGCGCCCCGGGCGCCCGCGCGGGCTGGCGCACCGGCACCGGCGCCTTCCGCAACGTCGGCGCCCCGCCGCCCGGCGCCGACCTGCTCGAACCGACCCTGGAGGACGGCTACCTGCTGGTCCTCGACGAGGAGACCGCGGAGGAGGCGGCATGACGACGGCACTCGTGACGCCGGAGACACCGGTGACACCCGGCCCCGGCCGCCGTACCGCGTCCGTGCTGGCCCTCGCGGTCTTCGAGGCGCGCCAACTGGCGTTGCAGATACCGATGGTGGTGCTCAGCCTGCTCTATCTCGCCTATGTCGGCTACCAGCTGGCCGGACCGGACGAGGGCATGGACGCCTACCCGGTCCTGCACGACACCGACCGAACCACCCAGGGCGGTCCGATGCTGCTCTGCGTCGCCCTGCTGGTGTGCGTGCACCGGGCCGCCCTGCTGAACCGGCGGCGCGGCGTCGAGGAGCAGTTCTCGGTGCTGGTCATGTCGGCGCCGCGGCGCACTCTGGCGCACGCCCTGTCGGTGGTGCCGTTCGCCGTCGGTGTGGCCCTGGTGGTGGGCGTCCAGTTCGGCTGGGCGGCGTCGCGGCCGGGCGCGGCCGGGCACGGGTCGCTCGCCGAACTCGCGGTCGCCCCGCTGACGGTCCTGCTCTCCGGGGCGGTCGGCGTCCTGCTGGCCCGGGTCCTGCCGCACGCGGCGACGCCGGTGCTCTTCGTGATCGCCGTGGCCGTCCTCGTCACCCTCCTCGGCGGTGTCACCGGCGGTGCGCACGGTGTCCAGTGGCTCTGGCCGACGGTGCAGGAGAACGGCGGCACCCCCGTCCCTGGCGACCTGCTGGGCCGCCCGGCGGCCTGGCACGCGCTGTACCTGACCGGGCTGACCGTGCTGGTGACGGGCGTCGCGGTGCTGGTGGCGGGCGGCCGGACCCGTGCGCTGAAGGCGGTGACGGCCGTGGCGCTGGCCGCGACGGTGGCCGGGGTGGCCGGTCAGACACCGGGCCCGTCGGCCGCGCTCCAGGCCGCGCGGAAGGCGGAGGCGGACCACCCGCAGCGGTTCCAGACCTGCGTGGACCGGGACGGTTCCCGCTACTGCGCGTACCCCGACTGGACGGGCTGGACGGCCGACTGGGCGCGAGTGGTGCGCCGGGTGCGCGCCGGGGCGGGCGGCGAGGCGGCCACCGCCCGGCTGACCGTCCGCCAGCGCATCGAGGCGGTCACCGACCTCACCACGGACGCCACCCTCCCCACCAGTCCCGTCCACGGCACCGTCACCGTCGGCACCCAGTGGGGCGGCAACCGGGTCCCCGAGCTCGCGGTCGGCGTCGCCAGGGTCCTGGTAGCGGGCAGCGAGCGCACCGCGGAGAACATGTGCGACGCCCGGACGATCACGACGCTCTGGCTGGCCCTGGCCACCGACCCGGCCCCCGAGAACACCTTCCGCCATCTGCGCGTCGACGACAGTCTCAGCGGCGGCGCCGCCGTCCTCACCCCGGACGGCGGCAGCATGGGCGTCACGGCCCAGCAGACCCAGGTCGTACGCGAACTCCTGCGCGCGCCGCGTGCCGCGGTCACGTCCCGGGTCAAGGCCGACTGGGCGGACCTCACGTCGGCCGGCACCACGACGGCCGAGGCGGCACGGCTCCTCGGGGTGAAGGTGCCGAAGGGCGCGGACGACTGCGCGAGCGGGTGACGGCCGCGCCGGAGACCTGAAGGCGGCCGTGCCCCCGCCCTCAGGTCTCCGTGCGGTACATCAGGTCCGTCTCGTGGGTCGTGAAGCCCAGGCGTTCGTAGACCGCCACCGCCGACTTGTTGTCCGCGTCGACGTACAGCATCGCCGTCGGCAGCCCCCGGTCCGCCAGGTGCCGCAGGCCCACGGTGGTCAGGGACTTGCCGAGGCCGCCGCCCTGGGCGGCCGGGGCGACACCGAGGACGTACACCTCGCCGAGGCGCTCCTCCTCGTGGACCTTCGTCCAGTGGAAGCCGAGCAGTTCGTCCCCGCGCTCCGCCAGGAAGAAGCCGGCCGGGTCGAACCAGGGCTGCGCCTTGCGGTCGTCGAGGTCGCGCTGGGTGAGCGAGCCCTGTTCGGGGTGGTGGGCGAAGGCGGCCGCGTTCAGCGCGAGCCAGGCCGCGTCGTCCTTGCCGGGCACGAAGGCGCGGACCGTCACGCCCTCCGGGAGCTTCGGGTCGGGCAGGTCCAGGTCCGTCAACGGGCGGCGCAGCTGGCGCAGTTCGCGGAACAGGGTGAGGCCGAGGACCTGCGCGAGGTGACGGGCCGCCGAGTGCCCGCCGTGCGCCCACACCCGCAGCCGCTTGCCGGTCGCGGCCAGCAGCGCGCTGCCCAGGGCGCGGCCGTGACCGTGACCCCGGTAGGAGGGGTGGACGACCAGTTCGGCGGCCGGCGCCTCCACCGGGTCGGTGTCCTCCAGCTGGGCGTAGCCCACGAGTTCGCCGCCGGCGGTGAGGAGCAGGTGGGAGACGCCGTCCCGGGCGCCCCCGCCGATCTGGAGGCGGCCCTGCTCGGACACCGGCTGCTGGCCGTCCGCGCGGGCGGCGTCCGCGAGCAGTCCCAGTACGGCCTCGGCCTGGTCCGGGGCGAGCGCGGAGTAGGTGTCGATGGAGCGGGAGTACATGGGCGGCCGTGCGGTGTCGTCGCTGGTCATGCGTACGAGGGTACGGGGCCGGACGGACAAAGTGGGGGCACGGGCGAAGGTAAAGGGCAGGGCAAAAGGCAACCAGGATGTAACCATGAACCCCCTGTTGCGCTACGCGCGTTGACCCTAGGCTGCGCCGGACCGGGCCACTTCTCAGCAGACCCACAGGGGGGTTTCATGCCGGCCACGTCCCGCCCGTCCGGGCGCCGTACCTTCGCACTGCTCGCGTCCGCCGCCGGACTCGCCACCGCCGCCGCGCTCGCGAGCGCGCTGCCCGCCGACGCGCACTCCGGCAGCGGGCACGGGCACCAGCACCCGAGCCGCTACCAGGACGTCCAGCTGCTCTCCTTCAACGACCTGCACGGCAACCTCGAACCGCCGTCGGGCTCCTCCGGCCGGGTCACCGAGACCGAGGCCGACGGGACGACGAAGACGATCGACGCGGGCGGTGTCGAGTACCTCGCCACGCATCTGCGCGAGGCCCGCGAAGGCCACCCGTACTCCGTCACGGCGGCCGGCGGTGACATGGTCGGCGCCTCCCCGCTGATCTCCGGGCTCTTCCACGACGAACCCACCGTCGAGGCGCTGAACAAGCTCGGCCTGGACGTGACGACGGTCGGCAACCACGAGTTCGACGAGGGCGCGAAGGAACTCGCACGCCTGCAGAACGGCGGCTGCCACCCCACCGACGGCTGCTACACGGACAAGAGGTTCAAGGGCGCCGACTTCCCCTACCTCGCCGCGAACGTCCTCGACGAGAAGACGCGGGAGCCGATCCTGAAGCCGTACTGGGTCTGGCAGAAGAAGGACGTGCGGATCGGGTTCATCGGCGTCACCCTGGAGGGCACGCCGGGCATCGTCTCCGCCGACGGCGTCAAGGGCCTCACCTTCAAGGACGAGGTCGAGACGATCAACAAGTACGCCAAGGTGCTCCAGCGCCAGGGCGTCCAGTCGATCGTCGCGCTGGTCCACGAGGGCGGCTTCCCGAGCTCGTCGTCGTACAACTACGACTGCGACTCCCCGGGCGCCGGTGACGGCATCTCCGGGCCGATCGTCGACATCGCGAAGAACGTGACCCCGGCGGTGGACGCCCTCGTCACCGGCCACACCCACGCCGCGTACGTCTGCACGGTCGACGACCCGGCCGGCAACCCGCGCATGGTCACCTCGGCCGCCTCCTTCGGCCGCCTGTACACGGACACCACGCTGACCTACGACCGCCGAACCGGCGACATCGCGCGTACGGCCGTGAAGTCCGCGAACCACGTGGTCACCCGGGACGTCGCCAAGGCGCCCGACATGACCCAGCTGATCAGCAAGTGGAACACCCTCGCCGCCCCGATCGGCAACCGTCCCATCGGCTGGATCTCCGCCGACGTCAGCAGCACCGGCACCGAGTCCCCGATGGGCGACCTGATCGCCGACGCCCAGTTCGCCTACGGCAAGGAGCTGGACCCGGAGACCGACCTGGCGCTGATGAACCCGGGCGGTGTCCGGGCAGGGCTGACCTACGCGGCCAAGGCCGGTGAGGGCGACGGGGTCGTCACCTACGCGGAGGGCTTCACCGTCCAGCCGTTCGCCAACACGGTCAACCTCCAGAACTTCACCGGCGCCCAGCTGATCCAGGTGCTCAAGGAGCAGGTGAGCGGCAGCAACGCGGCGGCCCCGAAGATCCTCCAGCCGTCGGCGAACCTGACGTACACCCTGGACCTGACGAAGACGGGCGCGGACCGGGTCGTCAGCGACTCGATCCGCCTGGACGGCAAGGCCGTCGACCCGGCCGCCGTCTACCGCGTCGCCACCAACTCCTTCCTCGCGGGCGGCGGCGACGGCTTCACCACCCTCGGCCTCGGCACGGACGACCTGGTCGGCACCGACGACCTCGCGGCCCTGGCCCAGTACCTGACGGCCCACTCCTCGGCGGCGAGCCCGCTCACCCCGCCGGCC
The DNA here is from genome assembly GCF_022343545.1 of Streptomyces arenae. Lineage (NCBI taxonomy): Bacteria > Bacillati > Actinomycetota > Actinomycetes > Kitasatosporales > Streptomycetaceae > Streptomyces > Streptomyces arenae. Next base: position 44,191 of record NZ_JAKQYH010000090.1, read on the forward strand.
GCCAACCGGATCACGATCGTTCAGTGACCCCTCTCGCGGGCCCGGTGCGCGTAACCACGCGCACCGGGCCCGTTCTGTTTCATAAAACCTGTGTGAAGGGGCCTGTGGTTCCCAGTTGCTCCTGAAAATATGTCTCAGCTGTAATTCATCGATGTCTTAGCGGAAATGGCTTTTCTCGGCTCGCGGATCACGTAGTGTTTTCCATGTCGAAAGCGAACGGCGCGGACGACAGAACGAACGAATCGAAGGAGAGACCATGAGCTTCCGTAAGATTGCCCCGGTCAAGAAGCAGCACAAGCCCGCTCCGGCCCCGAAGAAGCCGGTCGCGAAGAAGCCGGCCCCGAAGCGTCGCCCCGTCGGCGACGAGCGCTGACAAAGAATTCACAGAAGTAATTCAAATCAATTCACAGGTCATTGCAGCAGAACGGTAGAAAAGCTGTTGCAGGATCACGACAGACCCCACGACAGAGAGGTACGTCACCATGAGCTTCCGCAAGATCGCCCCCGTCAAGAAGCACCACAAGCCCGCTCCGGCCCCGAAGAAGCCGGTCGCGAAGAAGCCGGCCCCGAAGCGCCGCCCCGTCGACAACGGCTGACGCACACAGCGAGGCGGGGTCACCGGTTAAGCGTGGTCGCGACCGGTGGCCCCGCCTCGGCCATGTCCGCCCCCTGTCAGCCCTGTCAACCCTGTCAGCCCTGTCGGCCCTTTACGCCCCACCGATACCTCTGAAGGGAGTTGTCGACCATGAGAGAAGCCCGTGCGGCCTTCCGCCGCTTCTGGCCGCTGACCCGCGGCGACCGCAAGTGGCTGTGGGTGATCATCGCGTGCGTGGTGGTGTCCGCGCTCGCCGAGACCGCCGCGATCCTGCTCTTCGCGAACCTCACCGACAACGCCCTGGAGGCCGGTTCGCTGTCCGCCTTCTGGGGCCCCGCCGGCGCCTGGCTGCTGGTCGCCGCGGTCGGCGCGTTCGTCGGCTACCTCGGCAACTCACTGGCCACCTGGACCGCCGAGAGATTCGTACTGCGCCTGCGCGCCAAGGTCTTCCGGCACGTCCAGGACCTGCCCCCGCACTTCTTCCAGCGGCACCGCCAGGGCGACCTGGTGGAACGCCTCACCGGTGACGTCGAGGCCATCGAGCAGATGGTCGTCTCCGGTGTCGTCGGCACCGTCGCCGCCGCCTTCTCCGCCGTCTTCTACGCGGCCGCCGCCTGCTGGCTGCGCTGGGACCTGGCGCTGGCCACCTTCGTCCTCGCGCCCCTGTTCCTGGTCGCCGCCCGCCGCTTCTCCGGCCGGATCCGGACCGCCTCCCAGGACGAGCGGGTCGCCGACGGCGCGATCACCTCCGTGGTCGAGGAGTCCCTCGGCAACGTCGTCCTCACCCAGGCCTACAACCGCCGCCGGGACGAGGAGAAGCGCCTCGACGCCGAGGCCCGCGCCTGGATGCGGGCGAGTGTGCGCGGCGCCCGCCTCAGCGAGATGTACGCCCAGTTCGTCGAGGTCGTCGAGACCCTCTGCGTCCTCGCCGTCATCGGCCTGGGCGTCTGGGAGATCTCCGCCGGCCGGATGACCCTCGGTCAGCTGCTCGCCTTCGCCGCCTTCCTCGGCTACCTCTACCCGCCGGTCCGCAACCTCGGCCAGCTCGGCCTCACCCTCACCGCGGCCACCGCCGGCGCCGAGCGCATCGGCGAGATCCTGGACGCCGAGCCCGCCGTCACCGACCCCGCCCGGCCCGTCGGCCCCTGGCCGGTCCGCGGCTGGGTCAGCTTCCACAACGTCTCCTTCCGCTACCCGGAGTCCCCCCGGGCCTCCCTCCGCGACGTCGACTTCGCCGCGGGCCCCGGCGAACTGGTCCTGGTCACCGGCAAGAGCGGCGCCGGCAAGTCCACCCTCTCCAAGCTCCTCACCCGCTTCTACGACCCCTCGGCCGGCGTGATCTGCCTGGACGGCGTCCCGCTCACCGACGTACCCCTGGAGTTCCTCCGGGAGAACGTCGCGCTGCTCCCGCAGCAGACGCTGATCCTCAACGGCACGGTCCGCGAGAACATCGGGTGCGGACGCCCCGGCGCGACGGACACCGAGATCGAGCAGGCGGCACGGGACGCGGCGGCCCACGACTTCATCACCGCCCTGCCCCAGGGGTACGACACCCACATCGCCCCCGGCACGGCCGCGCTCTCCGGCGGTCAGCTGCAACGCGTCGCCATCGCCCGCGCGATGCTCCGCGCCGCCCCGGTCCTCGTCCTCGACGAGCCCACGGCGGGCCTGGACGCGATCGCCGCCCGCCAGGTGGTGGCCCCGCTGCGCAGGCTCATGGCGGGCCGTACGACCATCATGATCACGCATGACCTCACCCTCGCCCCCGACGCCGACCGCATCCTCGTCGTCGACCGCGGCCGCCTGGTGGAGGCGGGTACCCACGCCGAACTCCTCGCCCGCGACGGCGCGTACGCGGACCTCGCCCACCCCCTCCCGGAGACGGTCGCGGCGGACTCGGCGGCACCGGCCCCGGACGAGACGATGATTCTCAGGTGGTAGCACCGCTCCTGAGCACGTACCCCATCCCGCGCACGGTGTGGATGAGCCGCGGTTCGCCGCGGCTCTCCAGTTTCCGCCGCAGGTACATGATGTAGACGTCCAGCGTGTTGGACGCGGGCTCGAACTCGAACCCCCACACGTCCCGCAGGATCCGCTGCCGGCCGAGCACCCGCCCCGGGTTCCGCAGCAGGAACTCCAGCAGCGCGTACTCGGTCTTGGTCAGGTCCAGAGGCCGGCCCCCGCGGTGCACGGCCCGGGTCCGCGGGTCCATCGTGACGTCACCGAAGACGAGACACCGCTCCCCGGCGTGCTCCGCCGCCGGCTCGGGCCGCGGGCTGCGCCGCAGCAACGCCCGCACCCGCGCGAGGAGTTCCTCGGCGGCGAAGGGCTTGGCCAGGTACCCGTCGGCGCCGTTGTCGAGGGCGACGATGCGGTCCCCCACGGCATTCCGTCCGGTGATCATGAGAATCGGCACGGTGGACCCGGACGCCCGGATCCGCCGGGTGGCCGCCAGGCCGTCGAGCCCCGGCATCTCGACGTCCATCAGCACCAGGTCCGGCTCGCTCTCCGGAGCCCCGACGAGATCGAGGGCCACTCTGCCGTCCCCGGCGAGCAGCGTCTCGTACCCCTCGAACCTGAGCAGCCGGCCGATCCCGTCCCGCACGGCCGCGTCGTCGTCGGCCAGCAAAATCCTCCGTGCCATCTGACTCGCCATCCGACAAAACTGTGACGAGGGCCTGTGAGAGGGCTGGGGCGGAGATGTGCGTGGGCTACGGCTGCCGGGCCAGGGAGCGCGGCGGCCGGACGCCCCAGTACCACTGGAGTACGGCGGCCAGGACGACGCCCGCGGCCGGCGGCACGCACACGATCAGCAGGAACGGGTGGTCCGCCCGCTCCGCGATCACCAGCGCGACGGCGACCACGATCATCACGACGAGCGTCGCCACGGCGCCGTGCACCCCCCACAGCCACGCCTTGCGGCGCACGGCGCCCCGCCGGATCCGTTCCTCCACGTCCGGGCGTCGCTCCCAGGTGAGGCTGCGGTGCGGGGCGGCGGCCAGACACAGCTCCGCGACCTCGGCGTACGGGTCGTCCAACTGCCAGTCGTTGAGGTGGGGGAGCAGGAAGCGGCGGCCCCGGTCGTCGTACAGGTAGGTGAGCCACTGGGGTGCCGCCCGGCCGGAACCGCGCGGGGCCTGCTCGACCCGGATGTCGTACACGTCCGACCAGGCCCAGGTACGGGTCCGCAGCGGCCCCCGCGCGGTGATCCCGGCGGACGTGACCCTCGTGTACGCCCGGTACTGCTCCAGGGCGACCCGCACCAGCGTCACGAGCATCAGCACGGCGAAGACCGGCGCTCCCCACCGGGGGCCGGCCCCGTCGCCGGGACGCTCACCGGAGAACCGGACGATCTGGACGAAGGCGTTCCCCAACACCAGCCCCAGCAGCCCGAGATACGCCCGCGGCACCCGCCGCCGCTTCCGGTACACCCGCTCCACGCCGTCGTCGCCCACGCCCCACGCCCTCCCCCAGACGCACCGAACTGGTGCGCGACTGAGGAGAGCGTAGTCCCGCGTCCCCTACGGCACCGGGTTCACTGGCCGTCCGGGGGAGGGGTGGAGGCTCCCGGGAGGCGGACCGTCGCCACGGTGCCGCCGCCGGGTGCGCGGGTCAGGGTGACCTCGCCGCCCGCCTGCTGGACCGTGCGGGCCACGATGGAGAGGCCGAGTCCGGAGCCGGGGAGGGCGCGGGCCGACGGGGAGCGCCAGAAGCGGTCGAAGACGTGCGGGAGTTCGTCCTCCGGGATGCCGGGACCGTGGTCACGGACCGTGAGGACGCCGTGGTCCAGGGCCACGTCGATCGTGCCGCCCTCGGGGCTGAACTTCACCGCGTTGTCGAGGATGTTGACGATCGCCCGCTCCAGCGCGGAGGGCTCCGCGCGGACGAACCACGGCCGGACGTCCGCCGTGATCTTCAGCTCCGGGCCGCGCAGCCGGGCGCGGCCCAGCGCCGCCTCGACCGTGTCCTGGAGCGCCACCACCTGGACCCGCTCACCGCGCTGGCCCTCCGACCGGGACAGCTCCTGGAGATCGCCGATCAGCGTCGCCAGCTCCGTCATCTGCGCCTTCACCGAGGTGAGCAGCGCCTTGCGGTCGGCGGCGGGGATGGGGCGGCCGGTCTCCTCGCTGCGGGTGAGGAGTTCGACGTTCGTACGGAGCGAGGTGAGGGGGGTGCGCAGTTCGTGGCCGGCGTCCGCGATCAGCTGCTGCTGGAGCTCACGGGAGCTGGCCAGGGAGGTGGTCATGCTGTTGAAGGAGCGGGACAGCCGCGCGATCTCGTCGTCGGACGCCTCCTCCACCGGGATCCGCACACTCAGGTCCTCGGTACGGGCGACGTGCTCGACGGCCTCGGTGAGCTTGTCGACAGGCCGCAACCCGGCCCGCGCCACAGCAAGCCCGGCGGCCCCGGCCCCGAGAACTCCGACACCGGAGACGAGCAGGAGGATCAGGGCGAGGTCTTTGAGGGTGTCCTGGGTGTTCTTCAGGGGGACGGCGGTCACCAGCCCGACGTGGGAGCCGGTGTCGGTGGGGAACACCTGGGTCATCACGCGGAGCGCGTTGCCGTCCTTGTCGGTGCCGTTGCGGAAGTAGAGGGTGTCGGTGTCCCCGGCCTTGATGTTGTTCCTGTCGTCCTGGGTGACCTTGACCTCGCCCGTGGAGCCGGGCAGCAGGCAGATCCTGTTGTCCAGGGTGACGGCCTGGCCGTAGTTGGTCCGGTAGCTGTTGGCGTCCCGTGGCGTCTCGGAGCAGTCGGCGATGGCGCCGCTGATGATCCCGTAGATCGCCGGACCGCGCTGTTCCCGCTGCAAGTCGTTCCGCAGCTGGTCGTACAGCTTGCCCTGGACGATGAACCAGCAGGTCACCGAGACCGCTGCCACCGCGAACGCGACCGCTGCCGCGACCAGCATCGACAGGCGGGCGCGGATCGGGAGGGTGCGGAAGCGGCGGACGAGCCTGGTCACTCGGCGCCGCCCTGGCGCAGGACGTACCCGACGCCACGCACGGTGTGGACGAGACGCGGTTCGCTGCCCGCCTCGGTCTTGCGGCGGAGGTACATCACGTAGACGTCCAGCGAGTTCGACGACGGCTCGAAGTCGAAGCCCCAGACGGCCTTGAGGATCTGCTCACGGGTGAGGACCTGGCGCGGGTGTGCCATGAACATCTCCAGGAGGGTGAACTCGGTCCGGGTCAGCTCCACCTGGCGCCCGCCCCGCGTCACCTCCCGGGTGGCGAGGTCCATGCGCAGGTCACCGAAGGTGAGCGCCTCGTCCTCGTCGGCCCCGTCCACCACGGACGCCGCGTAGGAGCTGCGGCGCAGGAGCGCTCGGATGCGGGCGAAGAGTTCGTCGAGTTCGAACGGCTTGACCAGGTAGTCGTCGGCCCCCGCGTCGAGCCCGGTGACCCGGTCGCCGACCGTGTCGCGGGCCGTCAGCATCAGGATCGGGGTGGTGTCGCCCGCCCCGCGGATCCGGCGGGCCGCGGTCATGCCGTCCATCCGCGGCATCTGGATGTCGAGGACGATCAGGTCCGGCTTGTAGGCCGTGGCCTTCTCCAGCGCGTCCGCGCCGTCGACCGCGACCTCGGTCTCGTACCCCTCGAAGGCGAGGCTGCGCTGGAGCGCTTCGCGTACGGCCGGCTCGTCGTCGACGATCAGGATGCGCTGGGGGTCACGGTCGCCTTCGGCGGGGCTCATCGCTCGCGTTTCCTCGGGGTGTGATGGTCGGGATGCGGTGGTTCGCGGTGGGACGCCTCTCAGCCTCGCATGTTTCCGGGCTGTCGGGTATGCGCGCCGGTGCGCGGCAGCTCAGCCGCGGACCAGGGTCATGCGGCTCAGCGGCACCTTGCGCTGGTGCGGCCGGGCGGCGGAGGTGCGCAGCCCCATCAGCTGGGGGGCCGGTACGAGCTCCGGGGCGCGCGGGGCCGGGGCAGCGGTCGCCTCGGTCGGGGCGTGGAGTTCGTACGCCACCGCGAGGGCCAGACCGATACCGGCCGGGTCGTTGCCGCCGGTCACCTGGTGCGAAACCTGCTTGATCATGACGTACTCCCTACGTGCTGGTGCTGGTGCTGGCGGTTCAGCTGGTGGAACCGGCCCGCAGCTTGGCCAGGTCGGACTTCACGGTGTTGATCGGGATGGCGAAGCCGAGGCCGACGCTGCCCGCGTCCGACGAGGACGAGGAGGAGCCCGAACTGGCCGAGTACATCGCCGAGTTGATGCCGATGATGTTCCCGCCGGCGTCGATCAGCGCGCCGCCGGAGTTGCCCGGGTTGAGGGACGCGTCGGTCTGGATCGCCTTGTAGGTCGTGGTGGACGAACCGGTGTCGCCGTTGAACTGGCGGCCGCCGAAGGAGAACGGCCACTGGCCGTCGCCGCCGCCCTGGCTCTGCTGGTCCTGGCCCTCGTCGGTGGAGACGGTGACGTCCCGGTCGAGCGCGGAGACGATACCGCTGGTGACCGTGCCGCTGAGGCCCTCGGGGGAGCCGATCGCGACCACCGTGTCACCGACCTGGACGCCGGCGGAGTTGCCGAGGGTGGCGGGGCTGAGGCCGGAAGCGCCCTGCACCTTGATGAGGGCGAGGTCCTTGGCGCTGTCGGTGCCGACCACCTTCGCGGTGTACGACTTGCCGGTGCTGGTCGTCACCTTGATGGACTGGGCGCCGGAGATCACGTGGTTGTTGGTGACGATCTCACCGCCGCTGGTGATGATCACACCGGAGCCGGTGGAGGTGCCGTTGCTGAGGGTCGCGGTGATCTCCACGACGCTCGGGCTGACGGCGGCGGCGATCGCGGCGACGTCGCCCTTCTTGCTGGAGGGGACCACGTTGGTGGTGGTGCTGCTGGAGACGACCTCGTTCTTGCCGGTCAGCTCCTGGAAACCGTACGCCGTGGCGCCGCCGACCGCCGCCGCGACGATCGCGACCGCGGCGAGCAGGGCCATCGGGCCCCGGGCGCGCTTCTTCTTGGCGTGGGCCGAGTGCTCGCCGCCGTCCGGCTGCGCCGGGAACGCCGCGGTGACCGGCTCCGCGGTGACCGGCTCCGCGGTGACCGGCTCCGCGGGCTGGGCCGGCTGGTGAGCGGGCGGGGGCGGCCACTCCGGGTTCACGGGGGTGGGAGCGGAGGCGTGCTGCTGCTGGGGGTACGCGCCCTGGTAGGCGTCACCCTGGGGACCCTGCGGGTTCTCGTACTCGCCGCTGCGGCGGAAGCTCTCGGTCATGACAAGAAGCTTGTCCCGCGACCATGAGAGCCGCCTGAGTGCCCGCTGAGAACGCCGCGAGAAGCTCGTTTGCCCGATATAAGGAACCTTCTCGCAGGTCGAGGGGGGGTTCTCAGAAACGGTTCATGAAGGTTTCGGTTTCGCTGTGAGTGCGGCCCGTGGGGGCCGTTCGCGCAGTTCCCCGCGCCCCTGAAAGCAGGGCGTCGGTGCGAGCGCCCCTTCAGGGGCGCGGGGAACTGCGCGACAAGCCCCCACTCACCCGCGGCCGAACTGCTACCCGCAGCCGCAGGAGCCGCGTATCACCAGTCGGGAGGGGAACGTCTTCAGGCGCTCCCGCCGGGAGCCGGCCACCCGCAGCCCGTCGTCCAGCACCAGGTCCACCGCGGCCCGCGCCATCGCCGGCCGGTCCGACGCGATCGTCGTCAGCGGCGGATCCGCCAGCGCCGCCTCCTTGATGTCGTCGAAGCCGGCCACCGCCAGCTCCCCCGGCACGTCGAGCCGCAGCTCCCGCGCCGCCCGCAGCACACCGATCGCCTGGTCGTCGGTGGAGCAGAAGACCGCCGGCGGCCGGTCGGGCCCGGCCAGCACCTCCAGCGCCACCTTGTACGCGTCGTACCGGTTGTACGGCGCCTCGAACAGCCGCCCCTCCGTGGGCAGCCCCGCCTCCGCCATCGCCCGCTTCCAGCCCTCGACGTGGTCGGAGACCGGGTCGCCGACGGCCGGGGTGTCGGCCGTACCGCCCATACAGGCCACGTACTCGTAGCCGTGCTCCAGCAGGTGGCGCACCGCGAGCTGGGCGCCGCCCAGGTCGTCCGTCACCACGGCCACGTCGTCGATCGCCTCCGGCCGCTCGTGCAGCAGCACCACCCGGGCGTCCCAGGCGTCGATCTCGGCGGCGGCCAGGTCGTTGAGCGCGTGGGAGACGAGGATGAGACCCGAGACCCGCATCCCGAGGAACGCGCGCAGATAGTGGACCTCGCGCTCGGCGACGTAGTCGGTGTTGCCGACCAGCACCATTTTTCCGCGCTCGGAGGCGGCCTGCTCGACCGCGTGCGCCATCTCGCCGAAGAACGGCTGGCGGGCGTCCGGGATGATCAGGCCTATGAGGTCGGTGCGCCGGGAGGCCATCGCCTGGGCGACCCGGTCGGGCCGGTACCCCAGTTCCTTGATCGCGGCGAGAACACGCTCGCGCGTTGCCGGGGCGACCGGCCGGGGTCCGTTGTTGATGACATAGCTGACCACGGCGGTGGAAGTTCCCGCCAGCCGCGCCACATCATCCCGAGTCACCTTGGCCACGCGCGGAGTCTACGCGGATGGACCCGCGCTGGGCAGGGCGAATCGGTGCTTCGCTTGCGGGAGCAATGCCCCGTCCGGGCGACGGCCACGCCTCGCCCGGACGACGGACTACGCCTCCGCGGACACCTCGACCTCGCTCACAGCGGCCGATGCGTCCGCATCCGCCGCCTTTGCGCGGTCGGCCCGCGCCTCCCGCGCCTTGGCCTCGTCACCGGCACGCTCGCCCTTCTCGGGCGTAACGAATCGATAACCGACGTTCCGGACGGTGCCGATCAGGGACTCGTGCTCGACGCCGAGCTTGGCGCGCAGCCGTCGTACGTGCACGTCGACGGTCCGGGTGCCCCCGAAGTAGTCGTACCCCCAGACCTCCTGGAGCAGCTGTGCGCGAGTGAACACCCGGCCGGGGTGCTGGGCCAGGTATTTCAGCAGCTCGAACTCCTTGAAGGTGAGGTCGAGGACCCGGCCCTTGAGCTTCGCGCTGTACGTCGCCTCGTCGACCGAGAGGTCGCCGTTGCGGATCTCCATGGGGGAGTCGTCGGCGACGATCTGCTGGCGGCCCATGGCGAGCCGCAGCCGCGCCTCGACCTCGGCGGGGCCCGCCGTGTCGAGGAGTACGTCGTCGATGCCCCAGTCGGCGGTGACGGCGGCGAGACCGCCCTCGGTGACGACCAGGACCAGCGGACAGCCGGGGCCGGTGGACCGCAGCAGCTGGCACAGGCTGCGCACCTGCGGCAGATCGCGGCGGCCGTCGATGAGGATGACGTCGGCGCCCGGGGTGTCGACGAGGGCGGGGCCCTCGGCCGGGGCCACCCGCACGTTGTGCAGGAGCAGGCCGAGGGCCGGCAGCACCTCCGTCGACGGCTGGAGGGCGTTGGTCAGGAGCAGCAGAGAACTCATTTGTCTGGTTCCTCCTCGGTCCCTGCGAGGACTGTGTGCAATGACACTGCGCTGCGCTCCCGAGTCCCCGTACGTCCACGGTCACCTGAGGTTTCCCGTTTCGTATACAGCTCTTCCGAAAGCACAAAAGGACCCGGTGGCGGCGTCGCCCGAGTCCTCTGCCCAGCAGAATAGCCCACATGAGCAACGGTCCGGCAGGTCATGTGGGCAGTTCCGCCGTTCGTCCGAACTGTGAGACAAGCAGAAGCACCCCTATCAGGACGTTTCTGCGCACCGCCGACGGTGTTTCCGTCGATTCCGTATACGATCCCGCCTCCGTCGTATACGACAGCTCGCCGCCACCCTCTCGTGACCTGGTGTTCGTCATGGCCCACGGTTTCACGGGAGACGTGGACCGGCCACACGTACGACGGGTGGTGGCCGCGCTCGCGGGTTACGGCCCGGTGGTCAGCTTCTCCTTCCGGGGCCACGGCCGCTCCGGGGGCCGCACCACCGTCGGCGACCGCGAGGTGCTCGACCTGGACGCGGCGGTGACCTGGGCGCGCGGCTTCGGGCACACCCGCGTGGTGACCGTCGGCTTCTCGATGGGCGGTTCGGTGGTGCTGCGGCACGCGGCGCTGCACGGCGGGGTGGACGCCGTCGTCTCGGTCTCGTCCCCGGCCCGCTGGTACTACCGGGGCACCGCCCCCATGCGCCGCCTGCACTGGATGGTCACCCGGCCCGAGGGCCGGCTGGTCGGCCGCTACGGCTTCCGCACCCGCATCCACCACCGCGACTGGGACCCGGTGCCGCTGTCCCCGGTGGAGGCGGTGCCGCGGATCGCCCCCACCCCGCTGCTGGTCGTGCACGGCGACAGCGACGGCTACTTCCCCGTCGACCACCCGCAGACGCTGGCCGCGGCGGCGGGCGGCGCCGCCGAGCTCTGGCTGGAGCCGGGCATGGGCCACGCCGAACACGCGGCGGACGACCGGCTGCTGGCCAGGATCGGCGACTGGGCGGTCGCGCGGGCGGGCTAGCCTGACCCTGTACACAGCCGAACCCGAAGGAAATCCGATGCCCAAGGTCACGGTGCGCTACTGGGCCGCCGCGAAGGCCGCCGCCGGTGTCGCCGAGGAGCCGTACGAAGCGGACACCCTCGCCGCGGCGCTGACCGCCGTGCGCACGCGACACCCCGGTGAACTGGCGCGGGTCCTGCGGCGTTGCTCCTTCCTCATCGACGGTGACCCCGTGGGCAGGCGCGAGCATGAGACGGTACGGCTGGCCGAGGGCGGCACGGTCGAGGTGCTCCCGCCGTTCGCAGGAGGGTGAGCGAGAGCGATGAGCAACCAGCCGTACGAGGGCTACGACCCGTACCAGCAGCCCCAGCCCCAGCAGCAACCGGGGCCCCAGCAGTGGGGATACGACGAGCAGCAGTACGCCACTCAGCAGTGGCAGGGCCAGACCTGGGAGACGCAGACGCACGCCCCGGTGCCGGCGGCCGCGGAGACGGCGTACATGCCGCCGCAGTCCTACGAACGGCCGTACGTCACGGAACAGCCGCAGCAGCCGCAGGCGTACGCCGCTCAGCCGGCCCCCGCCGCCGCCCCCGCCGCCGCGTCCGCGGCCGCGCCCGCCGAGTCCGGCCAGGGCTACGGTCCCGCGACCGTCGCCGGCAACGCGCGCGTCACGGACGCGCAGCGGGCCCGGCTGGAGGGCCGCTCGCCGATCATCGAGCCGGGCATGCAGCCGGCGCTGCTCACCGCGCTGCTCGGCCTGCTGCTGGCGGCGACGGCGCCGGTCTCCTCGTACGCGCTGGTCGTCCCCCTCGTGATCCTCCAGGCGGTCACGGCCGCCGGCTGGTTCCGGCTGAACGGCATGTGGCCCGCCCGGCAGGGCATCGCCCTGGCCTTCCTCGGCGGTGTGACGGCGGACGTGACGGTGCTCGTCGCGGGCCGCGAGCAGGCGCCGGCGGCGATCCTCGGCCCGCTGGGCGTCTGGGTCCTGCTCACCCTGGTCCTCCAGCTCCGCTCGCACGCGGACCCCGACACCCGTATGTACGGCCTGATGGCCACGGTCGCGTCCTCCGCGCTGGCGATCATCGCGACGGGTTACCTGGGCGCGGACCCGGACACCGTGTCGGTGGGCGCGGCGGCGGTCGCGGTGGCGGTCCTCGCGAGGGCGCTGCCGCTGCCGACCCCGGCGTCGGTGGTGGTCGCGCTGCTCGCGGCGGCCGGTGCGGGTATCGCGGTGGGCGGTATGACGGGCGTCGGTACGAGGGGTGCGCTGATCGGGGCGGCGGCGGGGGTCTGCGCCCTCGTCGGCCACCGGGCGGCGAGCTACGACTACCCGTCGCGCTTCGTCCACTTCACAGCAGGCGTGGCCCTGCCGCTGACGGCAGCGGCCCCGGCGATCTGGATCCTGCACTGACATCCCGGCCGCGGGTGCGTGGGGGTTGCTCGCGGAGTTCCCCGCGCCCCTGAAGGGGCGCTCACGCCGACGCCCTGTTTTTAAGGGGCGCGGGGAACTGCGCGACAAGCCCCCACCGGCCCGCAGCCGACATGCGACCTCGGTCCCCCCACTGTCACAGGTGGTCGACAATCCCCGGTGCCCCCGTTCTCGCAGGGCTAGCGTGGGCAGGCGAGAGGGAACTGCCGGCTTCGTCGACCCTGGGGACCCCACCACATGCGCGCCCTGCGAATACTCCTGATCGTCGTCGTGATCCTCGGCATCCTCTTCGTGGTCGTCGACCGCGTCGCCGTGCACTTCGCGGAGAGCGAGGCCGCAGGCAAGCTGAAGACGACGCAGGACCTGGCGAGCAACCCCGACGTCTCCATCAAGGGCTTCCCGTTCCTCACCCAGGTCGCGAGCGGCACCCTGGACGACGTCGAGGTCGGCATCAAGGACTACGACGCGGCCACCGGCACCGCCGGCAAGACCATCCGCATCGAGGACCTGACCGCCGACATGAAGGACGTCAGCTTCACCGGCGACTACAGCTCCGCCACCGCCCGCACCGCCACCGGCAGCGCGCTGATCTCCTACAGCGAGCTGCTGAAGAACGTGGACACCCAGCCCACCGACCTCGGCCTCGGCTTCACCGGCAGGGTCGTCGGTCTCGCCGACGGCGGCAACGGCAAGATCAAGGTCACCCTCGACCTCACCGTCCCCGGCATCGGCGCCCACCAGAAGGTGCCCGTCCTCAGCTCGGTCACGGTGAAGGACAACTCCGTGGAGGTGCACGCCGACAACCTCCCCAAGCTCGCCGGTGTCACCCTCGTGGAGAACCGCTTCCGGCAGGCCTCCGACTTCCAGCAGGCGATCGACCAGCTCCCCGGCGGTGTCCGGCTGGACAAGGTGGAGGCTGTGCAGGACGGTGTGAAGATCGCGGTGAAGGGTTCGAACGTCAAGCTGGCCGGGTAGGAAGCGCCACGGCGGCGCCCCGGGCGGCCGGCCACGTCCGTCCAGCTGGCGAGACGGTCATGTCCGTACCGCAGATGTGACGACCGGCGCGGGCCTCCGTGGGCCCTTCGGCGGGCACCCGGACGGCCGTACCGTTCCACAATTCGGACGATCGTGTCTCAACATGCGACATGCCGGTGACATGCCCGGTTATCCGTCCCTACGATCGGGCCTTATGAAGCGACAGGCGGATCTCACGAAGCGGCGGGCAGTCGACCTGTGCCGCGTCGCCGCCATGCTCTGTCGCCCCTTCTGACGTGGAGGCCGCTGCCTCCGCATCCCCCTGCCCTCCCATGCCGAGGGCATCCGTGCGCCCCGCCGCGCACCACCCGCACTCGCCACATCCCGCCGCAACTGCCCCGGAGGAGAGAAGAGCATGAGCCGCAGCGACGTCCTGGTCGACGCCGACTGGGTCCAGGAGAACCTGGACAACCCGGAGATCGCGATCGTGGAGGTGGACGAAGACACGTCCGCCTACGACAAGAACCACATCCGCAACGCGATCCGCATCGACTGGACCAAGGACCTTCAGGACCCGGTCCGCCGCGACTTCATCGACCAGGAGGGCTTCGAGAAGCTCCTGTCGGCGAAGGGCATCGCCAACGACACGCTGGTGATCCTCTACGGCGGCAACAACAACTGGTTCGCGTCCTACGCCTACTGGTACTTCAAGCTGTACGGCCACGAGAACGTCAAGCTCCTCGACGGCGGCCGCAAGAAGTGGGAGCTGGACGCCCGCGAGCTGGTCGAGGAGGTCCCGGAGCGCCCGGAGACCACCTACACCGCCAAGCCGCAGAACACCGCGATCCGTGCCTTCCGCGACGACGTCGTGGCGGCCATCGGCTCGCAGAACCTCGTCGACGTGCGGTCCCCCGACGAGTTCTCCGGCAAGCTGCTCGCCCCGGCCCACCTGCCGCAGGAGCAGTCGCAGCGTCCGGGTCACGTCCCGTCCGCCCGCAACATCCCGTGGTCGAAGAACGCCAACGACGACGGCACCTTCAAGTCGGACGACGAGCTCAAGGAGCTCTACGCCGAGGAGCAGGTGGACCTCGCCAAGGACACCATCGCGTACTGCCGTATCGGTGAGCGCTCGGCCCTGACCTGGTTCGTCCTGCACGAGCTGCTCGGTGTCGAGAACGTCAAGAACTACGACGGCTCCTGGACCGAGTACGGCAGCCTCGTCGGCGTCCCGATCGAGCTCGGCGCCAACAAGTAGGCCACGCGCCAGCCCCGCAAGCCCCCTCAGACCGACCTTTCAAGACCTCAACAGGAGTAACGCATGTGTGGAGCGAAGGCCGGCGGCCCGGACACCTCGACGATCAAGCCCGGTGAGACCACGATCCAGGGCCAGGTGACCCGCGACGGCGAGCCGGTGGTGGGTTACGTCCGCCTCCTGGACTCGACCGGCGAGTTCACCGCGGAGGTGCCGACCTCCGCCACCGGACAGTTCCGCTTCTACGCGGCGGAGGGAACCTGGACCGTCCGCGCCCTCGTTCCCGGCGGTACCGCCGACCGCACGGTCGTCGCCCAGCAGGGCGGCCTCGCCGAGGTCGCGATCGCGGTCTGAGAGCAGGACCACGGCCAGGGGCCGTATCCACGGGTCTGTACCCGGGGATACGGCCCCTGCGCCGTGTCGGGGCGCCGGACCTACTCTGGAGTCATGCTCGCTCGCCGGCGTCGTGTCTACTTCGTCATGATGGGGATCTGCATCGGGCTCTTCGTCCTGGCGTGGGGGGTCGTGCGCATCTGGTCCGTGCCCGCCGCGGTGGGGATGTGCGTGGTGGCCATGGTCATCCCTCCGGTCGCCGCGATGGTCGCGAACCGTCGCGGTCCCGACGACCGCTGGTGGGACGACCCGTCCGGCGATCCCGAGTCCGACGAGTGGTGGGACGAGCTGGACGGCAAGAAGCCCCCTCGGTCCTGAGGCGGTCCTCGCGGAGGCCGGGCGCCTACCGGAACGCGGCCGCGTTGCGCCGGGCCCACTCGGCGAAGGTCCGGGGCGGGCGGCCCAGCACCGCGGCCACGTCCGGGCTGAGCCGGAGCTCGGCCGCGGTGGGCGCACCGAGCACGGCCAGCGTCGTCTCCAGCACCGGCTCCGGCATGAAGGCGGCCATCCGCGCCCGCGCCGCCGCCCGGCTCAGCTCCACGAACCGCACCGGCTCACCGAGGGCCGCCCCGATCGCCGCGGCCTGCTGCCGGGGTGTGACGGCCGCCGGCCCGTTCAGCTCGTAGACCCTGCCGGTGTGCTCGTCCTTGCGCAGGGCCGTGGCGGCCACCTCGCCGATGTCCGCCGGATCGACGACGGGCAGCCCGACGTCCCCGAACGGCGCGGCCACGGTGCGCTCGGCGCGCACCGACTCCGCCCAGGCGAAGGCGTTGGAGGCGAAACCGCCGGGCCGCAGGATCGTCCAGCCCAGGTCCGAGGCGCGCACCGCCTCCTCGACCGCACGCATCAGCCCGCCGTGCGAGGGCGAGTCCGGCCTGGTCACCACGCCCTGCGAGGAGAGCAGCACCACCCGTCGCACCCCGGCCTCCCGCGCCAGGTCCAGCACGGCCCGCGCGTCGAGGCCGTGCCCGCCCGTGCCGCCGTCGTGCAGGAACAGCGCCTCGGCACCCTCGAAGGCGGCCCGCAGGCTCTCCGGCTCGGCCAGATCCCCGCGCCGGTGCACCACCCCGTCCGGCAGCTCCACCGGGGCCGTGCCCCGCGAGACCGCCGTCACCCGCTCCCCGGCCTCCGCCAGGGTCCGCACCAGCGACCGCCCGACGTTCCCGGTCGCACCCGTCACCACGATCATGCTCAACTCCCGTGTTCTCCCGGTGTCTTCAGCGATGACGGGGACGCTAACAGCGTCGGTATAGTAGGTACCTAGAGGAAAGTGACTACCTCAGAGGGGTGTGGTGGCCATGGCTGCCGGAACGCGACGCCGACCGACGCCCGACGTGGTGACCGACCCCGAGCTGGCCTGCCCGATCTCCCCGGTCGTGGACATCGTGTTCAGCCGCTGGACCACACCGGTCCTCTGGTCGCTGCACGCCTTCGGCCGCCAGCGTTTCGTGGAGCTGGAGCGGCGCATCACGGGCATCACCCCGAAGGTGCTCACCCAGCGCCTGCGCCAGCTGGAGCGGGACGGCCTGGTCGTGCGCACCTACCACCCCGAGGTGCCGCCCCGCGTCGAGTACGAGATCAGCGAACTCGGCACCACCCTCGCCCCGCTCTTCGCCCACCTCGCCGACTGGGCCGGCACCAACCTCGGCCAGGTCGAGCAGGCCCGGCAGCGCTACGACGACGCGGGCGGCCCCCGCTCGTAGCGCCGCCCCCGCGTCCCTAGTAGACGAGCGCCTGCGTGCCCTCGGCCATCGCCTCCTGCACGAACACCTGCGCGCCGGCGATCCGTACGCCCTCGATCACGTCCTTCTCCGTGATGTCCCGGCGGGCCGCGCACTGGGTGCACAGGGTGAGGGTGCCGCCCGCCAGGACCGAGTCGACCAGGTCGGGCAGCGGCGCGGCGTGCGGCAGCTCGAACTCGGCCGCCCGCCCCGGCAGCGCGAACCACGCGGACTCCCCGGTCAGCCACAGCGACACCTCGACGCCGCTGGCCACCGCCACCGCCGCCACCGTGAACGCCTGCGAGCACCGCTCGGGGGCGTCCGCCCCGGCCGTCACCTTGATCACGAGCTTCTTAGCCATGCCCGCAGCGTAATCCGGCGGCCGCGGTCACGTACGGCACGTACCGGCGCGCTGGTGCTGGCGCAGCAGGACGTTCGCGTCGACGGCCGCGCTGTGGTCGTACGCGACGAGCGCGTTCTCCCGCCGGTCGCCCAGCTCCGCGCACTCGGCGCAGCCGGGTACCGGCCGGGGTGGCCGGCTGAGGTCCTCCGGGTCCGGTGGTACGGACCAGGTACGGTCGTTCGCCGCGCGTACGCCGGCGCTGATCCGCTCCCTGTCGGTGGCGGGCCGTAGCGTCGC
Source organism: Streptomyces arenae (assembly GCF_022343545.1). Classification (NCBI taxonomy): domain Bacteria; kingdom Bacillati; phylum Actinomycetota; class Actinomycetes; order Kitasatosporales; family Streptomycetaceae; genus Streptomyces; species Streptomyces arenae. Next base: position 61,597 of record NZ_JAKQYH010000090.1, read on the forward strand.
GGGATCCGCCTCCCACTCTCTGCCGCCGCCGACGGGGCGCAGTATCGCGTACGGCCCCGACCGGTCCCGGTACTCGCCGACCTGGTCGGTGGCGGCGTCGTAGAGCAGGGTTCCGGGCTCCATGGCATTTGCTCCTTTCGTCCAACATCTATACGAAATGCGAGAGTTGGACTACTCTGCGTATCGAGGCTGCTACGAGCATGGCCCGGGAGCGGGGTAGGCACGCCGATGAGGTGCGGTTCTTCCCCGTCTGGCGGCGCTAATTCCATAAATTCCATGTGGTGTGGGAGGGGAGCGATGCCGCAGAGGCGGGTGGTGACGGGCCGAAGCCAGGAGCCGCGGCAGCGGTTCGCGGAGGAACTGCGGCTGCTGCGGGCGGAACGGGGCGTGAGCCTGCGGGAACTGGCCGGCGAACTGGGCTGGGACGCGTCCAACTTCGGAAAGATGGAGAGCGGACGGAGCCTGGGCAGCCCGGAGGTCGTGGAGGCGCTGGACCAGTACTACGGGACACCCGGCTTATTGCTGGCCCTGTGGGAGCTGGCGGTCGGTGACCCGTCGCAGTTCAAGGAGCAGTACCGGCGGTACATGGTGCTGGAGGCGGAGGCGACCAGCCTGTGGCACTACGCCGTGAGCCGCCCACCGGGGATGCTTCAGACGCCGGCGTATGTGCGGGAGGTACTGGCGGCGGGCGGCCTGAAGGACGAGGAACTTGAGCAGCAGGTCGTCGCGCGCATCGGACGACAGGCGGTGCTGGAAGGCGACGACGCCCCGCCGTTTCGCGTCATTCTCTCGGAGGCCGTGCTGCGTAACTCGCTTCGTGACCCGGGGGAATGGCACGAACAACTGCGGTACTTGGCGGCAGCGGGAGGGCGCCCGAACATCACGCTGCATGTGCTGCCGTTCGGTACCGGCCTGCACGGCCTGGCGAGCACCGACGTGATGTTCCTGCGGCTGCCGGACGGCCGTGCGGTGGCCTACGCGGAAAACGACGTACGGGGCGAACTGGTCGAGGAAACAAGCAGGGTTGAGCACCTGCACCGCACTTATGATGCCGTACGTGACCTGGCGCTGAGCCCCGCTGAGTCGCGGACGTTCATCTTGCGGATGCTGGAGGAAGTGCCGTGCGAGCCATCGACTTGACCAACGTGACCTGGCGTAAGAGCAGCTACAGCAACTCGGACGGCGGCCAGTGCCTCGAAGCCGCCGCCGGTCTCCCTTCCCACATCCCCGTCCGTGACAGCAAAGCCCCCTCCTACGGGACCCTGCTCTTCGAGGCCTCGGCCTGGGCTGCCTTCGTGGACGGGGTCAAGCAGGGCCGGTAGGCGGCCGCCGCCACCTGTGTGAACGAACGCAGCAGGGGGTTTCCGTCGCCTTCCCGCCAGGCCAGCACCACCCGGCTCGGCGCCATGTCGCTCACCGGTACCACCACGAGCCCGTCGCCGGGGTCGTGGCCCGCCAGGGTCATGCCGACCGTGCCGTTCCACAGCACCGCCTGCCGGCATTCCACCTCGCCGTCGTAACTCGGCGCGATCAGGGTTCATGTGCGGATGGGGGACCGCCAACTCGCTCTGAACGCAGGCCTGCTGGTCGTGGCGGCGGTGACCTGCGGGCTCGCGACGGTGTCCTGATCGTGATTAATCGCTGTACAACTCAGTGATCGGGCCATGAGTCTCCTGTGCAGCGCGGATCGAGGAACCCGCGCCTCCGTTCGCACAGGGGGAACCCTTGGAGACACCAGAAGCGCCACCCGAGGCACCGCCCGCGAGACGCGTACGAGGCCGTACGGCTGCCCTGATCGCCACCGCCGCCGTGCTCGGCGTCGTCGCGGGCACCTGCGTCGGCTACCTCGTCCAGGCCGACCGCGCGCCCACCGCCCTGCCGTCGCTCTCCCAGCCGTCCCTCGCGCAGGCGAAGGGCGCCGGTCCCGAACCGCTGTCGGCGGCCCAGGACCGGAAGGTCAAGACCGACGGTGATCTGCGCAAGCTGCTGCTGCGCAAGCCCGCCGGGGCGCGCAAGGCGCTGATCGAGGCGGGCAACGACGGCTGGATGGACCTGGCCGCGTACGCGGAGGACTTCCAGAGCCCGGACAACGCCTTCCGCAGGCTGGCCGAGGAGGACGAGCTGCGCCGGGTGGCCGTCGCCGACTGGCGTGAGGGCAGCACGTACAGCGTGGAGATCCGGCTGGTCCAGTACCGCGAGACGGAGCGCGGCACGCAGGCCGCCGACGACGCGGACGCCGCTTACGACAACGCCCAGCCGCCGGACGACCACGACACCGACGGCTGGCCGATACCCGGCACCGGCGACGGCATGGCGTACGTCCACCACAAGCCCGACACGGGCTACGGCGTGAGCCTGTACTCGGCGGAGGCGCACGCGTGGCGCGGGGACATCGCCATGGAGATCTGGATCTACGACATGAAGCCGATCCCGAAGGCGAAGGTCATGGATCTGGCGAAGCGGCAGATGGAGCAGCTGTGAGCGAGCACCCGGAAACCCCGCAGAACCCCGCACCGCCGGAGCCCACCACCGCTCCCGCCACTCCCACCACCACGCCCGCCACTCCCGCTGAAGTCACCTTCGCGGCCGCCGCTCCCGCTGATCTGCTCGAGGGCGGCGGGAAGCCACGGGGCCGCCGTCGTGTCGCCGCCGTCGCCAGTGTCGGCGTGCTGATCGCGGCCGTTCTCGCGGGTGCCGCGTACACCGTCGTCACCGTCCGCGGCGCGGACCGCGACCCCGGCGCCCCCGTCTGGAGCCTGCCCAAGGCCGTCAAGCAGACGAAACCGGCCGCCGGCCCCGGGCTCCAGGGGATGCTGCTGCCGTACGACGACTCCTACGGGCGCGGCCCGGACATGGCCCAGTTCGGGTCGGACGCCGCGCTGTCCGGCCGGGAGGCGGAACTGCTGCGCGCGGAGTCGGTCAAGGACCTGCCCCGCTCCCAGCAGCGGGACCTGCAACGGCAGTTCGACCGCAACCCGGTCAAGGGCATGGCGATGCGCAGCTACGTGAACACGGAGGTGCCGTACGCCAACACGTACACCATGCGGATCGTGCTGGCGCAGCTCGGCAGCCGGGGCACGGTCCGTTCCCTGGCACGGCAGCAGGAGGGGTACCTCGACGCGCTGAAGCTGCTGCGCAAGGGCCCCGCGATCAAGGGGTACGAGAACTCGACCGCGTGCTTCCTGGTGTCGTCCGGCTCGGCGGAGACGCTGGACCTCATGTACTGCTCCGGCTACGTCGGCGACGTCCTGGTCACCGCCACGGCCACCGCGGCCAAGCCGCTGAACCAGCGGAGCGCCGCGGACATGCTCCGCGCACAGCTCGACCGCATCAAGGACCCGGGGGCATCGGTATGACCGTCAACGAGCCGGAGCAGGCCACACCGGTGGCCGTGGAGATCCCGGTGCCGCCACTGCCCGAGGTGCCGCCCGAGCCCCCGAAGAAGGACCGGCGGCGGCTGCGGGCCACGCTCCGCTGGGCCGCCGCGGTCGTCGTCTTCGCGGTCGCCGGGTCCGGGACGGCGTACGGCGTCACCCTGCTCGACCGCACCGACGTACCCGGGCTCGCCACCCACTCCGACGGCCGCTGGGACTACCCCACGCTGGTGAAGCCGCCGCTGCCGGCCGGCAGCCCGGGACCGAACGACGACCTCCGCAACCGGGCCGGCGCCCACTACGCCGACCTGCGGAAACTCGTGCTGCCCGCGCCGGGTGGCGCCACCGTGGACCCGGCGCTCAAGGGGACCGACGGCTGGCTGCCGACGAAGACCTTCCTCCAGGAGTTCGCGCACCCGGCGGACCGCACGGAGGTGGGCCAGAAGCTCACCGACAACGGGCTGCGGCACATCACGGCCCGCGGCTGGACCACCCCCGACGGCACCCACACCCGCATCTACCTGCTCCAGTTCGACACCGCGTCGATCGCCGAGCACATGCTCAGCAACGAGTTCACGGCGTACGAGGCCCCCAAGTACCCGGTGCGCGGCGGCGACGCGTACGAGCGGGACCTGGGCTTCCCGGTGGCCGCCCACCTCGACCGGGTGCACACCGCCCCGATCCGCGAGAGCAAGCCGTACGGCGCCGAGGAGGTGCGGGAGGCGTACCTCGCCGCGGGGGACACGCTCGGCCTGATCGTGCAGTCCCGCAAGGGCAGCGCGCTCGCCGTCCCCTTCCAGCAGACCGTCACCCTCCAGGGCGAGCTGCTGAGCTGACCTCGCCAAGAGCCCCGGGGCCCGGCCGCGTAAGCTGGGCCCCGGCTCTGTGTACGCCCACCCTCGCTCAAGGAGCACCCGTGGAGATCTTCTTCGAAACCCTGCTGGTCCTGGTCTGCGTCGGCGTCATCGCCTTCGCCGGACTGACCGTGAAGAAGCTGTACCAGGGCCAGCGCTGAACCACCCCGTCCAGGAACCCGTCTAGGAAACAGCCGCCATGATCGAGATTCCGTCCGACCTGCACAAGGACCTGGTCCCGCTCGCCTTCCTGCTGGGCAGCTGGGCCGGCGCGGGCGTCCACGACTTCCCGGGCTCGGAGAAGTGCAACTTCGGCCAGGAGGTCACCTTCGGCCACGACGGCCGGGACTTCCTGGAGTACCACTCCCAGACCTGGGTGCTGGACAACGACGGGAACAAGGTCCGCCCGCTGGAGACGGAGCACGGCTTCTGGCGCATCGACGCCGACCGCAGGGTCGAGGTCACGATGACCCGCGACGACGGCGTGATCGAGATCTGGTACGGCGAGATGGCCGACAAGAAGCCCCAGATCGACCTCGTGACGGACGCCGTGGCCCGCACCGCCGCCTCCGCGCCCTACACCGGCGGCAAGCGCCTGTACGGCTACGTCAAGAGCGACCTGATGTGGGTCGGCGAGAAGCAGACCCCCGAGGTCGAACTCCGCCCCTACATGTCGGCCCACCTGAAGAAGGTCGTCACCCCGGAGGACGTCGAACGCTGGGCCAAGGCCCTCCCCGACGACATGCCGGACGACGGCATCGCGTTCTTCAAGTAGATCCGGGGTCTGCTGGTGGCCCCGGAGTTTGCGAGAGGTTCTAGACTTTCGGTGTGGTGAGCACCGACTGGAAGAGCGACCTCAGGCAGCGCGGCTACCGGCTGACGCCGCAGCGGCAACTCGTGCTCGAAGCCGTGGACACCCTTGAGCACGCGACCCCCGACGACATCCTCGGCGAGGTGCGGAAGACCGCGTCGGGGGTCAACATCTCCACGGTCTACCGGACCCTGGAGCTCCTGGAGGAGCTGGGCCTGGTCAGCCACGCCCATCTCGGGCACGGGGCGCCGACCTACCACCTCGCCGACCGGCACCACCACATCCACCTGGTCTGCCGGGACTGCGAGAACGTGATCGAGGCCGATGTGGCGGTGGCCGCCGAGTTCACCGCCAAGCTGCGGCGCGAGTTCGGCTTCGAGACGGACATGAAGCACTTCGCGATCTTCGGGCGCTGCCAGGACTGCGTGCAGAAGACGGCCAGGACCGCGACCGTCCGGACTTCAATTACCGAGTCGTAGGCTTAGTCATATGAAGAGCCCCCTGCTGTCCCTGCCCGGTGCGGTGCCCGCCGAGGGCGTGGACGAAGGCGTCGCCGCCCACTACGGCGACCTGTTCCGTGAGCAGCGCGCCCTCGCCGACGGCACCGGTTTCGTCGACCTGTCCCACCGCGGGGTCGTCACGGTCACCGGCGAGGACCGGCTGAGCTGGCTGCACCTGCTGCTCACCCAGCACGTCAGCGAGCTGCCCACCGGCGAGGCCACCGAGGCCCTGATCCTCTCCGCGCACGGCCACATCGAACACGCGCTGTACCTGGTCGACGACGGCACCACGGTCTGGGCCCATGTCGAGCCCGGCACCGAGGAGGCGCTGATCGCCTACCTGGAGTCGATGAAGTTCTTCTACCGGGTCGAGGTCGCCGACCGCACCGCGGACTTCGCGGTCGTCCACCTCCCGGCCGGTTCCATCGCCGAGGCCCCGGACGGTGCCGTCGTACGCGAGACGGCGTACGGCCGTGACCTCTTCCTGCCCCGGGCGGAGCTGGAGGCGTTCGCCGCGAAGGCCGGTCCGGCCGCCGGGCTGCTCGCCTACGAGGCGCTGCGTGTCGAGCACCACCGGCCCCGGCTCGGCTTCGAGACCGACCACCGCACCATCCCGCACGAGCTGGGCTGGATCGGCACCGCCGTGCATCTGCAGAAGGGCTGCTACCGGGGTCAGGAGACCGTCGCCCGGGTGCAGAACCTCGGCAAGCCGCCGCGCCGCCTGGTCTTCCTGCACCTCGACGGCAGCGAGGTGCACCTGCCGCCGCCCGGCACCGAGATCCGCGTCGCCGACGAGGGCGAGGACGGCCGGAAGATCGGCTTCGTGACCACGTCCGTACGCCACTTCGAACTGGGGCCGGTGGCCCTGGCGTTGGTCAAGCGCAACGTCCCGGCCGACGCCCGGCTGGTCGCCGGGGAGACCGCGGCGGCGCAGGAAGTGATCGTCGAGCCGTAGGGCACGGCACCGCGCCCCCCTTTCGAGGGGGGCTCACATCTCCAGCAGGACGGTGAACGGTCCGTCGTTGGTCAGCGACACCCGCATCTGCGCGCCGAACCGGCCGGTCGCCACGGTCGCGCCGAGCGACCGCAGCTGCGCGACCACCTCGTCCACCAGCGGCTCGGCGACGTCCCCGGGGGCGGCCGCGTTCCAGGTCGGCCGCCGCCCCTTGCGCGCGTCCCCGTACAGGGTGAACTGGCTGATCACGAGCAACGGCGCGGCGACGTCACTGCACGACTTCTCGTCCGCGAGCATCCGGACGGACCAGAGTTTCCGCGCCAGTTGGGCCGCCTTCTCCTTGGTGTCCGTGTGCGTCACCCCCACGAGCACACACAGTCCCTCGCCCTCGATCGCGCCCACCGTCTCGCCGTCCACGACGACACTGGCACCGTCCACCCGCTGAACCACCGCTCGCATGGCCACCATCATGCCCGGCGCCCGTCCGGCCGCCACAGCGGGTGCATTATTGATCCTTAAGGCCCCATCTGCGGCCGTTCGGGGGCACTCGGTCACATAGCGGCCACTTGGGGTGGCACCATGCTTCCACACACCGGTCGAGGGGACGGTAGAGGCGTATGAGCACACCGAGTACCGGGCGACTGAAGGTGCAGGGCGCGCAGGGCGTGCCGAGCCTGCCCCGGCCGCCCGCACAGCGCTCCGAGGGCATCGAGCTGCCCGCGGAGCCGCCGGAGCACGACCTGACCCGCCTGAGCCTGCCCGAGCTGCGTGTCCTGCGCCGGGACGCCGTGCGCGACGAGGCGGACCTCAGCTATGTGCGGCGGCTGCTCCAGGGCCGTATCGACATCCTGCGCGCGGAACTGGCCCGCCGCTCCCCGGCGGGCGCGGCCTCCGTGGTCGACCGCCTCCCGGAGATCCTCACGGACGCCCCGGCCCGCCACCGCTCCTCGGCCCGCCACGTCACCCTGGGCACCCCGCACAACGAGGAGTACGGCCGGCTGGCCGCCGAGATGCTGGCCGAGGTCGAACTCTCCGACCTCCAGGCCCGCACGGACCCGGAACTCACCACGGCGATGGGCCGCCTGATCCGCTACGAACAGGAGGTGTCCCGCCGAAGGCAGCACCTGCAACGCACGGCGGACGACTCCAGCGGAGAGATCACCAGGCGCTACCGAGACGGCGAGGCCCAGGTCGACGACCTACTGACGTAACACCGAACCCCCCGTGATGGCGCCCCGGAAGGGGCGCTGGGGGTCCCCCCCGGCCGAAGGCTGGGGGAGGAACTGCGCGACAAGCCCCCGTCGGCGGGCACCCGAAAATCACTCAGCACCACCCCTGTCGAACACCTACCGTGAACGCATGACCGACCCCGTCGAAGTCCGCCCCATAACCGAACCCGAGCTCGCCGACTGGCACCGCGCACTGAAGACCGGCTTCCTGACCCAGCCCACCCTCACGGACGACCAACTCGACGCCCGCCGAAGGCAGTTCGTACCGGGCAGACTCCTGGGCGCCTTCGACGGCCCCCGCTGCGTGGCCACGTTCCGCTCCTTCGCACAGGAACTCACGGCGGTCGGCGGTGCCCCCGTCCCCGCCGACGCCATATCGAACGTCACGGTCAGCCCCACCCACCGCCGCCGCGGCCTGCTCACCCGCATGATGAGCCAGGACCTCGCCGCGGCCAAGGACCGCGGAGACGTCGTCGCGACGCTGATCGCCGCGGAGTACCCGATCTACGGCCGCTACGGCTTCGGCCCGGCGACCACCCTGACGGAGTGGAGGGTCGAGGTCCCGCGCACCGGCCTGGACCCCCGCTGGTCGCGCCCCGAGGACGGCGGCCGTATCGACCTCGTCGACGGCGAGGACATCCGCAAGCTCGGCCCCGAACTGCACGAACGCGTCCGCCGCGGCACGCCGGGCGCGGTCAGCCGGGACTGGCTGTGGTGGCGGGTGAACACCGGGGCCGTCCGCTTCGGCGACGACTGGACCGAGCCCTTCTACGCGGTGTACCGCTCCGCGTCCGGCGAGGTCGAGGGCATGGTGTCGTACGAGTCGGACGACAACTGGCACGACAAGCAGCCGTACAACACGGCGAAGGTGAACTGGCTGCTCGGCGCCACCCCGGCGGCGGAGCGCGCGCTGTGGCACTACCTGTGCTCGATCGACTGGATCACCACCGTGACGAGCGGCTGGCGGTCGCCGGACGACCTGCTGCCGCACTACCTCCCCGACCCGCGCGCCGCGCGGATCACCACCCAGGCCGACTGGCTGTGGGTGCGGATCCTGGACGTCGTACGGGCCCTGGAGGCGCGGACGTACGACGCGACGGGGTCGCTGGTGCTGGCGGTGGCGGACCGGCAGGGGCTGGCCGGCGGCCGGTTCCGGCTGGACGCCTCCCCCGAAGGCGCGTCCTGCTCCCCGACCACCGACACCCCCGACCTCGCCCTCGGCATCGCCGAGCTGGCGAGCGTCTGGCTCGGTGACCAGACCGTCGCGCGACTGCACGCGCTCGGCCGGGTCCAGGAAGAGCGAGTGGGCGCCGCCCGGGAGGCCGACGCCCTGCTGCGCACATCCGGGCGGCCGTGGTGCCCGGACATCTTCTAGCGGTCCCCTTCCTCTCGGCGACGGTGCCTGAATCACCTTGTTCGGTTGTGGCTGTCCTGCTCATCCGTAGCGAGCTGCCTGAGCCGCCTGAGCTTTTCGAGCTGTGAAGTTGTGGCTGTGCGGGTCCTGCGGTCTTCGGTTGTCGGTGTTCAGTTGTGACTGTGCTGGTCGTGCGCCCCGCCGGCCGCCCTGGGTGACCGGGCTCCCGGCTCCCCTCCGGAAGGGAACCCGCTCGGCCAACCGACGAGGAAGTTTGACCATGTTGTAAGAGTTGGTGACCAACTCCACAGTACTTATCTCCGCTTGGAAGCGACTCATAACCACCTTCCCGCGAACTGCCTAAAGATGGCGGGAAGTTGTACCGTTTGTCTGTGGACCCCGAACACGCCTCCGCCAATGGACGGAAGAGGTCACAGACGCCTCTGGCGTCACATCGCGAGGTGGCCGACGCGCTGCGCACCCGGATCAGGTCCGGGGTGCTGCGGCCGGGCGAACGCATGCCCACGCAGGCCAAGCTGGCCGACGAGTTCGGGGTCGAGCGCGGGGCGGTCCGGCAGGCCCTGCGCATCCTGCAGTCGGAGCACCTGCTCACGAACGTGACGAAGGGCAGCCCGGCGACCGTGGCCAGGGGTCTGGGCCCGGCGGAGCACGCCCTGGGGTCGGTGGCGCCGCCGCTGCCCACCATGGTCGGCCTCACGCCCCGGATAGAAGCGGCGTTCGCGGTGCCGCACGTGAGGATCGACGCGCTCTGCCTGACCTCGGTCTCCCTCAACCTCGCCCTCGGCGAGCCGTTGCGGTTCATCCACGCCGGGCTACTGAAACCGGCCAAGATCGACGTCCGGGTGCTGCTGCCCAGCCGGAACATCGACCTCGCGTTCCCGACGGCGGTGGACGCCTCGGCCGAGGGCGCGGTGCACAACCGCTGGCTGGCCCAGCGCAACGCGCAGGGGCAGGTGCTGCGGCACAACCTGCTGGCGCTGCGCGCCACGCACGGCATCGACGTGCGCGTCACCTTCCGGGCGCTGCCCTTCACCCCGCCGGTCAAGCTGTACCTGCTCAACGGGGAAGAGGCGCTGTTCGCGTACTACACGCTGGGGCGCCACGAGCGGGAGATCGGCCACGAGCACCTGGAGACGTACGACACCGAGGGCACGCAGTCGATGCTGTTCGCCTTCGAACGGGGCACCGGCCTGCGGGACACCAAGTTCGTGGAGCAGTCCACCCTCTGGTTCGACGCCCTGTGGGAGACGATCAGTTCGGAACTGGAGCTGACCGCCTGACCCCACCGAGCCCGCGGCCCGCCCCTCCGGGACCTACAGGGCGGGCCCGGCGAGCACCAGGGCGAGCAGGACCGCGCCGGCGGAGCTGAACGCCGGACTCTTGGCCTTGATGCCCACGGTGAGCAACAGCAGACCGATAATGCCAGTGGCACCGTACTTCGACTGGACGATCTGTTCGAAGCCGAGGACGAACACGGCGGAGAGAAGAGCGAGGGCGGCGGGCATGTCGGTTCCCCCATCGTCGGGAAGCGGGAGCTTCCACCAACTCGGAAAGTTGGTAACCAACTCTGATTATGTTGTCCCCAGTTGGCTGTAACTTATAACCAATCTTCAAACAACTCCCACTAGATGGATCAAAGTTGTAGCGTTTGGTCGTGACCCAGGAGAACGTGGCAGTGAACACCGGCAGCACACCACAGGAGATCGCCGAGACCCTGCGGGAGCGCATCCGCACGGGCGACCTCAAGGTGGGCGACCGCCTGCCCACCCAGGCCGAGCTGGCCGAGGAGTTCGGCGTGGAGCGCGGCGCCGTGCGCCAGGCCGTACGGGTGCTCCAGGACGACGGGCTGCTGACCAACGTCAGCAAGGGCAGCCCGCCGCGCATCGCCGAGCCGCCGTCCACGGCACTCGACGAACCGCAGCCGACGATGGTGGGCCTCGGGCCCCGCATGACCGAGGCGTTCACCGCCCCGCACGTCCGCATCGACGCGGCCTGCCTCACCGCCCAGAGCCTGCTGCCGGCGCTCGCCGAGCCGCTGCGCATGATCCACGAGGGCCGGATCCGCCCCGAGCGCATCGACGTCCGCGTACTGCTGCCCAGCCGGGACATCCCGCTCGCCTTCCCGACGGCGGTCGACGGCGACGACGACACCGTCCACACCCGCTGGCTCGGCATGCGCAACGCCCAGGGCCAGGTGCTCCAGTACAACCTCCAGGGACTGCGCTCCACCCACAAGATCGACGTGAACGTCACCTTCCGCGCCCTGCCGTTCACCCCGCCGGTCAAGCTCTATCTGCTCAACGAGGCCGAGGCGCTCTTCGCGTACTACATGGTCACGCGCCGCGAGGAACAGACCGAGGCCGGCATGCTCGACATGTACGACGCCGTGGGCTCGGAGTCCCTGCTCTTCTCCTTCGAGAAACGGGCCGGCCACCGCGACGCCGCGTTCGTGGACCAATCCCAGATGTGGTTCGACGCCCTCTGGGAAACCATCACCACGGACCTGACACTCTCCTAGTGACTTCTGATACGACGCAGACTGAACCGGTGACGGCCAAGAGCGAGAACGCGACCGAGGAACTCACGGAACTGATCAGAAGCGCCCGTGTCGTCCTATGGGACTTCGACGGGCCGATCTGCCGTCTGTTCGCGGGCCACTCGGCGGAACGGGTCGCCGACGGCCTGGTGGCGTGGCTGGCGAGCCGGGGCCTGCGCGGCCTGGTCACGGACACCGAGCGCGACTCCCTCGACCCGCACCTGGTGCTGCGCGCCGTGGACCGCCGGCACCCCGGCAGCGACCTGGTCGCGGAGCTGGAGGAACGTCTCACCAAGGAGGAACTGCGGGCGACGGCGACGGCGATGCCGACGCAGTACGCGGACGTCCTGATACAGACCTGGCGGGCACTCGGCGCGCGCATGGCGGTCACCACCAACAACTCCCCCCGGGTGGTCCGCGCCTACCTCGACGACCGCGACCTGACTTCCTGCTTCGCCCCGCACATCTACGGCCGCACCCAGGACCTGCACCGCCTCAAACCGGACCCGCACTGCCTCAACCGCGCCCTCAGCGCGATGGGCGCCGCCCCCGACGCGGCCCTGATGATCGGCGACTCACCCACGGACCTGGAGGCGGCACGCGGCGCCGGGGTGCCGTTCCTCGGCTACGCGCGTAACGAACGGAAGGCCAAGCTCCTGACCGAAGCGGGCGCGGCCCACGTCGTCGCCTCCCTGGAACCCCTGCTGGCACTGCTGCGACCGTAGGCGGCGTCTCCCGTACCCGGCGCCTGCGCCTGCGGACCCATGCCGTCAAGGGCGCGATCAAACCCGCCGCCCAGAAGACCAGTTGACTGAGATCGATCCCCACGTCGACCCCGAACACATGGACAGTCACGACTTCCCACCCCCCTCGCACCGACGAGATCGGCCAACCGTTCAAGTCGACCAGTTGACTGAGAACTTGACTGGTCTTAGCGAGAATTCCCAGTCAACTAGATCCAGTAACCTGCGCAGTTGGCTGACTGCTTGCCTGACTCGAAGTCGTTTGCCGCGGGTCGCCGAGAGGTACGTACCGGATGTGACCGGACAGGTGAAAGAGGGCGGAGGTGTGGTCCAGCGGGTGTCGGCGGAGCTCCGGCTCCGGATCTCCGACGGCGACTACCCGCTGAACTCCTACCTGCCGTCCCAGGAGTCCCTCGCGTCGGAGTTCGGGGTGTCCCGCGACACCGTGCAGCGGGCGCTTCGCATCCTGCGTTCGGAAGGCTGGATCGAGTCCCGCCAGGGCAAGGGCTCCCGGGTCGTACGGCGCCAGCACATCCAGTCCTCCGCCCCCCGGGCCACCCGCTCCCGCCACCCCATGACCCTGGGCCCGCTCATCGGCGAGGCCTTCGAACGCGACGAAGTCGCCCTGGACATCGCTACCTTGACCTCGGAGAGCCTGGACGCGCACATCCGGGTCCAGGCCGAGCGGATCCGGGCCCGCATCATCGCTCCCCGGAAGATCACCCTGCGCATGATCCTGCCGGCCGAGACGCTCGCCATGCCCTACCCGCGGGACAAGGACGCCCCCGGCGATCCACGGCTGTTGGGGCGACTGCACACCATCACCCGGACGCACACCGGCTCCCTGCGCACCGTCCTGGAACAGCTCCGTACCGAGAACCTGGTGCCGTCGGTCGACCTGGAGATCCGGCACACCGAACTCGCCCCGACGTTCAAGCTCTACGTCATCAACCACGACGAGGTCCTGCACGGCTTCTACGAGCCGATCCTGCGCACGGTGATCCTGGAGGACGGCACCGAGGTGGAGGCCGTGGACGTACTGGGCCTCGGAGCGACCCTCACCCATCACGTCCGGGACGCGGATCCCGGCTCGGCCGGCTCCGCCTTCGTCGCCAACGCGACCAGATGGTTCGAGTCGGTCTGGAACCTGCTCGCCTTCCAGTCGTAGCGTCCGTGTGATCCGGAGGGGTCTCCGCTGCGCTAGAGTGCGAAACCGTCTGAGCAACCGCTCGGTTGCGTGCGTATGAGTGGGTGGCCAAAAGAGCCAGTCGCGGACGACCGCATCAATGGGTGACCAAACAAGTGATCGACCCTTCACTCGACAGGGTTACTCCGTCGCCCCTCCAGTCGTGTCGTGCGTCACCTGGCAATACCGTTTCCCTTCCCGATCCACGCGATACCGCGCGCGTACCGTCCCCCGGAGCGACCTGTGGGTGCACCGTCTGTTCCCGCTGTCGTCGTCGGGAGAGACACCGGCAGGCCTCTGCCCGACGACGAGTACGAGGCGTTCCTGGGCCACGCGGCGGAACGCGGACTGGCGAGCAACGGCTTCCACAACCAGAACTACGTCCTCCCCCTGACGGAGCCGATGGCCCGCCTGCTGGGGCGGGAACCCGGCCCGGCCGTGACCGTCCGGGTACGCAGGACCGACGCCCTCTCCGTGGTGATCCGGACCTGGGAGAACGAGGCGCGGATCCTGCGGGCGATCAAGGGCGTGCTGCCGAACGTGCCCGAGTGCCTCTTCGAGGGGAATCGCTTCACCATCCACAGCTTCGTGGACGGTGTCCCGCTCTCCAGCGTCTGCGAGAACGGCAAACCGGTCGGCGCCGTCCTGTTGAAGGACCTGGCGGGGCTGCTCGCCGGGATGACCCAGGTGCGCGGTGCGGTACTGCCGCCGCTGCCGTCGATGTGGCCGCGCAACCACGGCGACAGCCAGGCCTTCCTGCGGACGCTGGCCCGGATGGCGGATCTCCAGATCCGTCAGGCCAACGGCCCTGCCTTCGGCTGGCTGTTCGCGGCCCTGGGCATTCCCGAGGACGCCCTGCTCCGTTTCGCCGACCGGGTTCCCGTGCTGACCCGGCGCCCGTACAGCCTCCTCCACGCCGATCTCCACCGTGACAACCTGATCACCTCGCCGGCCGGCGGGCCCCTGGTCACCTGCGTGGACTGGGAGCTGGCCACCTTCGGGGACCCTCTGCACGACCTCGCGACCCATCTGGTGCGGATGCACTACCCCGACCACCAGTGGGACGAGGTCGTGGAGGCATGGGTGGCCGCCATGCGGGCGGTGCGGCCCACCGCCACCCACGGGGTGACCAAGGACCTGCGGCACTACGTGGACTTCGAGCGGGCCCAGTCCGTCTACCCGGACGTCATGCGGGCCGCGAAGTCCCTGCAGGAGTCCTTCGACGAGAAGAACCTCCAGGAGGCGACGGCGGCCGTCCGCCGCGCGCTGGAGGCGGCAGCCGAACCGCTGCGGCTGCGCACGGTGCCGGGCGTCCGGGAGATCGAGCACGTCCTGTTCCGCTGGGCCGCGTCCACACCGGTCGACGGGGCCGGCCGGCGGGGCCGGACCGCCGGGGTCATGGAATGGCGTCAGGACCGGAGGGTGCCCGAGCACCCGGACTTCCCGCACTCCGCGGTGCGCGCGGCCCTGTTCCTGGAGGGCACCGCACCGGCCCGTCAGGTGTTCAAGGGCACCGCCCACCTCAACTCGGTGATCCGGGTACCGGGCATCGACTTCCCGGTGGTGATCCGCCGCAAGGTGCCGCACGTCCGCCGACGGGAGCGCAGCTACCTCAGCGAGCACGCGGTACTGCGGGCGATCGAGCGCTCCCAGGTCGCGGTGGCGGCCCCTCGCGTCCTGGCGCTGGGGGAGAGCCACTCCCGCTACCTCTTCGCCTACTCCCGGGACCGCTTCGCCATCCACACCTACGAGGGCCCGCCGGACACCGACCGCAAACCCGACCACCCCGTGCACGGGCTCCTCCCGCAGGAGGCCGACGGACTGGTCGACCAGCTGGCCGCACTCACCGGGGTCGACCACACCCAGCTCGATCCCGCAGCGGGCGAGCCCGACTTCTACAGCTGGCTGAGCGAGCAACTCGTCGCCCTGGTCGCCGGACTTCCCAAGGAATCCCAGCAGCTGGTCCGCTTCCTGGGCCTTCCCGGTGCCGCCCGGTTGCGGGAGATCCTCGCCCGGCACCAGGTCAGCCGCCGGGCCCCGGCCCTGCTGCACGGCGACCTCAACCCCTGGAACCTGGTGCGCCGCGACGACCGGTTCGCGCTGACCGTCATCGACTGGGAGATGGCCCTGGTCGGCGACCCGCTGTACGACCTGGTGCGGCACATGCACCTGACCCCGACCCGGCCGGAGATCAGAGACCGGATGTTCCGGCGGTGGGTGCGTGGGCTGGACCCCAGGTTCACCCATGACTGGGAACGCGACTGGCGGGTGTACCGCTGGATCGAGATCATCCGCTCCGCCTACGTCGACCTGGACCGCCTGGTCACCGGGGCGAGCCTGGACGCGCCCAACGTCCGCCGGGCCGTGGACTCGTACGCCATGACCCTGACGGCGGCCACGGGTTCCATGGGCCTGTCCGTCCGGGCGACGGCGAACCCCCATCTTGCCCGGGCCCTGGCCTAGCGGGAACATGAGTGCTCCGAATACCCGTTTGCCCATGGGCCCGTTGTGCCGTCCGGGCAGCGTGGCGCGGAGGGGGCGTGCATGTCGGGGCGAAGCGGTGGTTCGGCGGACGTGACCAGGGCATCCCGGCTGAGACGCTTCCAGGAGCGGGTCGAGCCCGTCGTGACCCGGACCCTCCTGCTCGGCATCTTCGCCACCGGCCTCACGGCCCAGTTCGTGAAGCCCGTCGGTGACGCCCTGGAGGGCAAGGCCTATCTCGGCGGTGCGCTGCTGAGCCTGGTCGGCTACGTCCTGTACGACCAGGTGAAGGAGCTCACCTCGTCGGTCCGCGCCCCGGCGAGGTCGCTGGTGAACTCCAGCCAGTTGGGCAGCTTCGTCAGCGAGGCCTTCGAGGCCCGGAGAGTGGAGATCAGCTTCCTCGGCTACACGGGCGAGACGCTCTACAACGCCCTGTACCACCGTCTCGAGGACCTCTCGGACTACCCCGGCCCCACCCGCAGGGTGCTGATCCGGATGCTCGTCCCGGACTTCGGGCAGCCGATGACCGTCCCCTCCAAGGTCGGGGAACGGGACGTGCCCGAGGACGACCCTGACTTCCGCAAGCGCATGGAGCAGCGGTGCCGCGAGTACGACGACATCCTCTCCGAACTCGCGGAACGGCTCACGCACGCCGGCCGGGTGCGCGTCGAGTGCGAGTACCGCCTCTATCCGGGCATCCCGCGCGACAAGATCTGCATCTTCAACCGGCAGCAGGTGCTGCACGGTCTGTACGACCTGTCCGCGCGGATGCGGCTGCACCACATGGGGGACGAGTACTACGACCCCAAGGGGTACCGGACCGACCTGAACGTGTGGTCCCGGGACGGAGTCGCCGAGGCGGCCGTGGTGACCTGGATCAAGCACTTCGACGATCTCTGGTTCCTCGCCAGACCGCCCCAGTGGCGCCGCGGCACCCTGGCCTGACCCGTCCTGCGTAGGCTCGGCCCCATGGGTGAGATGGGGCTGCGGGAGCTGAAGAAGCGGCGGATGTACGAGGACGTGTCGGACATCGCCGTGCGGCTGTTCCTGGCGAAGGGGTTCGACGCGGTGTCGGTCGCCGAGGTGGCCGCCGCGGCCGGGATCTCCAAACCGACGCTGTTCCGGTACTTCCCCGCCAAGGAGGACCTGGTCCTGCACCGGATCGCCGACCACGAGACGGAGGCCGCCCGGCTGGTCGCGGGAGCCACCGGCACGGAGTCGCCGGTCGGCGTGCTGCGCGCCCGCTTCCTCTCCGGTCTCGCCCACAACGACCCGGTCACCGGTCTCAACGACCACCCTCAGGTCCTCGCCTTCCACACCCTCCTCAACAGCACCGCCACGCTCGTCGCCCGCCAGCACGCCTATCTGGAGCGGTCCGAGGCGGCCCTCGCCGGGGCGCTCGGCGGCACCCTGGACGCCCGGCTGGCCGCCGGCCAGATCATCGCCGTACAGCGGATCCTCGCGCAGGACAACTGGCGCCGGATCGCGGCGGGGGAGCGGGTCGAGGACGTACGGGAGGACGCGGTGCGCGCGGCGGAGCGGGCGTTCGGACGGCTGGAACGGGCACTGGCCCCGCTGGCCGAGTGACGCGGTCGGCTGAGGCTCGGTAAAAAATTTAACCTGGTTACGTTTTCTCGCCTACGCTGTGCCCATGCAGCAGGAACTCGACCGTGAACGCGCCTACCACGACATCTGCCGAGCCGCCCTCGCCCGCATGGTCGAGGGCGCCGAAGAGCACGTCGTCACCGGCGAGGACGTGTCCGCCTCCGGCGCCGACGCCGAGGTGCTCGGGTACCGGCTGCGCAGCCGGGCCAAGGAGATGAAGGAGCTGCCGGAAGGGCCGCTGTTCTTCGGCAAGCTGGACTTCGAGGCGGGCGAGCACGCCGGGCAGAGCTACCGCATCGGCCGGCTGCGGATCAGCGAGGAGCCGACCGCCCCGCCCCTCGTCGTCGACTGGCGTGCCCCGGTCTCCCGCGCCTTCTACCAGGCCGGCCCCGACGACCCCCAGGGCGTCGCGGTCCGGCGCCGGTTCGGCTGGGCCCCCGGCAGCCGCGGCGACTCCGCCGACCTCACGGGCATGGAGGACGAACGGCTCGGCAAGGGGGAGTCGGGCACCGGCACCCTCCTCACCCAGGAGATCGAACGCCCCCGGGTCGGCCCCATGCGCGACATCGCCGCCACCATCCAGCCCGACCAGGACGACCTGGTGCGCGCCGACCTCACCGACTCCGTCTGCGTCCAGGGCGCCCCGGGCACCGGGAAGACCGCCGTCGGCCTGCACCGCGCCGCCTACCTCCTCTACACCCACCCCCAGCGTGTCCGCCGCTCCGGTCTGCTGATCCTCGGCCCCAACCGCACCTTCCTCTCGTACATCTCCGAGGTGCTGCCCGCCCTCGGCGAGACCGGCGTACGCCAGACCACCCTCCACGAGGAGATCGCCCGGCACCCGGTCACCGCGACCGATCCCGACCGCACCGCCACGCTCAAGCACGACCCCCGGATGGCGGAGGTGCTGCGCCGGGCCCTGTACGCCCACGTCTCCACCGCCGGCGTCACCGCGCTGTCACTGTCCGACGGCACCTACACCTGGCGGGTGGCCGCCGGCACCCTGACGCGGATCGTCGAGGAGGTACGGGACGAGGAACCGCCGTACGCCGTCGGCCGCGAGCGGGTACGGGGGCGCGCGATGCGTGCCGTACAGCTGCTGGCCGAACGCCGGGCGGGGCCGCAGCCGGCCGCCTGGACCCGCCGCCTGGAACGCTCACGGGCGATGAGCGCCTGCCTCGACACGGTCTGGCCGAAGGTCCGGCCGGAGGAGGTGGTGGCCGGACTCCTCACGGACGCCTCGGTACTGGCCCGGGCCGCCGAGGGACTGTTCACCCCCGCCGAACAGCGGGACCTCCGCTGGCCGCGGCCGCCGCGCTCGTACCGGTCCGCCCGCTGGTCGGCCGCCGACCTGGTCCTCCTGGACGAGGTCGCCGGGCTCGTGGAACACCCCGAGGGGTACGGCCACATCGTCGTCGACGAGGCCCAGGACCTCTCTCCCATGGAGTGCCGGGCGATCGCCCGCCGGGCCGCCTTCGGCTCCCTCACCGTCCTCGGCGACCTGGCCCAGGCCACGACACCCTGGTCGGCGCGGAGCTGGGACACCGTGCTCCACCACCTGGGCAAGCCGGGCGCCCGGGTCGTCCCGCTCACCACGGGCTTCCGCGTCCCGGCCGCGGTCGTGGACCTCACCAACAGGCTGCTGCGGCGGCTGGGCACGGACGTACCGCCGGCCAGGTCGTTCCGGACGGACGGGGAGCTGACCCTGCGCCCGGCGGAGGATCTGCACGCGACGACCGTCACCGCGGTCCGGGAGGCCCTGGCCCGGGAGGGCTCGGTGGGGGTGATCGCGGCGGACGGCGGGACGGCCGCCGTACGCGAGGCCCTGACGTCCGCGGGCATCACCCCGGCGGACGCCAGGGTGGCCGTCGTTCCGGCGAGCATGGTGAAGGGCCTCGAGTACGACCACGTGGTCGCCGTGGAACCGGCGGCGATCGCGGAGGCGGAGGAAAGGGGACCCCACAGGCTGTACGTGGTCCTGACCCGAGCGGTCTCCCGCCTGGACGTGATCCACACCAGACCCCTGCCGTTCTGAGGCACCCCGCAAGGGCCGCGCCCGCCACCGCGCGGCCGGTGGTGTGTGGCTGCCGCAGCCGCGCCACGCGCCCCTCCCTGGCACTTTCGCGCGGACTTCAGCACCCTTGGGGAATGGCTGACGAGTGTTACGGGCATCCACGTCTCGCCGCGATCTACGACGCGCTCGACCCCGACCGCGGCGATCTCGACGCCTACGTCCGTCTCGCTGAGGAGTCCGGGGCGCGCCGGGTGCTGGACATCGGCTGCGGGACCGGCACGTTCGCACTCCTGCTGGCCGGGCGCGGGCTGGAGGTGGTGGGGGTCGACCCCGCCCACGCCTCCGTCGACGTGGCCCGCGGCAAACCGGGTGCCGGGCGCGTCCGCTGGATCCCCGGCGATACGACGGCACTTCCGCCGTTGCGTGTCGACCTGGCGACCATGACGGCCAACGTCGCCCAGGCCATCGCCGATCCACCGGCGTGGCGCAGGACCCTGCGGGACGCCCACGCGGCACTGCGGCCCGGCGGGCTCCTGGTGTTCGAGACCCGGGTGCCGGCCCGGCGCGCCTGGGAGGAGTGGAACCGCGAGACCTCGTACCGCGTGACGGAGATCCCCGGCGTCGGCGCGGTCGAGAGCTGGGTGGAGGCGGTCGAGGTGCGCGGGCCGCTCGTGACGTACCGCTGGACGTACGTGTTCGCCGCCGACGGGACGGTGCTGACATCGGATTCCGTGCTCCGCTTCCGCGAGCGGGGGGAGGTCGAGACGGACCTGACCGCGCACGGTTACGTACTGGAGGACGTCCGCGACGCCCCCGACCGCCCGGGCCGAGAGCTCGTCTTCGTCGCCCACCGCCCGTGACCCACGCGAACGGCCGTACCGTCCTCACCCCGGGACCGGACTCACAGGGCTGATGCCCCGTCGCCGTCGGCCGTGGGCCGGAGCTCCAGGACGTCGGCGATCACGCAGCTGATGTTGTCGGGGCCGCCGGAGCCGTTGGCGAGGGTGACGAGTTCACGGGCGGCCTGTTCGGGTTCGCCGGTCCCGGCGAGCACCCGGTGGATGTCCCGGGTCGGTACGACCGTCGACAGGCCGTCGGAGCAGAGCAGGTAACGGTCGTCCCGCCGGGCGTCGTGGAGGCGCATGTCGGGCGTGCTGTCGGCGCCGTGGCCCAGGGCGCGTACCAGCAGCGACCGCTGGGGGTGGGACGCGGCCTCTTCCGGGCTGAGGCGCCCTTCGTCGACCATCGACTGGACCATGGTGTGGTCGTGGGTGATCTGGAACAGCTCTCCGTCGCGCAGCAGGTAGACACGGGAGTCGCCGATGTGGACGAGGGCCAGCTGCGAGCCGGTCCAGAGCATCGCGGTGAGCGTCGTGCCGGTGCCGTCGGCCGAAGGGCCGCTCCCGGCGATGTCGTGCACGGCCCGCTGGGCCTGTTCGATCACGTCTTCGAGGACGTTGAGGAGACCGCCGGCCGGGACGCTGTCGATCTCGATGTGCTTGAGCGCCTCGACGGCGGCCGCGCTCGCCGGTGCTCCTTGGCTGCCGCAGCCGTCGGCGACGGCGAGCAGGCGGGGGCCGGCGTAGGCGGTGTCCTGGTTGCTCTCGCGGACCAGGCCCTTGTCCGAGAGGGCGGCGTAGCGGATGCCCAGGGGCTCGGCGGTCGACGACATGGCGGGGTCCTTCCGTGACAGGTGGTCGATGAGGAAGGTGGCCAGGTCCCGCCGGGCGGCGGTGTCGGCTTCGACCTGCGCCCAGAACGCCCGGATCTCCTGGGCCGCCTCGACCGCACTCAGCGTGTGGACGTGCCGGATGCGGGCCAGGGGCATCCCCAGACGGCGGAGCCATGCGACCGTCCGGGCCTGCTCCAACTGCTCCTGCGCGTACAGGCGGTAGCCGGTGACCGGGTCGACCCGGGCGGGCGTCAGCAGGCCGAGCTCGTCGTAGAGACGCAGTGCCTTCGGCGACAGCCGGGCCGCCTTCGCGAACACCCCGATGGTCAGCAACCCCATGCCCCGTCCCTCCTCATGCCGAGCCCACCGCCCGGCCCCCCCGATGCTGCGCGCTCCCCCTAGGTGAAGGTCAACCACCGTCTCCTGTCCCAGATATCTGTTGGCATGGCGGAGTTCTGAGCTGCTGTGCTTGCGGCTGAGTGGAACGAAGATGCTCTCCCCGTCCCGCTCAACGGTAGGCAGCCGCCCCTCTGGCGTGCACGGAAGTCCACTGATCGGCTCGGAGGTCTCATGCCCCTGCAGATGGAACTGGTCGCGATCACCCTCGATTGCCCTGATCCGCTCGCTTTGGCCGCGTTCTATCAGCAGGCCACCGGCTTCGAGCCACACCCGAAGTCGGACGCCGAGTTCGCAGGTCTCAACCGTGAGGACGGACTCTTCAACGGCTTCCAGCGGGTCGAGGACTACCGGGCTCCGAGTTGGCCCGGCCAGATCGTTCCCCAGCAGCTTCACATCTGCTTCAAGGTCGCGGAGAGCCTGGACGAGGCCGAGGCCCGGCTGCTGGAACTGGGTGCGGGCAAGCCGGATCACCAGCCGCACGGGGACAAGGCGCGGGTCCTCACCGACCCTGCTGGGCATCCCTTCTGCATCGTCACGCGCTGATCGCTGCGTTGCCTGGGATGCGCCGATGATCTTCACCTGAAGGTGCGTGCCGTCAAAGGCGTAGCCCCGGTATTCCGGGCCCCTCACTCCGCAGAGACAGGACAGGTGTCCGTTCCCAGAAGATCTGAATGGGTGAGGTGTCTCTGGGCTGGGTCTTTTCAGTTCTGCTGGGACGGTTCCGAAGCCGCGCGGCTCAGTGGATCTGAACGGTGGTGAGCCTGCTTGTGGGGACAGCTGGGGTGGTCCCATTCGTTCTGTCGGTCAGTGGGGCTGTGACCTGGAGTCTTCCAGTTTTAGCGGGACTCATCCTGTAGGGCGTCGTTGGAGAAGGCGTGGGATCCGAGCTTCTCGCGAAGCGTGGGGACGTTCAGCCGCTGCTCGGTCTCTGGCGGCGCAAGTTCCGCACGGTCCGTGGACACCGACCCCGACCTCGCTCGCATTCGGCAGGAGCTGAGCGTCACGTCGACGGCCGGGTGAGTTTGGCGGCCACAGCGTCGAGGACCCAGTCCAGGCCGGTCGTGAAGGATGTCTCGGCGTCCACGTCCGTGCCGTCGTACACGGCCTTGGCCAGTGCCGGGAAGCGGCCCGTGGCCAGCATTCTTGTCACATGCGGACCGTTGGCGCGCTGCCAGTCGTGCTTGGACAGGCCCGTGGCGCGCTCGGCCCGCAGGTTCGTGATCTCGCGCCTGATCGCGCCGGTGAAGTAGGCGCTGACCGTCTCCACGGCCCGCATGACGGTGTCGATGTCGGTGAGGCCGTCGAGAGCGGCCAGCGTGGCCTCAGTCACGGCGAGGCCGTTCGGGCCCAGGGCCGGGCGGCGGCCGAGCAGCTCGGCCAGCCATTCGTGACGGAGAGCTGCCAGCCTGGTGCGGTGGGCGAGGACGCGCAACGCCTCCCGCCAGTCACTGGGCTGTTCCTCGGGGAGAATCTCGGCCTGGACCTCGTCCACCATGAGGTCGAACAGCTCCTCCTTGGTGGAGATGTATCCGTACAGCCGCATCGGGCCCGCGTTCAGCCGGGCGGCGACCTTGCGCAACGACACCGCCTCCAACCCGCCCTCGTCGGCCAGCGCGAGGGCGGCGGCAACGATCCGCTCCCGGTCGAGCGGCACGGGGCGAGTCGGCGGCTCCGGCCGGTCCCAGACAGTCATGGTCACATCGTACGGTTGCGATGCATCGTATCGAGAAAATACAGTGTATCGACATGAGACATCGTATCGCCGTGATCGGGAGCGGTCCTGCCGGCCTCACCTTCGCCCGTGTCCTGTACCGCCATGGCCACCCTGTCACCGTCCTCGAACGCGACCCCAGCCCCGACGCCCGACCCCCGGGCGGCACGCTGGACCTGCGCGAAGGGCTGGGCCAGCTCGCACTGGACAAGGCAGGGCTGCTGGCGGAGTTCCAGGCGCTGTCCCGTCCCGAGGGGCAGGCCATGCGCATCCTGGACACGGCCGGGACCGTCCTTCGTGACTGGCGACCCCGTCCAGATGACCGGGCCAATCCCGAGATCGACCGCAGTCAACTCCGTGACCTGCTGCTCGGCCCTCTCGACGTCCAGTGGGGCCGGGGCGTGACGCAGGTGGTGCCGGGGACCCGGGACGGCGTACTGGTCCATTTCGCGGACGGGCGACAGGAGACGTTCGACCTCGTGGTCGGCGCGGACGGCGCCTGGTCCCGGGTCCGCCCGGCAGTCTCGTCGGTGACGCCGCACTACACCGGCGTCTCCACGGTCGAGACCTCCCTCGATGACGTCGACACCCGCCACCCCGACCTCGCCCGGTTGGTCGGCGACGGTTCCGTGGCTGTGTACGGCGTGAACCGAGCACTCGTCGCCCAGCGCAACAGCGGCGGCCACGTCAAGGTGTACGCCCAGTTCCGCGCGCCGCTGGACTGGCACGCATATCTGGACCTCGCCGACGTAGAGGCCGTGCGATCGGCTCTGCTGGCTCTGTTCGACGGCTGGGCCGCTCCCGTCCTCGACCTCCTCCGCCCCGGCACCGCTTTCGTCCACCGCCCTCTCTACGTTCTGCCCGTGTCCCACACCTGGACCCACGTCCCCGGGGTGACGCTCCTGGGCGACGCCGCCCATCTGATGCCCCCGTTGGGGGCGGGCGCGAACCTCGCGATGCTGGAAGGCGCCGAACTCGCCGAGACCGTCGCCACCGCCACCGGCCCTGGGGATCTGGACGAGGCCGTTCGCGCCTTCGAGGAACAGATGTGGGCACGGGCCGGCAGATGGGCGAAGATCACGACGGCCGGTCTGGAACGCCTCGTGAGCCCGGACCCCGCCGAAGCCCTCGCCCTCTTCGACGAAGTCCAGCCATCCTGACTGCCAAGCGCGAGAGCATCAAAATCACCGCGGTTAGGCGAACGCATGGACGCCTGAGCCAAACGCAGCCCTCAACCCGCCCGCCGAAATCCGCTTCGACCGGGAACGGACACCAGCGCAGCGCGGGGCGCGGCCATCTGGGTATGACTCGGCGCACTTTTGCAAGCGGGTGCTTGCAATTGTTAGCGGGGGTGGGGCAGTGTGGAGGCATGGCATCGCTCAACGTCGGCAATCTCGGTGAGTATCTGCGCGAACAGCGGCGCAACGCGCAGCTGTCGCTCAGGCAGCTCGCCGATGCCGCCGGGGTGTCCAATCCGTATCTGAGCCAGATCGAGCGCGGGCTGCGCAAGCCGAGCGCGGAGGTGCTCCAGCAGGTCGCCAAGGCCCTGCGGATCTCCGCCGAGACGCTGTACGTCCGCGCCGGGATCCTCGACGCCGAGCGGGACCTGAGCGAGGTGGAGACCCGTGCGGCCATCCTCGCCGACCCCACGCTCGACGAGCGGCAGAAGCAGGTGCTGCTGCAGATCTACGAGTCGTTCCGCAAGGAGAACGGCTTCGGATCCGGCGCCACCGCGGACGCCGTCGACGCCGGTGACGCCGTCGACGCCGGCGAAGGCGATGCCAGGAGCGAGAACGACAGCGAGAACGACAGTGCATCCGGTCCGCGGCGGACGGCCGGATGAGCCGGCCAAGCGCGCCGGCCGCCGCGCCGCGGACCACAAAACCCTCAGCCGAACGTGAATCCGGGAGGACCATCACCATGGCCATCACCGATGACCTGCGCAAGACCCTCAGCGACCCGACTCCGCTCTACTTCGCCGCCGGCACCGCCGACCTGGCCCTCCAGCAGGCCAAGAAGGTCCCCGGACTGGTCGAGCAGCTGCGCACCGAGGCCCCGGCCCGCATCGAGGCCGTGCGCAACACCGACCCGAAGGCCGTGCAGGAGAAGGCCACCGCCCGCGCGAAGGAGGCCGGTGCCAGGGCCAAGGAGGCGCAGGCCACCCTCCAGACCCGGGTCAACGACTTCATCGTCTCCCTCGACGGCGACCTCAAGAAGCTCGGCGAGTCCGCCCAGGACTTCGCCCTGCGCGGGGTCGGCGTGGCCGCCGAGTACGCCGTCAAGGCCCGCGAGACCTACGAGAAGGTCGCCGAGCACGGCGAGCAGGCCGTGCGGACCTGGCGCGGCGAGGCCGCCGAGGAGATCGAGGACCTGGCCATCGTCGTCGAGGGCAAGCCCGAGCCGGCCGGCGCCAAGGAGGAGCCGAAGAAGGCCGAGGAGCCCAAGGCCGCCGAGGCCAGGCCGACCGCGGTGAAGAAGGCCCCGGCCCCCAAGAAGGCCCCGGCCCCCCGCAAGGCCACCCCCACGGCCAAGAAGACCACCCCGCCGGCCAAGTAAGCGCCGTATCAGCGGTACGAGCGGGCCGGGCACCTTGAGGGTGCCCGGCCCGTTCTACGGGTACGGTGGCCGCGTAGGGATCGGGAGAGAACGGGTGGTGGCAGCATGCTGATGCTGGGGTTCGCAGGGTTCCTGGGACTGCTGAAGATCGTCCTGATGGCCCTGGCCGCGTTCGGGCTGTTCGACGCCGCGTTCCGGCGTGAGGACGCCTTCCGCGCGGCCGACAAGCAGAACAAGGTCTTCTGGCTGATCATCCTGGCCATCGCCCTGGTGGTCAGCTACCTGTTCTCGATCCTCTCCATCCTCCCGATCGCGGGCGTGGTGGCGAGCATCGTCTACATCGTCGACGTCCGGCCCGCGGTCAAGCAGGTCTCGGGCGGAGGCGGCGGCTGGCGCGGCCGCCGCGGCGGCAGCAGCAGCGACGGCCCGTACGGCCCCTACAACGGCGGCCGCTGACCCCACCCGAGAAACGCCCACTGAGGCGCGCCCCAAAGGGGCGCGGGGAACTGCGCGACCAGCCACGACGCACCCGCAGACGGTCTACAGCGGCACCTCGCACGGCGAGCCGTCACTGCAGACGGTCTACAGCGGCGCCCCGCACGGCCAGCAGCCGCTCTCAGACCCCCCGATCCAGCAGCACGACGGCCACGTCGTCCGTCAGCTCACCCCCATTGAGCTGCCGCACCTCGTTCACCGCCGCCCGCAGCAACGCCTCCCCGGTCAGCCCGGCACCCAGCTGCCGCCGCACCATCTCGACCATCCCCTCCTGGCCCAGCCGCTCGCCGCCCGCGCCCACCCGGCCCTCGATCAGCCCGTCGGTGTAGAGCATCAGGCTCCACTCGGCCCCCAGCTCCACCTGCATCCGTGGCCACCGGGCGCCCTTCAGGAGCCCCAGCGCCGGACCGTTGTTGTCGTACGGCAGCAGCTCGGCCGGCCGCCCCGGCCGGGCGACCAGCGGCGCCGGGTGCCCGGCCAGGCACAGGCCCGCCCGGCGCCCGTCCGGCGCTATGTCGACCGTGCAGAGGGTCGCGAAGATCTCGTCGTCGGAGCGCTCGTGCTCCAGCACCTCCTGGAGCGTGCCGAGCAGCTCGTCACCGCACAGCCCCGCCAGGGTCAGCGCCCGCCAGGCGATGCGCAGCTCCACGCCGAGCGCGGCCTCGTCCGGGCCGTGTCCGCAGACGTCGCCGATCATCGCGTGCACGGTCCCGTCGGGCGTGCGCACGGTGTCGTAGAAGTCGCCGCCGAGCAGCGCCCGCGAGCGGCCGGGGCGGTAGCGCGCGGCGAACCGCAGCGAGGAGCCGTCCAGCAGCGGCGTGGGCAGCAGGCCGCGCTCCAGGCGCCGGTTCTCCTGCGCCCGCATCCGCCCCTCCGCGAGCTTGCGCTCGGTGGTGAGGGAGCGTTTGCGTTCGACGGCGTACCGGATGGCGCGGCTCAGCAGCCGTCCGTCCAGCTCGTCCCGGAAGAGGTAGTCCTGCGCGCCGACGCGCACGGCCTCGGTGCCGCGCTCGGTGTCACCGGAGGCGGTGAGCGCGAGGACGGCATGGCGGGGCGCGAGCTGGAGCACGTGCCGCAGCACGGCCAGCTCGTCGGCGTCGGCACCGGTGTCGGCACCGGCACCGCCGTCGGTGGCGGGGCCCACGTGCACGCGGCCCGGCGCCGGCAGCGCCAGGTCCAGCAGGATGCAGTGGACGTCGTCGGTCAGCAGCCGCTCGGCCTCGGTGAGGTTGCGGGCGGTACGGATCCGGATCGAGGTGCCGGACGCGTCCCGCAGTTCGGGCAGGATCGGCGAGCCGGCCGGATCGTCCTCGATCAGCAGCAGGGTGAGAGTGGTGCCGCCTGCGTTCGGGGCGACGGCTTCCGTGCGGTGGGCCTCTTCCTTGAGGGGGCCGCCGTCCTGTGCGGGCACGGCGGCCGGCGCCTGACCACTCTCCACGGCCGGGATCGCTCTCTGCCGCGGTACGGGTACGGGCATCGTGTCGGGTTCCTTCCCTCCCCCCGAGGGCACGGCGGGACGAGGGACTCGACCCACCGACCGGGACCATAGCGGTACTGGCCACCGCAACGGAATGGTGTGAGCCGCGTCGCTCCGTCTCAGGCCACTGTCATATGCCTTGTGCCGTACCGCAGTTGGGTGGCCGGGCGGCCGCACGGGGATGACGAAGGTCACGTGCCGCTCGGGTTTGAGGGCGTGTTGGCGTGCGCCGGGTCACATGACACAGCTCACGAAAGGGACATTACGCGTCCGGTCGTACCACTCCGAGGATGGGCATCGTCCCGGCGCCCCCGATCGACACCGTCCGCCCCGGGCGCGGTGCCTGGATGATCGCGCCGTCCCCGATGTACAGGGCGACATGGCTGGCGTCGTCGAAGTAGATGATCAGGTCGCCGGGGCGCATGTCCTTCACGTCGACGTGCTTGAGCTGCTTCCACTGCTCCTGCGAGGTGCGCGGGATCGGCTTCCCGGCGCTCGCCCAGGCCTGCGAGGTCAGCCCGGAGCAGTCGTACGAGTCCGGGCCCTCGGCGCCCCACACGTACGGTTTGCCGATCTGGGCGGTGGCGAACGCGATCGCCTTCTGGCCCGCCGCGGACGCGTTGCCGTGGATCTCGCCGAGTATCCCGGTGTCCAGCCAGGCGGTCTGCGCCTGGTAGGCCGCCTGCCGCTCCAGCTCGGCGAGACGCTTCTTCTGCTTCTTCTCGAGTTTCGACTGCAGTTCCTCGGCGGCCGCGATCCGCTCGGTGATCTTCTTCTTCGCCGCGGCCTTCGCCTTGCGCCCGGCCTCCAGCTTGTTCCACTGCCCGGCCGCGTCCGCCGCGTACTGCTTCAAGTCCTGCTGGGTCTGGGTCAGTTCCCGGATCAGGCCCTTGGCGGCGCGCTGGCCCTGGAGCACCCGCCCGGCCGCGTCCAGGAACTGCGAGGGGTTGTCGCTCAGCACCAGCTGCGCGCTGTCCGGCAGTCCGCCGGTGCGGTACTGGGCGGCCGCCGCCCGGCCCGCGCGCTGCTTCAACTGGTCCAGTTTCCGCTGCCCCTTGACGATCTTCTTCGCCAGCTCGACGATCTGGGCGGACTGTTTCTGGGCGGCTTCCTCGGCGGCGTTGTAGGCGTCGGTGGCGACGGCCGCGTCGTGGTAGAGGTCGTCCAGTTTCCGCCGTACCGCCTCCAGGTCCTTGTCGGGCGGCAGGGTCACCGACGGGCTGGGGGAGGCGCTCGCGCCGGACGTGGCGCTCGCGGAAGGCGTGGGGTCCGGTGCCGCGAACGCCGTGCCGGGGGCCGCCAGTACGGTCACCGCGCAGACCACGGTCACCGCCGTCGCCAGGATCCCGCGCCCACCCGGCCGGACGGTGTGCTTGTCCGGTCCCATGCCCCGACCCCCCAAAACTGATTAACCGTCAGTAACTTACGACACGTGGAGGATCGTGCCACGCTGCGCCGTAAAGCGACAGGGGTAACGGCAGGTGGGTTCCTCCCCGCTTTCCCCCGGGACATGACGGTCTCCCCGCCTTTGTGACGTACGACTCACCTAGATCGTTCCCGCCCCCGTACCGCGCCCCCGTACCGCGTCAGGCCGCCGGTGCCAACGCCCCCCACGCCACCGTCACTTCCCCCTGCCGCCAGCGCACCGGCGAGTCCGTCACCGGCCAGTCGGCCGTCAGGTCCCGCACCGCCCGGATCCAGCGCTGCCGGGCGCCGTACGACGCGTAGGGCGCCGCCGCCGCCCAGGCGCGGTCGAAGTCCCGCAGGAACGCGTGCACCGGCTCACCCGGCACGTTGCGGTGGATCAGCGCCTTCGGCAGCCGTTCGGCGAGGTCCGACGGCCGTTCCAGCGATCCCAGCCGGGTCGCGAAGGTCACCGTGCGCGGCCCCTCGGGACCGAGCGCGACCCACACGTGCCGCCGCCCGATCTCGTCACAGGTCCCCTCGACCAGCAGCCCGCCGGGCGCGAGCCGCCCGCACAGCCGCTCCCAGACGCCGGCGACCTCGGTCTCGTCGTACTGCCGCAGCACGTTGC
Organism: Streptomyces arenae; assembly: GCF_022343545.1. Classification (NCBI taxonomy): domain Bacteria; kingdom Bacillati; phylum Actinomycetota; class Actinomycetes; order Kitasatosporales; family Streptomycetaceae; genus Streptomyces; species Streptomyces arenae. Next base: position 91,605 of record NZ_JAKQYH010000090.1, read on the forward strand.
CGGCGCGGATCAGCGCCGGCCGCACCGGTACCGGGATCTCGAAGCCGCCGTGCCGGAAGACCAGCCCGTCCCGCTCGTAGGGCTTCGCGGCGGCCACCCGCGCGGGCTCGATCTCCACACCGACGACCCGGGCGCGTGGCGCGACGGTCCGCAGCCGTCCGAGGAGTTCCACGGCGGTCCAGGGCGCGGCCCCGTACCCGAGATCAATGGCCAGAGGTTCACGGGTGCGCCGCAGCTCGGCACCGTGGACCGCGGCGATCCACCGGTCCATCCGCCGCAGCCGATTGGGGTTCGTGGTCCCGCGCGTCACCGTCCCCACGATGGGGGTCCCCCCGCTCGAGCGAAGCCGAGAGTGGGGGAGGGAGGCGCGGGTAGTCATGCGTACGAGGGTAAGTGCGAGCGCCCGGTGAGGGGCGCGGGGCTCTGTCACCCCCACGCGTCCCGTCCTCGAACGGTTGAGCGACACCAGGTAATCTGTCGGCAAAATTGACCGGCCCCGGAATGGGAACTCGTCCCTGCGCTGTTGCACACCGAGAGGACCCCCACGTCCTCCCCGAGGCATGCCCGCACAAGGAGGACCGCCACGTGAGCCAGTACGTCAGCAGGCTCGGGCGCCGCTCCCCGTCGGCTGCGACCCGGCTCCTGCGGCCGCGCCGACCCCGCCGCGTCGCCATGCTCTCCGTGCACACCTCACCGCTCCACCAGCCCGGCACGGGCGACGCGGGCGGCATGAACGTCTACATCGTGGAGCTCGCGCAGCGCCTCGCCGCGATCGACATCGAGGTCGAGATCTTCACCCGGGCCACCGCAGGCGGCCTCCCGCACACCGTGGAGCTCGCCCCCGGCGTCCTCGTCCGGCACGTCGACGCGGGCCCCTACGAGGGTCTGGCCAAGGAGGACCTCCCGGCCCAGCTGTGCGCCTTCACGCACGGCGTGATGCAGGCCTGGGCCGGCCACCGCCCCGGCCACTACGACCTCGTGCACTCGCACTACTGGCTCTCCGGCCACGTCGGCTGGCTCGCCGCCCAGCGCTGGGGCGTCCCCCTGGTACATGCCATGCACACCATGGCCAAGGTCAAGAACGCCAGCCTGGCCGACGGCGACACCCCGGAACCCGCCGCCCGCGTCATCGGCGAGACCCAGATCGTCGCCGCCGCCGACCGGCTGATCGCGAACACCTCCGAAGAGGCCGCCGAACTCGTCCGCCACTACAGCGCCGACCCCGCCAAGGTCGCCGTCGTGCACCCCGGCGTGAACCTCGACCGCTTCCGGCCGGCCGACGGCCGTGCCGCCGCCCGCGCCCGCCTCGGCCTGCCGCAGGACGCCCTGGTCCCGCTCTTCGCGGGCCGCATCCAGCCGCTGAAGGCCCCCGACATACTGCTGCGCGCCGTGGCCGTCCTCCTCGACGAGCGCCCCGAACTCCGCTCCCGGATCGTCGTGCCGATCGTCGGCGGCCCCAGCGGCAGCGGTCTCGCCAAGCCGGAGGGCCTGCAGAAGCTGGCCGCGCGGCTCGGCATAGCGGACGTCGTGCGGTTCCGGCCGCCGGTCGGGCAGGAGCAGCTGGCGGACTGGTTCCGCGCCGCCTCGGTCCTCGTCATGCCCTCCTACAGCGAGTCCTTCGGCCTGGTGGCGATAGAGGCACAGGCGGCCGGCACCCCCGTCCTCGCCGCCTCGGTCGGCGGGCTGCCGGTGGCCGTGCGGGACGGCGAGACCGGCTTCCTGGTGCGCGGCCACGATCCCGCCGAGTACGCGCGCGTGCTGCGCCGCTTCGCCGACGACGCGTCCCTGGCGGGCCGTCTCGGCGGAGCCGCCGCCCGGCACGCCGAGTGCTTCGGCTGGGACGCGTCGGCCGCCGCCACCGCCGAGGTGTACCTGGCCGCGACCCAGGCGCACCGCCGTCGCGTACGCTCGGCCCATGGGTGATGCTTCACAGGAGCGGCAGGCGGCGCAGGTCATCGAGGGTGTCCTGAAGGACGCCGAACTGGAGTGGGAGAGCCCGGAGTCCGGCAACTACGTCGTCCAGCTCCCCGGCACCCGCAAGCTGAAGACGACCGTCTCGCTCCTGGTCGGCCGCCACTCGCTCTCCCTGAACGCCTTCGTCATCCGGCACCCCGACGAGAACGAGCCGGCCGTGCACCGCTGGCTCCTGGAGCGCAACCTGAGGCTGTACGGCGTGAGTTACGCCGTCGACCGGCTCGGTGACGTCTACCTCACCGCACGGCTCCCGCTCGCCTCGGTCACCGCGGACGAGATCGACCGCCTGCTCGGCCAGGTCCTGGAGGCCGCGGACGGCGCCTTCAACACCCTCCTGGAGCTGGGCTTCGCCTCCTCGATCCGCAAGGAGTACGAGTGGCGGGTGGCCCGGGGCGAGTCGACGCGGAACCTGGACGCGTTCACCCACCTGATCGAACGCCCTGCTGAATGACCGCTGACTGACCGCTGACCGACCTCCGCACGAGTCTTCCGCAGCGCTTGGTCATCGTGGCATGCTCACGCTCGACGCAGATCTGAACGTCGTTCACATCCATGACTGGCTCGCATGGAAGGGCGTACGGCATGAGTACCGCGCACCAGGACACGACCGACGGCATGACCAGACGGACCCTGCTCGCCGGCGCCACCGCCGTGGCCGCGGCCACCGTGACGGGCGCCGGCACGGCCCACGCCTCCGACGCTCACGCCCCCTCCTCCGACGCTCACGCCCCCTCCCTGTGGCGGGAGTTCACCCGTACCCCCTTCACCCACCCGCAGATCCCCTACGTCGGCCGGGCCGGCGCCGTCCGCGTCCGCCGCCTGCCCGTGGTGGCCGACGTGCGCGCCTTCGGTGCCGTGGCCGACGGCGTCACCGACTGCGCCCCCGCGATCAACCGTGCCATCGCCGCTGCCGCCAGGGCCGGCGGTGGCACGGTCACCATCCCGCCCGGCACCTTCCGCATCGACGGCCTGATCCAGCTCGGCCACGACCACGTGGTGCTGCGCGGCGCCGGCAGCGGCCGTACCACCCTGTACGCGACGAAGAGCCTCACCGAACTGATCGGCCCCTACGGCTCCCGATACGGCGGCACCAAGTCGGCGTGGTCCTGGGCGGGCGGACTGATCTGGCTGGCGCCGAAGGCGCGGTGGGACTCCCTGACCGCGGCGATCAGGGCGCAGGCCTGGCCCTTCGAGGGCTGGACGGGCAACAGGCGCGACGAGTGGGAGCAGTTGACGCCCGTCGCACCGGCCCGGCAGGGCGACCGGACGGTCACCGTCGCCGACGCCTCCCGGCTCCGCCCCGGCCGCCTGGTCCTGCTCCGCGTCTCCGACGACGGCGCCCACACCCTCCTCCAGCACATGTCCGGCGGCGGCCCCGGCCCTGCGGCGTACTACTGGGAGGACAAGACCAAGCTGCTGTCGTACGTCCCCTACGAATGGCCCGTGCGCGTCATCGCCGTCCGCGGCCGCAGGGTGACCCTGGAACGCCCGCTCCCGCTGGACCTCCGCCCCGAATGGAACCCACAGCTCACCACGCACGTACGGGAGTTGACCGGTGCCGGGGTCGAGGGCCTCACCCTGGAGGTGATGGAGACCCCGCAGTCCCCGCACCTCCTCGACAAGGGCTACAACGGGGTCGTCCTGCAGTGCGCGTACGACTGCTGGGTGGACGACGTCACGGTCCGCAACGTCGACAACGGCTTCGGCCTGGTCGCCGCCTCCGCCTGCACACTGCGCCGCACCCGGGTCGGCGGCCGGGGCGAACACCACCCCTACTTCTGCCGCGAGGGCTCCCACGACAACCTGATCGAGGACTTCACGGTCGAGGAACGCACCGTCCCCGCCCCCGCCGACACCCAGCTGCACGGCATCAACGTCGAGGGCCTGTCGTCGTACAACGTCTGGTCGCGCGGTGACATGCGGATGGGCACCTTCGACTCCCACCGGGGTCTGCCCTTCGCGAACGTCCGCACCGACATCACGGTGAACAACAACGGCCGCCACGGCGGCGACGCGAACGCCGGCCCGTTGTTCGGAGCGCGGTTCACGCACTGGAACGTACGCGTGACCAACGGCAGGGCGGGCCTGATGCGCCTCGACGGCCTCGCCCCGTACGCGGCCACCGTCGGCCTCAACACGGTCACCGACTTCGACCAGACCGACGTACCGGACTTCACCGGCGACCTGAACTCCCGCCTGGAGCTGTACGGCACCTGGGACGAGGTACGGCCGCGGAACCTGTACGAGGCTCAGCGCGCGCTGGAGCGGTAGCGCCCCGGGGTCACGCCCACCAGCTTCTTGAAGTGCCGGGTCAGGTGGGCCTGGTCGTAGAAGCCGGCGGCGGTGGCCGTCTCGCCGGGCGGGACCCCGTCCAGCAGCAGCCGGCGGGCCCGGCCGACCCGCCGGGACATCAGGTACTGGTGCGGGGCGATGCCGTACGCGCCGCTGAACGCCCGCACCAGATGGGCCGGATGGGCGTACAGCAGCCGGGCGGCCTCCTCCAGGGCGAGCCCCTCGGTGACCCGCTCGTCGAGGAGTTCGCGCAGCGAGCGGGCGAGCGCCGGGTCGGGGCGCCGCCTGGCATCCGGGCGGGGGTCCGGGCGGGTGTCGGGCCGGGGGCGGAGCAGGTCGCGCAGCCGTTCGCCGATGAGGGTGAGGCGGCTCTCGGCCTCCAGTTCGTCGCCGGGGCGGGCGAGCGCGGTGTGCAGCCGGCCGACGCGCTGCCGCAGCAGGGGGTCGCGCAGGTCGGGGCTGTCGACGGCGGCTCCGATGAGGTGGTCGCCGAGCAGCGCGCCGTCCAGGTAGACCACGCGTTTGCGGAAGCCGTCCGCGGTGGCCGGGGAGCCGTTGTGCGGGACGTGCGGGGGCAGCAGCGAGACCGTGTCGCCCGGGGTGCCGTGCTCGTGCCGGTCGAGGTCGTACCGTACGGCGCCGTCGTCCACGATGAGCAGCGTCCACGCGTCATGGACGTGCATCGGGTAGGCGTACCCGGTGAAGTGCGCGTGGAAGACCTCGGCGACGCCCGGGACACGGGGACGCCAGGCGGTGACTTCCTGGGTGACGGGCTGCCGGGCGGCCATGCAAACAACGTACAAGACGAGGTCGTGGCGGGGTCGGCAGTCTCATGGCATGAGCACTGAACCCCTTCGCTTCGACACGAAGATCGCCGTACTGCTGCGCGAGGACCTGGAGACCTGGCAGCGCCTCAATGTCACCGCGTTCCTGGTCAGCGGCCTGGGAGCGACCGTCCCCGAGGTGGTGGGGGAGCCGTACGAGGACGCGGACGCGGTGGCGTACCTGCCGATGTTCCGGCAGCCGGTGCTGGTCTTCGAGGGCACGAAGGAGGTGCTGAAGGCGGCGCACGGACGCGCCCTGAGCCGGGCGCTGCCCCGGGCCGTCTTCACCGCGGACCTGTTCACCACCGGCAACGACCGCGACAACCGCGCGGCGGTCCGTGCCGTCCCCACGGCGGAGCTGGACCTGGTCGGGCTCGCCGTGTACGGGCCGCGGAACGGCGTGGACAAGGTGCTGAAGGGGGCACGGATGCATCCGTGAGGCACCCGTCGGTTCCGCCGACCGATGGAATCGCATGGCGTGATCGGGTGAGCGGATAAGCGTATATGACCATCATCGCCGTGAATGCCGCATCTCACATGTATGCGACAGTTCAGGTACATGCGTCGGTCCGGCCACGTTCGATACGGCAGGCTCTCCGGCTCGGCCGTGGTGGCGGCGGCGATCGTCATGTGTGCGACGGGCGGCCCGGCCGTCGCCGTCGGCGACTCCTCGACGCCGGTCGCGTGCAGCGCGAGAGCGCTGACGACCGCCGTCGCCGCCGCGTCCGCCGGCGAGACCCTGTCCCTCTCCCGCGACTGCACGTATCGGCTGACGACGCCGTACGCCATGGGCGACGGGCTGCCGGCCGTCGACCTGAAACTCACGATCCGGGGCAACGGCGCCACGATCGTACGGGCCGGGAACCCGACCGCCACTTTCCGGATCTTCCACGTCGTCTCGGGCGGCGACCTCCGCCTGGAGGACCTCACCGTCCGCGGCGGCAGCGCCGCCGGTGACGGCGGGGGCGTGCTCGTCGACGGCGGCGGCAAGCTCACGCTGACCGGGGTCGACGTGCTCCACAACACCGCCACGGACAACGGGGGCGGGATCGCGGTGGCCGCGAACGCCACGGCGGTCGTGCGGCGCGGCTGGCTGGGGTTCGGCAACGCGGCCCTCGGGGGCGCCGTCTACAGCCGCGGAACACTGAGCGTGCAGGGCGCCGAGCTCAGCCGCAACCACGCCCGGACCGCCGGCGGTGCGCTGTACCTGGGCGCCGGCGACGCCTTCTTCTACACGAGCGTCCTCAGGCGCAACACGTCGGCCGGCCGGGGCGGCGGCGTCACCGTCAGCGGCAGCGCGGCCCTGGAGTTCAGCGACAGCAAGATCGCGAACAACACGGCGGCGGGCGACGAGGGCGGCGGGATCCAGAACCTGTCGAGTCTGCGGCTGGAGCGTACGGAGGTCAGCGGCAACGTCGTCGGGGGTACGGCCGGGGTCGGCGGCGGCGTCTACAACTCCACGGCCGGCGCCGTGCTCGTCCTCAGGGACAGTCAGGTGCTCAGCAACAGCGCGAACGGCGACGGCACGTCCCGGGCCGGCGGCGTCTACAACGACGGCGGGCGCGTCACCCTCGACCACAGCCAGGTTCGCGACAACGCCTCCAGGGTGGCCCCCGGAGGCGTCTACACGACCAACGCGTTCACCGTCATCGACTCGACCGTCAGCCGCAACACCCCGACGAACTGTGCGGGCAGCCCGGTGATCGTGGCGGGCTGCCGGGACTGACACGGCCGCGGGGCGCGCACCCCTCGGCCACGCCGGCCGGTCAGGCGTGCGCGCCTCGCGGCCACGCCGGCCGTCAGGCGCGCGCCCCGGCTTCCGAGGCCCCCGCTGTGTCCGTGCCCGTGGTCTTGTTGGTGCCGGTGCCGGTGCCGGTGCCGGTGCCGGTGCCGGTGCCGGTGCCGCGGTCCGTGTCCGGGATCTTCGTGACCGTGGCGGGCTCTTCCGGCAGGCGCCGCATCAGCACCCCGTACCCGGCCGCGGCCGCCGTCCCCACCACCGCGCACAGCCCCCACAGCCACTCCGCCCCGAACCGGTCGATGACGACACCGGACATCAGCGGCGCGACGAGCGCGGCGGCGGACCAGGACAGCGTGTACATCCCCTGGTACCGCCCCCGCCCGTGGGTGGGCGAGAGCCGCACCACGAGGCCGGTCTGGGTCGGCGCGTTGACGATCTCGGCGAGCGTCCACACGCACACGGTGAGCGCGAACACCCCGACCGAGCCGGCGAACGCGGTGAGCCCGAAGCCGTACCCCGCGAGCAGCGACGAGACGACGAGCAGGGACCGCGCGTCACGGTGCTCGATGACGCGGGTGACCGGGATCTGGAGCACCACGATGAGCACGCCGTTCACCGCGATCGCCAGGCCGTAGTCGGCGGGCGTGAACCCGGCTCCGCCCATCGCCACCGGCAGTCCGACCGCCCCCTGCTGGAAGACGAGCGCGACGAGGAACGACAGCCCCACGACGGCCATGTACCGCCCGTCACGCAGCACGGTCCCGAGGCTGACCTCGTCGGTCTCCTTGACGCTGCGCTGCGGCCGGGACTCGGGCAGCTTGGCGAAGACGAGCACCGCGCACAGACCGGTCATCCCGGCCTCGACGAGGAACCCGGCGCGGTAGCTGACCTCGGCGATGAACCCGGCGCCGGCGGACGAGACGGCGAAGCCGAGGTTGATGGCCCAGTAGTTCAGCGAGAACGCCCGCACCCGGTCCTCGGGCCGCACGATGTCGGCCATCATCGCCTGCACGGCGGGCCGGGAGGCGTTGGAGGCCATGCCGACGAGGAAGGCGACGGCCGCGATGGCGACGGGGTTCTGTACGAACCCGAGCAGCGCGACGGCGCCGGCGGTGGAGCCCTGGGCGACGAGCAGGGTGGGCCGCCGCCCCAGCCGGTCGGCCATCACTCCGCTGCCCAGCGAGGAGACGACCCCGCCCAGCCCGTGCAACGAGACGACGAGCCCGGCGTACGAGGCGCTGTACCCGCGGTCCAGTGTCAGGTAGAGGGCCATGTACGTGGCGACGAAGGCGCCCAGCCGGTTGACGAGGGTGCTGGTCCACAGCCACCAGAACTCCCGTGGCAGACCGGAGACGGTCTCCCGGACGGCGCGTCGCAGGACGGCGGACGGCATGGCTCCCCCAGGGCAAGAAGTAAGTGGTGCGCGGCTTGACCGGAACTTACTAACCCCTCGCTCGCCTGAGCCACTCAATTAACAAATGCAGTCAACTGTCCGCCCCCTGGGACGGCCCCCGGGCGTCGGCTCCCCGCCCCGAACACGTGGATTACGCTCTGACCCATGGCCGACGCACCGTACAAGCTGATCCTCCTCCGCCACGGCGAGAGTGAGTGGAACGCGAAGAACCTGTTCACCGGCTGGGTGGACGTCAACCTCAACGAGAAGGGCGAGAAGGAGGCAGTCCGCGGCGGTGAGCTCCTGAAGGACGCCGACCTGCTGCCCGACGTGGTCCACACGTCCCTCCAGAAGCGGGCGATCCGCACGGCGCAGCTCGCCCTCGAGGCGGCCGACCGTCACTGGATCCCGGTCCACCGCAGCTGGCGCCTGAACGAGCGGCACTACGGCGCGCTCCAGGGCAAGGACAAGGCGGCGACGCTGGCCGAGTTCGGCGAGGAGCAGTTCATGCTCTGGCGCCGCTCGTACGACACCCCGCCCCCGCCGCTGCCCGACGACTCGGAGTTCTCCCAGTCGGCCGACGCCCGCTACGCCTCCATCCCGCCGGAGCTGCGCCCCCGCACGGAGTGCCTGAAGGACGTCGTCGTCCGCATGCTCCCCTACTGGTACGACGGCATCGTCCCCGACCTCCTGACCGGCCGCACGGTCCTGGTGGCCGCCCACGGCAACAGCCTCCGTGCCCTGGTCAAGCACCTGGACGGCATCTCGGACGCCGACATCGCGGGCCTCAACATCCCCACCGGCATCCCGCTCTACTACGAACTCAACGCCGACTTCACCCCGACCACCCCGGGCGGCCGCTACCTCGACCCGGACGCGGCAGCAGCAGCGATCGAGGCAGTGAAGAACCAGGGCAAGAAGAAGTAGGTTTAGTGATCATGCCTCTCACCTGCGCATATGGCGCGGGTGGGAGGCGTTTTCGTGCGCTGGTACCACTCTGGAACCGCAGCCCTTCAGCGTGAGTTCCGGGTCGGAGTGACCCAGCTGCTCGCTCACGGACTCGATGCTCTCTCCTCGGATGGGTTCTGCCCTCGGACATGCCGCACCTCGACCGTTCAGCCAGTCTGCGACCCACAGAAGACGAGTAGCCTTCGCAAACAGTCGCCTTCGACGTCCCCCCTTGATCGGTTGCTGCCCTCTCTCCCCTCCGGCTACTGTGGCGCCCGCAGCACGAGTAACCAGACTGATCCGCCTGAGAGTTGTCGTAGGTCTGCAGACCACCAGACCTGACGGGGCGCATCTGGTCGTCATGTCCGCGAGCAAAGGCTTGCGGCAGAGGGGGAAGATAGTCAGTGATACAACGAGTTCTCGCGGCGGGAGCAGCAGTCGCCGCAGCCGCAGCGTCCGTGATTTTCATCGCTCCTCAGGCGAGCGCGGCGAATACGTTCTGCGTCTACACGACGGACGCGTTCAAGGGCGGGCAGGCCTGTTGGACACCCAACGGCGACAAGCTCGAGGGCTGCGACATCGAAGCGGACGGTCTTCGGCCGAGCCTGACAATGACCTACGCGGGCGGCTCCATGTCGTTCGATGTCTACGGTGGAAACGGAAAGTGCAGGACGGAGGTCAACGACCTCCGTGAAGGAACCCCCGTCACGGTGAAGGTGTGCCTGCAGAAGGGCGACACCGGCCGAGAGGTGTACTGCAACTCGGGACGTGGCACCGCGTAGGACTTCTCTCCGCGATCCGAAGCCGGCTGCGGAGCCGCGTCGGGTGGGTCCCGGGTCCTCTCTGGGCCCTCCGAGGGTGACGAGCGACGACCAACAACGACCGGTCACGACAGTGATGTCGCAGGTCAGTTGAGACGTGCGCCCTCCTGACCAGGACCGAAAGACGGGCCCGCCAGACCCAGGGCAAGAAGAAGTAAGCGCTCACACAAAAGCCCCCTACCTGCGTTTTCTCCGCTGGGAGGGGGCTTTTCCCTGCCTCCGGGCCGTCACTGGGCCGGCAGGGCGACGGTGGCGCGGCCGGCGCTGGCAGGTCTCTCCTTGGCCATCGACGAAGCCCGACCGTCGGTTGGGTCCCGGGTCATGCCCGGGCCGCCCCCTGACAAAGCCGGGGATGCAGCTGCTCTGTAGAGCTGGACACCTCGGAAGCCGGCCGCGCATCCCAGACCCTAGCCATGAGCACTGACAAGAGGCTCCACAAGCGCGGTCTTGTGAAGCGCTCCGAGGCCGCTCGGCCGGGCCCGCAGTGAGTCCTGCGGTTTTCCCGCGGCTGGGGGGCTTTTCGGTGTCCTGGAGCCGTCCGGATGAGCGCGCCTGGTGCGGCGTGACAGACGCCTGCGATTCAGTTTCGTCTCATCCGGTCTCGAAACCCCAGGTCAGCGGCGTGAGAGGGGTGCTCCCGTGTGGATCTGTGCCGACGGACACAGCGGCCGGGACGCGCGTGGGCGCATACTGAGCCATGACAAAGCCTGCTGCGCCGAAGCGTCACCTGCCTACCAGCCCCTTCAAGGCCGCGGTTCCTCCGCCCCCCAAGCACTTCGCGGTGGGGGATCAGGTCACTCACGACATGTACGGCCTCGGCCGGGTCATCGGCATGGAGGGTGAGGTCGCGGCGCTCGTGGACTTCGGCTCGGCGCAGATGCGGATCCTGAGCCCGTACGCCAAAATGACCAAGCTGTAGGACCGTTGTGCCCGGTCACGGCACACCCAGGCCCCTTCAGGGGCTTGTCACGAAAGAGAGTCCGCTCATCGACCTGACGTCGCTGTTCTCCGCCCCGGAAGGGCAACCCCGTTGCTCCGCTGCGGCCTCGCCGCCCCCGTCGGCCAACCCCTTCCAGGCCCCTGACTTCGGGGAGGACGAGACCATGCCGTTCATGGACACGCAGGAACCTGCCTCGGGCACACACGCGGCGAGGCCCGACGCGGCCTGACCCCGCGCATGACGGGCCCCGGCAACCGGCCGCGGGCCGTCTCTCGCACTGCGCTGAAGCACGCGGCCGTCTCACCCCGGGCATGCCCCGACAACATCGCATGATCAGGCTCTTCACCTGCTGTTTCCCGGCGGGTGAGGGGCCTTTTCGCCGGTGGCGCGGCTGAGGCTGGACGGTGGTGGCGCGGACGATGCCTCCGGTACCGTCCCGAGCCATGGCGAACGGCGGCGATGTGCCCGAGAAGGTGGCGTGGATCCTGGTCCGGGACGGCCGGGTGCTGGTGACGCGTAGTCACGGCAGAGATCGCTTCTACTTCCCGGGCGGCCATCGTGAGCCGGGCGAGTCCGACGGCGAGACCCTGGTGCGGGAGATCGACGAGGAACTGCGGGCGGCGATCGACCCCGGCTCCATGGTGCACTTCGGCACGTTCGAGATCGGCGAGGGCCATCCGGACCACGGCCCCTTCCGGATGATCTGCTACACCGCCGACCACCGCGGCGAGCTGATCCCGTCACGGGAGATCGCCGAGAAGGCATGGTTCCGCTACGCCGACCGGCCCCGGGTCTCGGCCGTCGACGGGCTGGCTTTCGACGAGCTGCACAAGGCCGGCCGGCTTTCCTGATCCCGTGACCGCTGCACAGCGGCCGGCGTCGACCGGTACCGGCGGTCGGATTGCTCAGCGTTTCAGATCGACCCAGATCCCCACGATGGCTGCCGTCTGGACGAGGACCCAGGCGATCTGTACGGACAGGCCGCGCAGCTGGTAGACGAACAGCAGCAGGGCCATACGGCTGGGCAGGTACTGCCAGTCCTTGCGGAAGGTCGCCAGGTCCATCCAGATGCTCGTGAGCGTCAGGACGCACAGGAGAAGCGCGGCGTACAGGAACAGCTGGCGCGGATCCGTGTCGATGACATGGATGAACGCGGCGGCCAGTACCACGGGGACGCCGTAGGCGGCGGTGAGGAGCCACGCCCGCGCCTGGCTCCGGCGCCCCGGCAGCAGCCGCCACAGAGCCCCGAGCGTGAAACCGGCCGCCGCCCATGCAAACTGATAGAGGATCAGGTCGACGGCGATCTCCGGAATGCCGACGGGGGTGAACAGGATCTGCGCTCGCCCGTAGGGTTCCTGTACCTGGTAGTAGAGCAGCAGCCCGGTGGCCGGCAGTCCGAACCAGAACGCCAGACGTGCCGCGCGGACCGCGTTGGACCACCAGTGCCCGTCGGGCCCCCAGGCCAGCGCGATGTCCAGCACCGAGATCTGCTCCGGCGGATCGGCTCCCTCGCACGCGGTGACCAGCCAGTTGCGCAGGTCCTCCAGCTCCTTTTCCAGCCCCTCGTACGTCACTCCGCCCGCATGACCCCGGTCCAGCAGACGCAGCTGGTGGTTGATGTTGAGGTAGTGGCGGGCCTTGTCCACCATTTCGTGCCGGTGCGGCTCGGTGCCCAGCCTCTTCGCATAGAAACTCCCGCCCATCCTGCTCAACACGGACCAGCGCCTCCCGACGCCGAGGACGACGTACACGGCGACGATGTTCAGCAGCAGCCAGACGCCGTACAGGGCGCTGGCGCCCGCGAACTTCGCCGCCCGCAGTCCGACGAAGAGCGCGAACAGGGAGACGGTCAGCAGCAGATCCAGCTTGCTCGGTCCGGGGGAGAACCGCTCGAATCGGCGCCCCTGTGTCCGGACCGGCCTGTTGCGGTGCCGCAGCAGCGCCAGCAGGGCGATGCCGGTCAGTACCCAGCTGTAGGCGAAGATCCATTTCAGGTCGCTGAAGAAGAAGCTCTCCAGCAACTTGCTCTGGTACGCGTTGTACGCGGCAGGGTCGTACTGCTCGGCGAGCCAGTTGACGCGCCCCCATTGTTTCCCGTTCGCCTGCCAGGCGATCGCGAGCAGGATCCCGGCGACCGCCGCCAGCAGACCTCCGACGACGGCCACGCACTGCGCCGGACCCCTGTCCCACTGCCTGGTCCAGCGCTCGCGCAGCAATCCTCCTTCGTGCGCGAATCGCCAGGCCCAGGCGAGCATCGCGGCCAGCCAGAGCCAGACGGTCGCCAGACCGACCAGGACAAGTCCGGCGCGGCCCAGGGCGGTTGTCGTCTTCGGCTGCATGTCCTCCGGAAGGCCGAAGGCGCCGTGGGCCACGATCACCAGCAGACCGACCCCCGCGACGGCACACGTGGCTGCCGTGACGGCGCGGGCCTGGCGGCGCTGGATGCCGCGGGCGCGGCCGGAACGGGCCCGCAGGTCAGGGCCGGTGCCGGGTGCGGTGGGCGGCGGGCCGAGGACCCAGGGGCGGGCGACGAGCACCAGGGCCAGGCCCGCGGGGATGCAGAGGACGGCGTACGACCGGGGTGTGAGTCCTTGCTGGGAGCTGACCAGCAGCAACGCCAGGGCGACCGCCCCGCTGAGTACGGCCCACTCCAGCAGCGTGCGCGTGAAGCTCGTGCTGGGTCCGGTGTCGTTGCCGGGTGTGTCCGCCGCCGGCCGCTGGGGCATGTCCCCGACCGGTGCCCGGGGCGTCGTCCCGTCCGCGGCGGCCGTTCCGGTGCGCCGGGCACGGAGCGCGGCCACAGCGATCAGGACCGACGCGGACACCCACCACGAGGCGACGCCCGCGGTGGCCCAGACCGACTGGGTGAGCGTCGCCGAGAGCCGGCGCTTCCAGGGCGGATCGACCTTCACCTGGACCTCTTGGGGCAGCCTGTTCTTCCACACCAGTTCGTTCTCGGTGGAGGACGACGCCCGTTCCACGAGGTCGCTGAAGCCGAGGCCGTCCAGATCGGCCTCGATCCGCTTCCATCGGACGGTCTGAAGTGTCGGCGGCCACAGGTAGACCATCCACGATCTCCCCGCGGGGACGATTTCCCAGGGACCCACGAGGAACGGCTTGTCCGTGCTGATCCAGTTGTACGCGATGTAGCGCACCTCGACCGAGGAGTCGGTGGCCGTCACCACGGGATCCCGGGGATGCCACTCGTTGCGTGACCCGGGGGTCTCGTCGCCGAGCAGCAGGCACCGTATGGCCAGGCGGTACTGCGGGGACTGCGCGCTGAACGTCAACTGCCTGGCCAGCGGCCACAGTCTGGGTACCCGCACCGTCATGTCGGAGACGACCAAGGGGTGTGACTGCCCGTGCTGGCGCAATCGCAAGGTGGCCTCGACGCTGCTCTTCTCGAGGTGTTCCGACTGGCAGCCGGTACCGGGGTCCCGCTGCTGTCGCGCCGCCGCCGGCTCGCACGTCCACACGCATGACGCCAGCACCACGAGTGACAGCAGCCGCCACCATCGAGTCATCGCCATAGGACACCTCTCCCTGTCCCCGGCGAATCTAGACAAAGCGGCACATGTGTCATGCACAGACACACGTCGAACCCCCTGACACGCACCCCCTTGGGCGTGCCAGTGGCATTTGCGGCGCCTGATCCGGCACCTGACAATGGAAGCCGGTGACCGTCAGCAGCCGATTGACGGAGGACCCATGACCGACACTCAGACGGGCGTCCCGCGCGAGCCGCTTCCCCGTTTCGAGGAGGCCGAAGGGCTGGGACCCCAGGATGCCGAGTTCGTCGAGGACCTGGTGGCGGTCCTGGCCAAGCACGGAAACCTGAACCGCTTCGGCCTGTGCCTGCTCCACGACCACTTCCCGCTCGGCGCGGACGAAGTGCTGGTGGAGACGAACGACCCCGCGGCCCGCACGCTGCACGCCCACGTCGAGGGAGCGGACGGGACACGGCACGCCAAGGCGTCGCAGTGGCGGTTCCTGCCCCATGCCGACGGCGAGGCGGACACGGAGCCGGCAGCAGGCCCCTACCGGGAGATCATGCTCTGCACCACGCTCGACCTGTGCCCGGGGCGCGATCAGGAACGGCACGACCACCGCCATCCGTAGGCGCCGGAAGTGCTCCGCGTACGGCGGCCCCCCGAGGGCTACCCCTACACCTACGCCGGCCGCCACGCCTCCTACGAGTGACCCCACCTTCCTCGACGGCTGGGGAGAACTCCGGTCCTCACCAGATCGACAGTGGTACCTCGTGGATCTCGTCCGCCGGGTGGCCGGTGCGTTCGTGGACGCGCCTGACCGCCTCGGCCGAGGGGCCCTCGGAGAGGCAGTAGACGTTGCCGGACTCCGGGTCGGCCCAGGCCCGTTCGAAGTGCACGCCCTCGGCCTTCTCGACGGCGAGGTCGGCCTCGTGGGCCTCCTTCAGCTGGTCGGCGGTGATGCCCTGCATCCCGTGGTGGACGTCCATGAACTGCGGCATGGCTGCCACCTCCTTCACCTTGGGTGTCACCTCCATGCTGCGCCCGACCCGCGCCGACGGCACGCGAAGGGCCCCGGACCGAAGTCCGGGGCCCCTGTGCTGCGTCCGGTCCGCCGTGAACGGGGCGTCCGCTCAGCCGCACTGGCAGGGGCTGCCCGACTGGCAGCCGCAGCCACAGCCCGAGCCGCACCCGCAGGCGCCGATCACCAGCAGGTTCTTGATCTCGGCGGGCTGGTCGGTCTCACGTTCCTGGGTGGGGTCGGGCGTGGTGCCGGGGGATTCGGCCATGGATCCCTCCTGGAGGTCTCTGGATTCCCTGGCGGCAGGGCGTGCTGCCGTTGCCCGTGCCATGCCCATTCCATGCCCGTTTTACTGGGCGCATCAACGGCGCACAGTGGCGCCCGCACGCCCACCCCGCACGTCGCGAGCCCCGCCCACCAGGGCGGTCACGCCCCCTCGGCGCCCGTCACCGGCTGGATGTCGGCCTGCAGCTCGTCCGCGTGCTCACCGGTGACCAGGAAGACGACGCGCTTGGCGACGGCCACCGCGTGGTCGGCGTACCGCTCGTAGTAGCGGCCGAGCAGCGTCACGTCGACGGCCGTCTCGATGCCGTGCTTCCAGCGGTCGTCCAGCAGGTGCGAGAAGAGCGTGCGGTGCAGCAGGTCCATCTCGTCGTCGTCCTGCTCCAGCTGGAGCGCCAGGTCGACGTCCTTGGTGACGATGACCTCGGCGGCCTTGGCCATCAGGCGCTGCGCGAGCTGGCCCATCTCCAGGATGGTGGCTTCCAGGTCCCGCGGGACCGCGCGCTCCGGGAAGCGCAGCCGGGCCAGCTTCGCCACGTGCTGGGCGAGGTCGCCGGAGCGCTCCAGGTCGGCGGACATCCGCAGGGAGGTGACGACGATCCGCAGATCGGTCGCCACCGGCTGCTGGCGCGCGAGCAGGGCTATCGCGCGCGCCTCCAGGTCGTGGTGGAGCTCGTCCACCTTCTGGTCGGCCTCGATGACGCTCTCGGCCAGCTTCAGGTCGCCGTCGAGGATGGCCGTCGTGGCGCGCCCGATGGCCGAGCCGACCAGCCGGGCCATGTCGACCAGGCTGTCGCCGATCGAGTCGAGTTCCTCGTGGTACGCGTCCCGCATCAGGGTTCCCTCTCGTGCGTTGTCTTCCAGGGGTTCCGGGGGCCGGGGCCCGTGGCCGAAACCAGCTGCGAACCCCACGCTCCCACGTTCGGGTCTCAACGCGACCGTTTCTGCCACCCCAAATGAACCAATACTGGCTCCAAGGTGAACTCTGGGCGACGAGTGTTCGAGCTCGCACTCCCATGGCTGTGGGGATGTCGCACCCCCTGCTTAACCTGTTTGCATGGACGTGAACGCGGCGGTCGCCGCAGCGGCAGCGATCGCCGGGGTGCTCACCGGTGTCATCGCCATGCTGGCGTTCCGCTGGAGCGAACGCGACCAGAAGCGACCGACCAGGACTTCTCTGCACACCGACCCCGTGCTGCCGCCGGGCGTGGACACCGTTCTGAGCGTGCTGCGCTCTTCCGCGGTCGTCCTCGACGAGGCCGACGCCGTCGTCAAGGCGAGCTCGGCGGCGTACGCCCTCGGACTCGTGCGCGGCGGCAAACTCGCCATCGAGCCGATGCTCGCCATGGCGCGGGACACCCGGCGGGACGGCGAGATACGGCAGGTCGAGCTGGACCTGCCCCGACGCGGCACCGGACGCGGCGAGGCCCTCGCGGTCTCCGCCCGGGTGGCGCCCCTCGGCTCCCGGCTCGTGCTGCTCCTCGTCGAGGACCTCACCGAGGCCCGCCGTATCGAGGCGGTACGACGTGATTTCGTGGCGAACGTGAGCCATGAGCTCAAGACCCCGGTCGGCGCGCTCTCCCTGCTCTCCGAGGCCGTCATGGACGCCTCGGACGATCCGGAGGCCGTGCAGCGCTTCGCCGGTCGCATGCAGATCGAGGCCACGCGCCTGACCAACCTGGTCCAGGAGCTGATCGACCTGTCGAGAGTGCAGAACGACGATCCGCTGGAGGACGCCGAGCCGGTCCGCGTGGACGAGCTCGTCGCCGAGGCGATCGACCGGTGCCGCCACCAGGCCGGCACCAAGCAGATCACCATGGCCGCCGGCGGCACCGCCGACCTGCACGTCTGGGGCAACCGCGGCCAGCTCGCCGCCGCCCTCGGCAACCTGGTCGAGAACGCCGTCAACTACTCCCCGGCCCGCACCCGGGTCGGGATAGCCGCCCGCCGGGTCAACGCGCCCGGCGGCGACATGATCGAGCTCGCCGTGACCGACCAGGGCATCGGCATCACCGACAAGGACAAGGACCGCATCTTCGAGCGCTTCTACCGTGTCGACCCGGCCCGCTCACGGGCCACCGGTGGCACCGGCCTCGGCCTCGCCATCGTCAAGCACGTGGTCGCCTCGCACGGCGGGGAGGTCACGGTGTGGAGTGCCGAAGGCCAGGGCTCCACCTTCACCCTCAGACTGCCGGAGGCGGGCGTCGCCCGCGATCGCGCATCGCAGCACCCCGACCCCGACCTCGACGACGAGGCCGGCACCACCGAGTCATCCCCGTACGAACCGCTTCCCGCCCCGGAGGTCCTTCCGTGACCCGTGTGCTCGTCGTCGAGGACGAGGAGTCCTTCTCCGACGCCCTGTCGTACATGCTCCGCAAGGAGGGCTTCGAGGTCGCCGTGGCGGCCACGGGCCCCGACGGACTCGACGAGTTCGAGCGCAACGGCGCCGACCTCGTCCTCCTCGACCTGATGCTGCCGGGGCTGCCCGGTACCGAGGTCTGCCGCCAGCTGCGCGGCCGCTCCAACGTCCCGGTCATCATGGTGACCGCCAAGGACAGCGAGATCGACAAGGTCGTCGGGCTCGAAATAGGAGCCGACGACTACGTAACCAAGCCCTTCTCCTCCCGTGAGCTGGTCGCCCGCATCCGCGCGGTGCTCCGCCGCCGCGGCGAGCCGGAGGAGGTCACGCCGGCCGCGCTGGAGGCCGGTCCGGTCCGCATGGACGTCGACCGCCACGTGGTCACCGTCTCCGGCTCCAAGGTCGACCTGCCCCTCAAGGAGTTCGACCTCCTGGAGATGCTGCTGCGCAACGCGGGCCGTGTCCTGACCCGGATGCAGCTCATCGACCGGGTCTGGGGCGCCGACTACGTGGGCGACACCAAGACCCTCGACGTCCACGTCAAGCGGCTGCGCGCGAAGATCGAGCCGGACCCGGGCGCGCCGAGGTACCTGGTGACGGTCCGCGGTCTGGGCTACAAGTTCGAGCCGTAGATCGCCGAGCCGGTCCTACGGACCCTGTTCCGGCGACCGTACGGCGAAGGGCGGCACCCCGACGGGGTGCCGCCCTTCAGCGTTCTCGTACGACCGCTCAGCCCGCGTTCGCCGACTCCGACGCCGAGTCGCTCGGCGTGACCGAGGCGCTCTCCGACGCCTTGCCCTTGCCCGGCTTGGCGCTCTCGCTGGCCTTGCTGCCCGCGGCCGGGGAGCCGGAGGCGGACGCGGAGGCCGAGGCGGAGGCCGACGGGACCGAGCTCGGGCCCCAGCCGGTGAAGTAGCTCTCGGCGGGGACCACGAACGCCCGCAGGCTCACGTCACCGGTCTTGCTGAAGGTGAACGTGATCTTCTGGGCGTTGCCGTCCTTGACCGCCTCGCGGCTGCTGGGCAGCACCGCGGAGGCGTTGTCCTTGCCGCCCAGGATCAGCCGGCCACCGCCCGGGATGGTCAGCGGCTGCGACTTGGTGGCGTGCAGTTCGGCGGTCTTGTTGGTGCCGGCGACGACGATCGACTGAAGCGTCTGCGGCTCGGTGCCGGTGTTGAAGATGGTCGCGGAGACCACGGCGGGGCCGGTCGACGTGAGGTCGGGCTGGGTGATCACGGTCGCGTTCTGGACCTTGATGTCGCCGACACTGGTCGCGGCGTTGTCAGGCTTGATCTCCAGCGTCTGGGAGTTGTTGCCGGCACCGCACGCGGCGAGCGAGGCGACGGAGAAGGCGAGGGCGGAGGCGGCGAGGGCGCCGCGTCGAAGGCTGCTGCTCACGGCGGCGGCAACTCCTTGAACGCACGGGCGACTCCCTTATAAAGCCACCCTAAGTGTCTGTCAGCGGCCTTAGGTTACCGAGCCGTTCCCGCGCGACCGCACCCGACCCTCCCCAAGCCCCTCGCTTCCTTCGAGCAGGGGGTGCCCCGGGGCGCCACAAGTGGCTCTCCGGTCACTTTGCGGCGGCGCTCGTCAGGCATTCACATAACTCGTTCGCAACACGGGACGCAAAACTTGCGTGAAGGAATGCGCGACCACCGGGGAAATGGATCACGTACCGTTCGGTCGGACGCGTGTGATCAATTCCGGAAACGTCTGGGATCCGGTCCCGGATCCGGCTGCGGCCGCCGAACGGAGTAGCGGAAGTCGTACGCTTGGAAGCGGACATATGTGGACGTTAAGCCACTTGGGTGGGTGTCCGGATGTGTGTAACGTGCGCGTTTCTCCTCGCCCGGACAGCGGCTCCGACCTGCGAATACCTGCTTCCGGACGGCCCGCGCAGCACGTTCCGGTTGCTGTTGTCAAGCCCCGAGATATGCCCTGACCTGCGAAAACGCCATTCAGAACCGCCGGTTTCCGTGTTACCCTGGATAGCCACGGAAGGGGTACCTGTCACATGACGTTCAAGGTTGGCGACACCGTGGTCTATCCCCATCACGGGGCCGCGCTGATCGAGGCCATCGAAACTCGCCAGATCAAAGGCGTGGACAAGACCTACTTGGTGCTGAAGGTCGCCCAGGGCGACCTGACGGTACGTGTGCCAGCGGACAATGCGGAGTTCGTCGGCGTGCGTGATGTGGTCGGTCAGGACGGGCTGGACCGGGTCTTCGAGGTGCTGCGCGCGCCGTACGCCGAGGAGCCCACGAACTGGTCCCGTCGTTACAAGGCAAACCTGGAGAAGCTCGCCTCCGGCGATGTCATCAAGGTCGCGGAAGTCGTGCGTGACCTGTGGCGTCGTGAGCGCGAGCGCGGACTCTCCGCAGGTGAGAAGCGGATGCTCGCCAAGGCCCGCCAGATTCTGGTGAGCGAGCTCGCCCTCGCGGAGAACACGAACGAGGACAAGGCCGAGGCCCTGCTGGACGAGGTTCTCGCGTCCTGACGCGGTCCGGCTCGGCACGCTGAAACGCTGAACTCCGCACACGAAATGCCGCGGTGCCCGATGACACAGCAACTGTCGCCGGGCGCTGCGGCATGTCTGTACCCGAAGCCGCGTGCTGTCCGTACCCGAAGCCGCGTGCCGACTCGCCCGGGAAAACCCGCCGACCACTCGGATCACTCGGAGATTCCGGCCCCGAAGCCCACCCCGGCCCGAACCCCCGATACTAGGCGTGCCGGGCCCGGGCTGCTGGCTCGACCAGTGTCACGGAAGGGTCCGGTCAAGGCGTCGCGCCCGGCACTTCCCAGGCCATACCCACGCCAGGCCCGCACACAAACCTGACAGGAACCGATGTCTGACGATTCGCGTCCTTCGCGCACGGAACCGCCTTCGGAACCGCGCACCGCACCGCGCACGGCAGCCGTGATTCCCGCCGCCGGCCGGGGCGTACGGCTCGGTCCTGGCGCCCCCAAGGCGCTACGCGCGCTGAACGGCACCCCCATGCTGATCCACGCCGTACGCGCGCTGGCCGCCTCCCGCGCCGTCTCCCTCGTCGTGATCGTGGCCCCGCCCGACGGCGCCCCCGAGGTCAAGTCCCTGCTCGACGCGCACGCGCTTCCCGGGGGCACCCCCGGCGGCAGCTGGGGGAGCACCGACTTCCTCGTGGTCCCCGGCGGCGAGTCCCGCCAGGAGTCGGTCAAGCTCGGCCTGGACGCGCTGCCCCCCGACTACGACATCGTCCTCGTCCACGACGCGGCCCGTCCCCTCGTCCCCGTCGACACGGTCGACGCGGTGATCCAGGCCGTCCGGGACGGCGCCCCGGCCGTCGTGCCGGCCCTCCCGCTGGCCGACACGGTCAAGGAGGTCGAGCCGGCGGCCGTGCCCGGCGACCCCGAGCCGGTGGTCGCGACCCCGAGCCGGGCCCGCCTGCGCGCGGTGCAGACCCCCCAGGGCTTCGACCGCGCGACGCTGGTCCGCGCCCACGAGACGGTCACCGACAACGTCACCGACGACGCGAGCATGGTCGAGCAGCTCGGCGAGCAGGTCGTGGTCGTCCCCGGCCACGAGGAGGCCTTCAAGGTCACCCGCCCCCTCGACCTGGTCCTCGCGGAAGCGGTGCTGGCCCGCAGGAGGCTCAACGATGGGTTCTGAGGTCGTACTGCCGCGGGTCGGCATCGGCACCGACATCCACGCCTTCGAGGAGGGCCGCGACCTGTGGTGCGCCGGCCTCAAGTGGGAGGGCCAGGGCCCGGGCCTGGCCGGCCACTCCGACGCGGACGTCGTCGCGCACGCCGCGTGCAACGCGCTGTTCTCGGCGGCGGGGCTCGGGGACCTGGGGCAGCACTTCGGCACGGGCCGGCCGGAGTGGTCCGGCGCGTCCGGGGTGACCCTGCTGACGGAGGCGGCCCGGATCGTCCGGGCCGCGGGATTCGTGATCGGGAACATCGCCGTACAGGTCGTGGGCCCGCGCCCGAAGATCGGAAAGCGCCGGGACGAGGCCGAGAAGATCCTCTCGGACGCGGCGGGCGCCCCGGTCTCGGTCTCCGGGGCCACGACGGACGGTCTCGGATTCCCCGGCCGGGAAGAGGGTCTGATGGCGGTGGCGACGGCGTTGGTCGTCCGACAGGACTGACCGGTCTCGTACGAGGGGCGCGGGTGACCGCGCGCTCGACCCCCACTGACCCGTACACGCCCACGGTGCTTCACATACCGGTGCCACGCACCACCCTTCGCCCACTACCCTTGGTCCCGTGACTATTCGCCTGTACGACACCAACGCCCGGCAGATCCGTGACTTCGCCCCGCTCACGCCGGGCTGTGTCTCGATCTACCTCTGTGGTGCCACCGTGCAGGCGGCGCCCCACATCGGTCATATCCGCTCCGGCCTGAACTTCGACATCATGCGCCGCTGGTTCGAATACCGCGGCTACGACGTGACGTTCATCCGCAACGTCACGGACATCGACGACAAGATCATCGCCAAGTCCGCCGACCAGGGCCGTCCCTGGTGGGCGATCGGCTATGAGAACGAGCGCGCCTTCAACGACGGCTACACCGCGCTCGGCTGCCTCCCGCCGACGTACGAGCCCCGGGCCACCGGGCACGTACCGGAGATGATCGAGATGATGCGCGGGCTCATCGAGCGCGGGCACGCCTACGAGGCCGACGGCAACGTCTACTTCGACGTGCGCTCCTACCCGGACTACCTCCAGCTCTCCAACCAGGAGCTGGACAACCTCCGCCAGCCGGGGGGCGAGGGCGAGACCGGCAAGCGGGACCAGCGGGACTTCGCGCTCTGGAAGGCCGTGAAACCGGGCGAGCCCAGCTGGGAGACGCCGTGGGGGCGCGGCCGTCCCGGCTGGCACCTGGAGTGCTCGGCGATGGCCCACAAGTACCTCGGTGAGGCCTTCGACATCCACGGCGGCGGCCTCGACCTGATCTTCCCGCACCACGAGAACGAGATCGCGCAGGCCAAGGCGTTCGGCGACGACTTCGCCCAGTACTGGGTGCACAACGCCTGGGTCACCATGAGCGGCGAGAAGATGTCGAAGTCCCTCGGGAACTCGGTCCTCGTCTCCGAGATGGTCAAGACCTGGCGTCCGATCGTGCTGCGCTACTACCTCGGCACCCCGCACTACCGCTCGATGATCGAGTACAGCGAGGAGTCGCTGCGCGAGGCCGAGTCGGCGTTCGCGCGGATCGAGGGGTTCGTGCAGCGCGTGGTGGAGCTGGCCGGGGGCGCCGTGGAGCCCTCGTCCGAGGTCCCGCCGGCGTTCGCCGAGGCGATGGACGACGACCTGGGCGTCCCGCAGGCGCTCGCCGTCGTGCACACCACGGTCCGGCAGGGCAACAGCGCGCTCGCCGCCGACGACAAGGAGGCCGCGGTGGCCCGGCTCGCCGAGGTCCGCGCCATGCTGGGCGTCCTCGGCCTCGACCCGCTCGACGCCCACTGGGCGGGCGAGGCGGACCAGGGCGAGGACCTGCACGGGGTCGTCGACAGCCTGGTACGGCTCGTCCTCGACCAGCGCGAGTCCGCCCGCGGCCGCAAGGACTGGGCGACCGCCGACGCCATCCGCGACCAGCTCAACCAGTCCGGGCTGGCGATCGAGGACAGCCCCTCGGGGCCCCGCTGGACCCTCAGGTCCTGACCGTCGGTCGATCGCCGGTCGTTGAAGATCAACTGTGCCGCCCGGCCCCCCGGGCGGCACACTGCATAAGACGTACGTACGAAACGAAGCTCACGGAGACGGGTAACTCATGGCAGCCAACAACCGCCGCATGTCCGGCAAGAAGGGCGCGCAGGTCGGCAGTGGCGGCCAGCGGCGCCGAGGCCTGGAGGGCAAGGGCCCGACCCCGCCCGCCGAGATGCGCAAGGGTCACAAGAAGAACCGCATCGCCACCGCCAAGGCCAAGCAGACCCAGCGCCGTCCGGTGGCGCGCGGCCGGGGCGGCAGGGGCACGTCCGAGATGGTCGTGGGCCGCAACCCGGTCGTCGAGGCGCTGCGCGAGGGCGTGCCCGCCTCCACCCTCTACGTCCAGCAGTTCATCGACAACGACGAGCGGGTCCGCGAGGCCCTCCAGCTCGCCGCCGAGCGCGGTGGCATCAACCTCATGGAGGCCCCGCGCCCCGAGCTGGACCGCATGACCAACGGCCTCAACCACCAGGGTCTGGTCCTCCAGGTCCCGCCGTACGAGTACGCGCACCCCGAGGACCTGGCGCACGCCGCGGCCGACGAGGGCGAGGACCCGCTGATCGTCGCCCTGGACGGCGTCACCGACCCCCGTAACCTCGGCGCGGTCGTCCGCTCGGTCTCCGCCTTCGGCGGCCACGGCGTGGTCGTGCCCGAGCGGCGCGCGGCCGGTATGACGGCGGGCGCCTGGAAGACGTCGGCCGGTACGGCGGCCCGCACCCCCGTCGCCCGCGCCACGAACCTGACCCGGGCGCTGGAGGCGTACAAGAAGGCGGGGATCGCGATCGTCGGCCTCGCCGCGGACGGCGAGCACGAGGTCGGTGACCTGGAGGCGCTGTCCGGCCCGGTCGTCATCGTCGTGGGCAGCGAGGGCAAGGGCCTGTCCCGACTGGTCGGCGAGACCTGCGACTTCCGGGTCCGGATCCCGATGCCGGGCGGCGCGGAGTCGCTCAACGCGGGTGTGGCGGCGGGCATCGTGCTGTACGAGGCGGCCCGGCAGCGGGGCTGACGGCGGTACCGGGCGGCTGGGCAGCGGGGCCGGCGGCGGTGCGAGGCGCCTCGCCGCCCGGGTTGAACAAACGTCCGTAACCTCACCCGTGCGGGGTAATTCCGGCGTCCAGGACATCCTTGACGGGGTCCGGACACATCCGGCCGGTCAAAGCAGTGTCCTAACTCCACGTCACTCGGTTAGATGAGTGTGGACACCAGAACACCCCGCACACCCACGGGGGACCGCTCGCCGGGATTCCGCTCCGGATTCGCTTCCGGGCCCGACGACGCTCCCGCGCTGAGCATGGTGAAGGTGCCGAGCGATCCGGCGCAGGTCATCGTCAACCACGCGAGTTTCCGCGTGCAGCTGGGCGTATCGACACGGCGTACCCAATCCCCCCGGGTCGCACGGCACCTGAGCGCCACCGAGGACACCGCGCGCATCCCGGTCGCAGGCCCGGCGGGCAGAGCGGGGGCGGCACCCGGCCGGCGCCGCCCCGTCGTCTGGAGCGGCAAGTCCGCGCCCGACGACACCGGCGCCCACCGGCTGCTCCAGGCCGTCCGGGGCGGCAGCGTCCGGCACGCCGAGGAACGCCTCGAACCGGGCGGCGCCACCCAGGTCATCCCGCGGGTCGGCGACGGCTACGGCGCGCTCGACCAGACCGTCGAGACGCCGCTGGTCGGCCACCCGCGCTCCCCGGTCTCCGGCGAGAACCGGCTGCTCCCCGACCTGCCGACGGTCGGCAGCGCCTACGACGAGCCCGGCTACGGCGGACCGGGCTACGACGAACAGGGCTACGACGACGACCGGTTCGAGGACTTCGGCGAACCGCTGTCGAGCCGGCGGTCCGGCGACGGCGATCCGGCCCGGCACGCGTACTACCCCGGCCGCCGGATGAACCTCGGCGTCGTCCTGCTCCCGCTCCGGATCTTCCTCGGCTTCATCTCCATCTACGCCGGCATGGGCAAGCTGTGCGACCCCGTCTACTTCGACGGCGGCAAGCGCGGCTCCATGGTCAAGTGGCTCAACACCCTGCACCCGTGGGAAGTCGCCGAGCCGCTGCGGCAGTTCGCCCTCCAGCACCCGGTCGGCTCCGGCCTGGTCATCGCCTTCCTCCAGGTGATCGTCGGCGTGCTGACCGTCCTCGGCTGCTGGCAACGGGTCGCCGCGGTCGTCGGCGCGCTGCTCTCCGCGGCGCTCATCGTCACCGTCAGCTGGAAGACGGTCCCCGCGTACGACGCCCCCGACATCATCTACCTCGCCGCCTGGTCGCCGCTGATCATCGCCGGCGCCCCGGTCTACTCGGTGGACGGCCGCCTCGCGGGCAGCGCCTGGCGGCGCCTCGGCCCTCACTCCGACATCTGGGACCTGCGCGCCTTCGTGCTCCGCCGGGGCGCGCTGGTCACGGCCGTCACCATCGGCCTCACCCTGCTCATCGGCTCCCTGCTCGGCGGCGCGGTCCGCGACTCCAGCCGTGTGGTCGTCCCCGGTCCCGGCGAGGCCCCCCGCAACAACCTGCCCGGTTCCCCGCTGCCGGGCGAGCCGACGAAGCGCCGGGAGGCCAGCCCGCCGGCGTCCAAGGCGCCCTCCGCGGATGCCTCCGCCAGCCCGTCGCAGGCGGCGACCACCCCGGGCGCCACCCACAGCACGGGCACGACCACCACGACCCCCAGCCAGACCCAGGGCACGACGGGCCAGGCGCCGCCCCGGCACACCGCCCCGGCCCCGACCACCGCGGGCCCGACCTCGGGCGGCACCGCGACCGGCGGCACGTCCTCCTCCGGAGGCACGGGCGGCTCCACCGGCACCACCACCGGCGGCGGCACGTCCTCCTCCGGCCAGCCGGGCCTGGTGGGCGGCCTACTGGGCTAGCAGGACCAGCAGAGCAAGAAGCCCCGTAC
The DNA here is from genome assembly GCF_022343545.1 of Streptomyces arenae. Classification (NCBI taxonomy): domain Bacteria; kingdom Bacillati; phylum Actinomycetota; class Actinomycetes; order Kitasatosporales; family Streptomycetaceae; genus Streptomyces; species Streptomyces arenae. The sequence goes on from NZ_JAKQYH010000090.1 coordinate 118,265, forward strand.
CGCGAGAGGTACGGGGCTTCTCGACGCGCGCCCGCTGCAAGCGCCCCTTTAGGGGCGCGGGGAACTGCGCGAGCACCCCCCCACGCACCCGCAGCCGACAACTGGCCGTAGGTCCCCTGTCGGCTACCGCCCCAGCGCGGTCAGCTCCTTCGCCGCCTCCGTCAGATCCTTCGCCGTGTCGATGGCCCGCCAGTACGCCCCCTGCGGGATCGGGAACCCCGCCAGCTGCCGGCTGCGTGCCAGGTGCGGGAACGTGGTCCGCTCGTGATCCCCCCGCTCCGGCAGCATCCCTGCGAACGCGGGGGAGAACACGTACACACCCGCGTTGATCTCGAACGTCGACGGCGGCGCCTCGATGAAGTCGGTGATGTGCCCGAAGCCGTCCGTCTTCACCGCGCCCCAGGGGATTCGCGGCCGGGCGAGCGCCAGCGTCGCCACCGCGTCCCGCTCCGTGTGGAAGTCGGCCATGTCACGCAGTGAGAACCGCGTCCAGATGTCACCGTTCGTGGCGTACCAGGGCCGGTCGGGGTGGGGAAGGTGCCGGGCGGCGTACTTGAGGCCGCCGCCGCGGCCCAGCGGCTCGTTCTCCACCACCGTGGTGACGGAGAGCGGCAGGTCGGCCGTCGCCAGCCACTTCTGCAGAACGTCGGCGAGATGGCCGCAGGAGACCACCACGTCCGTGACGCCCTCCTCGGCGAGCCACGTCAGCTGGTGGCCGATGATCGGCGTGCCGGTACCGGGGATCTCGACCATCGGCTTGGGCCGGTCGTCGGTGTACGGGCGAAGCCGTGAGCCCTGGCCACCGGCCAGGACCACGGCTTGAGTGGGGCGCAACGCGGCGTTCGGATGGGTCATGCCCCGAACTGTACGACGCGTCCCCGGTGCGGCTGCCCGCCGCCCGGGGACCCCTTAAGGAGCTGTTACCTGCGCACCCGCCGGCGGTCAGCTGTGCGCGGCCAGGACACCGGACGCGAACGACGTGTCACAGACCGGGCGGGCGTACCCCTGGGCGCGCGAGGCGCCATAGATGCGCACGGCGGCGCGGCCCAGCGCGCGGGCGATGGACGAGCAGTGCTCGGCGAGCGACGGGTGGCCGTTGACCGCCTGCTGAAGGTGGGTCAGGACCTGGCCGGGGTTCTTGTCCTGGAGCTCGGTCATCAGCTGGTCGCGCAGCACGTCCTGCGGGGCCTGGACGGTGGCCTTGCGGGACACTTTCGCGTCGGTCACGTCGGTCGCGGTGAGCACCGAGTTCCGCGGGCTCCCCGTCCAGTTGACGCGGGTGACGGCGAGGGTCCCGGAGAGCACCAGGACGACGGGGAGGACGAGGGCGAGTGTGCGGCCGATCCGGCGGGCAGGGCCGCCCCGGTGGCCACGTCGCGTCTGAGGGGTGGTGGAGTGCTTCACGCGTGTGAGGGTAGCGTGCGGTAATGATTTGGCGACATTTAGTCACCGGTTCGGGGGATGGAGAAGGGCTTTGTTCTGGGTAGGGGGTTGACGCACACTGCTCGAAAACCACCCGCTTGCCGGGGTAAATCGGGCAACGGAAAGGGCCCCGCAGCAGGCTGCGGGGCCCTCATCGTCAACCTGGGTAGATTCACCCTGGTCAGAGGTTTGTCACCGGGACGGGCGCTCAGTCGGAGAGACGCTCACCCGTGGAGGTCGAGAACACGTGGGTCTCGCCCGGGCGCGGCACGACGTGCAGGGTGGCGCCCTTCTCCGGGACCGCGCGGCCGCTGACGCGGACGACCAGGTCCTTGAGGTCGTCGCCGACCTTGGCGCTGCCGTAGACGTAGCCGTCGGCGCCGAGCTCCTCGACGACGTTCACGGAGACCGCGAGGCCGGCCGGGGCGTCCTCGGTGTCCTTGGACAGGGCGGAGGCGACCTCGCCGTTGTGCTCGACGACGTCGAAGTGCTCGGGACGGACGCCGACGGTGACCGTGCGGTCGCCCTTGTCGGAGGCGGCCTTGAGCGCCTCGCGGTTGACCGGCACCACGCTGTTGCCGAACTTCACGCCGCCGTCGGTGATCGGGACCTCGACCAGGTTCATGGCCGGGGAGCCGATGAAGCCGGCGACGAAGAGGTTGGCGGGCCGGTCGTACATGTTCCGGGGCGAGTCGACCTGCTGGAGCAGACCGTCCTTGAGGACCGCCACCCGGTCGCCCATCGTCATGGCCTCGACCTGGTCGTGGGTGACGTAGACGGTGGTGATGCCGAGGCGGCGCTGGAGCGACGCGATCTGCGTACGGGTGGAGACACGGAGCTTGGCGTCCAGGTTGGACAGCGGCTCGTCCATGAGGAAGACCTGCGGCTCACGGACGATGGCCCGGCCCATCGCGACACGCTGGCGCTGACCACCGGAGAGCGCCTTCGGCTTGCGGTCCAGGTAGTCGGTGAGGTCGAGGATCTTCGCGGCCTCCTCGACCTTCTGCCGGATCTCCGCCTTGTTGACGCCGGCGATCTTGAGCGCGAAGCCCATGTTGTCGGCGACCGTCATGTGCGGGTAGAGGGCGTAGTTCTGGAACACCATGGCGATGTCCCGGTCCTTGGGCGGCAGGTGCGTGACGTCGCGGTCGCCGATGCGGATGGCGCCGCCGTTGACGTCCTCGAGCCCCGCGAGCATGCGGAGCGAGGTGGACTTGCCGCAGCCCGACGGGCCGACCAGGACGAGGAACTCGCCGTCCTCGATCGCGATGTCGAGGCCGTCGACGGCGGGCTTGGTGGAGCCCGGGTAGATCCGGGTCGCCTTGTCGAACGTGACAGTGGCCATGGCTCAGAGGCCCCCTTCTACCGGCAGGAACGTGCCGGACGATCCGTTGTAGGAAGGTGGTGTAGTCCACGAGAGTGAACTGGCACAGGACGGTACCCGGCGTTCACCCCGTATGTCAGTACCTGGAGGCCTGTGAACTTCGCGGAAATTTTCGACAGGGCCCGTCCGGGACCTGGGTACACTGCACAGGCGCAGCGCCGCCGCACGCGCGCGCACGCCTCCTTAGCTCAGCTGGCCAGAGCAACGCACTTGTAATGCGTAGGTCGTCGGTTCGAATCCGACAGGGGGCTCGGACAAGGCCAGGTCACACATCGTGACCTGGCCTTCTGGTTGTGGTGTGCGTCTTGCGCGTCCGGTGGGGGAGTCCGGCGTCGTGGAGGTGATGGCCGTGTCCGGTGGGTCCTCCGCGGGTGAGTCCTCCGCGGGTTCGGGTTCGGGTGCGGGCGGGTTGTCGGGGGCGCGGGAGCGGTTGCGGGTGGTGGAGGCGTTGTCGGCGGCGGCTCGGGGGGTGGAGCCGCCGGCGGGATGATCGCCGAGCACGGCGGTCTGAGCGTGACCCAGGTCCAGCACGTCCTGCGCGCCTACGCGGTGCGCTCCCGCGAACGCCTCACCCACGTCGCCCACGCCCTGGTCCAGCGGACCCTGCCCCCCGACACCGTCCTCACCACCTCCTCGTAAGACAGCGGGACCGGCCCGGCTGTCCGCCCCGGTCGGTCCGCATCGGTCGTCGTGTCGCGGGCACTCGGCTGCGAGCACCCTCCTGCCGTCGGAACCGGCATCGGTGCCGAATCTGCTTGCCGCCCAGGAAGGTGCCGTGACCATGGCTGAGGGTGCGGATCCGTCGGACGACGTACGGCTCTCCCCGTACGAACGCCTCGCACTGCTGGGGATCGAGGCCGGACTGCGCCGCGACCGTCGCTTCGCGCGCCGGATGGGCGCCCCGCCCGCCCGGGGCTGGCTGTGGCTGTCCGTCGCGCTGCTGGGCGTGGCGTCCGTCTTCCTGATGGTCGTGGGCATCCGCACCTCGGACCCCGTCGTGCTGTGGTGCCTCGCCGCGGTGTGGCCGCTGACGTTGGTCCAGGGGATACGGCTGCTGTGCCACCCCGGCCGCGACGGGCGCCCCCGGAACAGGTACCGGCGATGCGGCTGAGAACCAGCGACGTGCACGCCCCGGGATACGCCCGGCGGCGCTGCGGTCGTGGCTTCAGCTACCTCGACACCGCGGGACGCACGATCACCGACCCGGCGGTGCGCGAGCGGATCGAGACCCTGGTGATCCCGCCGGCCTGGACGGACGTGTGGATCTGTCCCGCACCCGACGGCCATGTCCAGGCGACCGGCACCGATGCGGCGGGCCGCCGTCAGTACCTCTACCACCAGCGGTTCCGCGAGCAGCAGGAGGCGGCCAAGCACGAGCACGTGCTGCGGGCGGCCGCCGCCCTCCCACGGCTGCGCGAGCACGTGACCCGGGACCTCGCCCTGCGCGGCCTGTGCCAGGACCGTGTCCTCGGGTGCGCGGCCCGGCTGCTGGATCTCGGCCTCTTCCGGATCGGCAACGAGGCGTACACCAAGGACAACGACACCTACGGCCTCACCACGCTGCTGCGCGAGCACGTGTCCTGCCGCGGCGGCGAGGTGCGCTTCACCTACACCGCCAAGAACTCCAAGGACGTGGCACGGACCTTCGTCGACGAGCCGGTGTCCCGTGCAACCCGGGCCCTGCTGCGGCGGCCTGACGACAGCGCACGTCTCTTCGCCTACTGGCGGCACCGCTCCTGGCACGACGTCCACGCGGCCGATCTGAACGCCTACCTGCACGAGTCCGCGGGCACGGACCTGACGGCGAAGGACTTCCGCACCTGGCACGCCACCGTCCTGGCGGCCGTCGCCCTGGCCGTCTCCGCCCCGGTGGCCGAGGAGTCCGGCGCCTCCCGAAAGCGGGCCGTGCGGCGGGCGGTTCGGGAGGTCGCCGGCTATCTCGGCAACACCCCCGCGGTCTGCCGGGCGTCGTACATCAACCCGCGCGTCATCGAGTGCTTCGAGGAGGGCCGGACCATCGCCCCGGCCCTCGGCTCCCTGGGCGCCGGCACCGCGCCGGGCGGTCCGGCCACCCAGGGGGCGGTGGAACAGGCGGTGTTGCGGCTGATCGGCCCGTGACCACGGTGGCCGATGTTTGCGCGCGGGGCGGTGGGCTACTCGGTGAACAGGCAATACGCAGAGAGAAGATGAGACGCCGTGACCAGGCCAACCGCACAGAAGCCCGCCCTACGAGTGGCGAGGACCGGCTGGGCGAAGAAGCGTCATCTCCCGCGCAGGGGCGTCCGTACCTGTGTGGCCGCCGTCGTGGACGAGAGCGCGTCGCCCGCCGCGCGTGCCGGCGCCGAGTGGAACATCGTCCGAGGTGACGACTGAGCGACGGCCGGACCCCGGGCGGTCAACGTCCTCGGTCCTGGCACACCGTCTCCCGTGTGTCCTCCGAGCGGGTGCCCCCGCGGACCCGGGAGACGGCCGCTGTCAGCTCCCGCTGGACCGGTTCCGGCAGCGAGGCACCCTGCACCGTCGTCACCACGTCCTCCGCCAGCCGGTGCAGTTTGAGGTTGGTGTGCTGGGAGGTGAGGACCAGCGCCTGCCATGCCTGTTCGGCGTTCAGCCCGAAGGTGGCCATGAGGATGCCGCGCGCCAGATCGATGTCAGGGCGGGTCCGCAGCGCACGACGGAGCTGCACGACCTCGGCCCGCATGGCTCCGTCGGGTTCCGTGGGGGACGGGTCCGTGGCGTCGGCCGGGGCGGTGAAGAGGGTGTAGGTGTCCGTGAACGTCAGCAGGCGTTCGGCGGCCGGGCTGACGGCGGTGACGGTGACCGTCTTGTCCGCGGCGGCCGCCTGGCCGCGCACGGCCAGCAGCACGTTGAGCGCGGAGCAGTCCGCGAACGTCAGGTCGGAGAGGTCCAGGTCCACGCCCGCGGCCGAACGGCCGAGGGCGTCGTGCAGGGCGTGCCGGAGGGTCTGGTCGTCGTCGAGGCAGTACTCGCCGCTCACCGCGACGGTCACCCGGTCACCGGTCGGTCCCGCCTGCACCAGCATGTCGCCTCCTCGGTCTGTCTCCTCCAGATTCGTACGACCATGAAGACGCGTCAAGACATACGTGAAATTGTGTTCGTGTTTTTGTCTTCGTGAACAGACGGTCGTACGCTGAGGGGCATGGTGGGAGTTGACGCAGTTCCCGAGCCGCACAACGGGTGGACGTTCCTCACGAGCCATGCGCGGGTGCTGGCCAGCATCGCCGACAACCACAACGCGCGGATCCGGGACATCGCGGCCCGCTGCCGGCTCACGGAACGTGCCGTCCAGAAGATCATTTCCGACCTGGAGCAGGACGGTTACCTCTCCCACACCCGCAACGGCCGCGCCAACCAGTACCGGATCGACCCCAGCAAGGTGCTGCGCCACCCGGCCGAGGCGGGGCTCACGGTGGCTTCCCTGCTGGCGATGCTGGTCCGGGTCGAGGCGGAGCGCCAGGCCGGGCCGAGTTCGCAGGAGACGGAAAAGACCAGGTCACGTCGTACGTGACCTGGCCTTTCCGGGTGCGGTCGGTCAGCTGGAGGTGGGGAAGTCGAACCCGGCGGTGAGCTGCTGCCTGGGCTCGGGCCAGCGGGTGGTGACGACCTTGGGGCGGGTGTAGAAGCGGATGCCTTCGGGACCGTGGATGGGGTTGTCGCCGATGAGGGAGTCCTTCCAGCCGCCGAAGGAGTAGTACGACATCGGGACGGGGACGGGCACGTTGATGCCGATCATGCCGACCTTGATCTTGCGCTGGAAGCGGCGGGCGGCCTCGCCGGAGGCGGTGAACAGGGCGGTGCCGTTGCCGTAGGGGTTGGCGTTGATCAGGTCGATCGCCTCGTCCAGGGACTCGGCGCGGACGATCGCGAGGACCGGGCCGAAGAGTTCCTCCTTGTAGGCGTCCATGTCGGTGGTGACGTGGTCGAGGAGGGAGGGGCCGGTGAAGAAGCCGTCCTCGTGTCCGTCGATCTTCAGGCCACGCCCGTCGACGACGACGGTGGCGCCCTGCGCTGCGGCGCCCCCGACGGCGTTCTCGACGCGTTCCTGGGCGGCCTTGGTGACCAGCGGGCCCATCTCGGTGCCGGGCTGGTCGCCGGGACCGACCTTCACCTCGCCTGCCTTGCGCTGAAGGATCTCGACCAGGGCGTCGGCCGCGTCGCCGACCGCGACGGCGACGGAGACGGCCATGCAGCGTTCGCCCGCGGAGCCGTAGGCGCCGGCGGTGATGTGGTTGGCGGCGAACTCCAGGTCGGCGTCGGGCAGGACGACGGCGTGGTTCTTGGCGCCGCCGAGCGCCTGGACGCGCTTGCCGTGCGCGGTGGCCTGCTCGTGGACGTACCTGGCGATCGGGGTGGAGCCGACGAAGGAGACGGCCTCGATGCCCGGGTGGGTGAGGATCGCGTCGACCGCGTCCTTGCCGCCGTGCACGACGTTGAAGACGCCGTCGGGCAGGCCGGCCTTCTTGTACAGGCCGGCGACGAAGTTCGCGGCGGAGGGGTCGCGCTCGGACGGCTTGAGGATGAAGGTGTTGCCGGTGGCGATCGCGACCGGGTGCATCCACAGCGGCACCATCGCCGGGAAGTTGAACGGGGTGATGCCCGCGACGACACCGAGGGGCTGGCGGAAGTTGTGGACGTCCACGCCGCGTGAGACCTGGTCGGAGAAGCTGCCCTTGAGGACGTCGCCGAGGCCGCAGACGTACTCGACGACCTCACGGCCGCGGGTGATCTCGCCGCGGGCGTCGTCGACGGTCTTGCCGTGCTCGGCGCAGATGATCCGGGCCAGCTCCTCCTCGTGCTCCACGAGCAGCTGGCGGAAGTTGAACATGACCTGGGTGCGCTGCGAGAGCGAGGACTCGGCCCAGGTCTCGAACGCGGCGGAGGCGGCCTGGACGGCGGCGTCGACCTCGGGGGCGGCACCGAGGACGAGGCGGGCCTGCTCGGCGCCGGTGGCCGGGTTGAAGACGGGGGCGGTGGTCTCGGTGGTGACCTCGGCGCCGTTGATCCAGTGCGGGATGGTGTTCACGGGGTGGGGTGTCCTTAGAGGTAGTGCCGCTGGGCGCGCTTGTGGGTGGCGTAGGTGTCGTGGGCGGCCTGGGTGGTGTCGAGGGCGGAGACCTCGCTGACGGGGACGTCCCACCAGCCGTGGCCGGGCGGGTTGGGGCCGTAGAGGTCGGTCTCGACGTGCACGACGGTGGTGCGGGTGGCGGCCTTGGCCTTGTCCATCGCGGAGCGGAACTCCTCCACCGAGGTGGCGTGCAGGACGTCCGCGCCCAGGGAGGCGGCGTTGGCGGCGAGGTCGACCGGGAGGACGTCGCCGTCGAGCTGGCCCGAGTCGTCGTTGCGGTAGCGGTACTTGGTGCCGAATCGCTGCGAGCCGAGCGACTCCGACAGCGAACCGATCGAGGCGAAGCCGTGGTTCTGCACCAGCACGATGATGACCTTGAGGCCTTCGGAGACCATGGTGACGATCTCCTGGGCCATCATCAGGTAGGAGCCGTCACCGACGAGGACGACGACCTCACGCGAGGGGTCGGCCATCTTCGCGCCGACACCGGCGGCGACCTCGTAGCCCATGCAGGAGTAGGCGTACTCGACGTGGTAGGCCTTGGGGTCGCGGGCGCGCCACAGCTGCTGGAGGTCACCGGGCATGGAACCGGCCGCGTTGATGACCACCGCGCGGTCGTCCAGGACGTCGTTCAGCGCGCCGAGGATCTGCGTCTGCGCGGGCAGGTCGCCGGTGTTGCGGTCCGGTGCAAAGCACTCCTCCTCGATCTCCCGTGTGCGGGCGATGAGTTCACGGCTGTGACGCCGGTACTCCGGGGACACCTCCCAGCCGTCGAGGGCCCCGGCGAGGGCCTGGATGCCCAGGCGGGCGTCGGCGACCAGCGGCTCGGCGGAGTGCTTGACGGCGTCCAGGCGGGCCACGTTGAGGTTGACGAAGGTGACGTCCGGGTTGCCGAACACGGTGTGGCTGGCGGTGGTGAAGTCGCTGTAGCGGGTGCCGATACCCACGACGACGTCGGCCTCGCGGGCCAGCTCGTTCGCCGCGTACGACCCGGTGGAGCCGATGCCGCCGACCGCGTAGGGGTGGTCCCAGGGAACGGCGCCCTTGCCGGCGTGGGTGTCGGCGACCGGGATGCCGGTGGCCTCGGCGAAGGCGCGCAGCGCGGTCTCGGCTCCGGAGTAGACAGCACCGCCGCCGGCGACGATCAGCGGCTTCTTCGCGTTCTTGAGCAGGGTCACGGCCCGCTCGATCGCGGCGGGCTCCGGCACCGGGCGGCCCACGTGCCAGACCCGGCGCCGGAAGAAGTCGACCGGCCAGTCGTACGCCTCGGCCTGCACGTCCTGCGGCAGCGCCAGCGTCACGGCGCCGGTCTCGACCGGGTCGGTCAGCACCCGCATCGCTGCCAGCGCGGCCGGGATCAGCTGCTCCGGACGCTGGATGCGGTCGAAGTACTTCGACACGGCCCGGAAGGCGTCGTTCACGGTGACGTCGCCGCCGCGGGTGTCCTCCAGCTGCTGGAGGACGGGGTCGGCGGCGCGGGTCGCGAACATGTCGGAGGGGAGCAGCAGCACCGGCAGCCGGTTCGTCGTCGCCAGCGCCGCACCCGTGATCATGTTCGTCGAGCCCGGGCCCGTCGAGGCCGTGCACGCGAAGGTGGCGAGGCGGTCGCGCATCTTGGCGTAGGCGACCGACGCGTGGACCATGCCCTGCTCGTTGCGGGCGAGGTAGTAGGGCAGGTCGGCCTCGCCGGTGGTGGCGGCCTGGAGCAGGGCCTGCCCGATGCCGGCCACGTTGCCGTGGCCGAAGATGCCCCACACGCCGGGGATCAGGCGCTGTTCCTGGCCGTCGCGCTCGCTGTACTGGCCGGCCAGGAAGCGGACCAGGGCCTGGGCGGTGGTCAGTCGTACGGTGTTCATCGGTCCTCTCCGAAGGGCAGCCGGTCGTCCACGTCCTGGGCGTCCCAGGTCCCGCGCACCCAGCCGTGTGCGGGGTCGTCGCAGATCAGCCAGGCCCGGTCCGGTCCCGGACCGGCCATGACGTTGAGGTAGTAGAGGTCGTAGCCGGGCGCGGCGATGGAGGGCCCGTGCCAGCCGTGCGGGATCAGCACGGTGTCGCCGGAGCGGATCTCGGCGAGCACGTCGATCGGCCGCTCCGGGGTGCCGTACACCCGCTGGTAGCCGAAGCCGTTGCCGTCCTCGCCGGAGACCTCGAAGTAGTAGATCTCCTCCAGCTCCGACTCGACCGGGTTGCCGTCCGCGTCGACGCGTACCTCGTCGTGCTTGTGCGGCGGGTACGAGGACCAGTTGCCGCCCGGCGTGAGGACCTCGCACACCAGCAGCTGCTCGGCGTCGAACGTGCCCGGCAGGCAGTAGTTGTTGACCTGCCGCGAACACGCTCCCGCACCCCGCAGCTCGACGGGGACGTCCTCCTTGCGCCCGTACCGAGCCGGTTGACCTCCCCGCTCGGTACGGGCGGAGGGCAGCGCGAACCGTCCCCCGGCCGCGCTGCTGATCACGGCCTCGGCTTCGCGCGGGAGGTAGGCGAAGTCCGTGGCCGAGGCGAACACGCCCGTCCGACCGGCGAGTTCGAAGGTGCCGCCGTCCGTGGTGACGGTGCAGGAGCCCGCCAGCGGCAGCACCAGGAACTCGGAGTCCCCGGTGGACAGGGCGTGCGTCTGGCCCGGCCCGAGGGTCAGGATCCGCAGGCCGGAGTATCCCCAGCCCGCCGACTCCGGCGTGACCAGGAGGTCGTAGGGCCCGTCGGCCGAAGTCCCCTTCGGCAGGTGGTACTTGCTCGTGTCGCTCACAGCAGGCCCACCGCCTTGTCGACGGCGCCGGCGACGTCGCCGCCCGCCGGGTAGAGCAGGGAACGGCCCACGACCAGACCCTGCGCGGTCGGCTGCTTCAGCGCCCTGCCCCAGGACGCGAACGCCGCCTCGGCGTCCTTGACCTCGCCGCCCAGCAGCAGCGCGGGCAGCGTCGAGGCGGCCAGGACGCGCTCCATGTTCTCGACCACGGGCAGCTTCAGCCAGGTGTAGGCGGTGCGCCGGCCCAGGCCCGACGCGATGGTGACCGACTTGACCACGCCGTCGGTCGACAGGTCGTTGCGGATCTTCCCGTCCTGCCAGGTGGAGATGAACGGTTCGACCATCGCGATGAGCCGCCGGTCGTTGAGCTCGTTGACGGCGCGGGCGCTGTCCTCCAGGACGGAGGGGGTCGCCGGGTCACCGAGGGCGATGCGGGTGAGCATCTTGCCGCCGTCGAAGCCCATCTCGGCGATGGTCCGGGCGTCGTACCCGGTGAACCGGTCGTCGATCTCGAAGACCGAGCCGGCCAGGCCGCCGCGGTTCATGGAGCCGAAGACGGACTTCCCGTCCAGGACGCCGAGCAGCAGCAGATCTTCGAGGATGTCCGCGGTGGCCAGCACCCCGGTCACGCCCGGCCGCTCCAGGGCGACGCACAGGCGGTCGAGGAGTTCGAAGCGGTCGGCCATGGCGTTCGGGTCGTCGCCGACGCCGTTGGCACCGCGGGCCGGGTGGTCGGCGGCGATGATCATCGCCTTGCCGTGCTCGCCCAGCAGCGAGGTGGCCTTTATACGGCGGGCGGCGGCCGCCGCGATGGCACCGGGGTCGTTGACCCGGGCCGCCGCGATCCGGTTCAGCTTTTCAGACAGCACTGGTCACCTCGTCCAGCTTGGCGTTGACTTCGGCCTCGGTGGGCATCGCGTCGGAGCAGGACAGCCGGCTCGCCACGATGGCGCCGGCCGCGTTGGCGAAGGAGACCGTGCGCCGGGTCTCCCAGCCGGACAGCAGGCCGTGGCACAGGGCACCGCCGAAGGCGTCACCGGCGCCCAGGCCGTTCACCACGTCCACCGGCACGGGCGGGATCTCGGCGGCCGAGCCGTCCCGGTCCACGGCCAGTACGCCCTTCGGGCCCTGTTTCACCACGGCCAGTTCCACGCCCGCCGCCAGCAGCGCCTGCGCCGCCGCGTACGGCTCGCGCTCGCCGGTGGCCACCTCGCACTCGTCGAGGTTGCCGACGGCCACGGTGGTGTGCCGCAGGGCTTCGGCGTAGAACGCGCGGGCCTCGGCGGGCTCCCGCCAGAACATCGGGCGCCAGTCGAGGTCGAAGACCGTCGTGCCGGACTTCGCCCGGTGGGCCAGGGCCGCGAGGGTGGCGGAGCGGCTGGGCTCCTCGCTCAGTCCGGTGCCGGTGATCCAGAAGATCCCGGCGTCCCGGACGGCGTCCAGGTCCAGCTCGTCCGGCTGGATGTCCAGGTCGGGGGCCTTGGGGAGGCGGTAGAAGTACAGCGGGAAGTCGTCCGGCGGGAAGATCTCGCAGAACGTCACCGGGGTCGGGGCGATGTCCGACGTCCCGACGAAGCGGGTGTCCACGCCGTAGCCGTCCAGGGCCGTGCGGACGAAGTCGCCGAAGGGGTCCCGGCCGGTCTTCGTGATCACGGCCGCCGACCGGCCGTACCGGGCGGCCGCCACCGCCACGTTGGTCGGGCTCCCGCCCAGGTACTTGCCGAACGAGGTGACCTCGGCCAGCCCCACGCCGGTCTGGAGCGGGTACACGTCCACTCCCACGCGGCCGACGGTCAGCACTTCGAACGACATCAGACTGGTTTCCCTTCACCTGGGGTGCCCCACTGGGGCGCTCCGTCCAGAGTATGTCAGGACATACTGATGTCAATATCCAGGGCGGTGAGGTTTCTCCCGGCAGTGCGACGCCCCCCGTGATCACCGATCACGGGGGGCGTCGCACTGCCGGGCTGAGGTGGTGGGGTCAGTGCCGTCCCGCCACCCGGTCCGCGACCTGGGCCAGCCGGGACGAGGTGGTGCTCGGATGCAGGCGCTCGCGCTGGTCGGCGGCGCGGTAGGTGGCGTACATGCCCTGGACGCCGAGCCAGCGCAGCGGCTCCGGCTCCCACTTGCGGACCTTGTGGTTCACCCACGGCAGCTCGGTCAGGTCGGTGCGGCCGGCCTGCCCCGAGTCGAGCTGGACGAGGTCGCGCAGGGTCCGGGCGGCGAGGTTCGTGGTGGCCACCCCGGAGCCGACGTACCCGCCCGCCCAGCCGAGGCCGGTCGAACGGTCCAGGGTGACGGTCGCGCACCAGTCACGAGGCACCCCGAGCACCCCGGACCAGGCGTGCTCGACGGCGACCCCGGCCAGCGACGGGAAGAACCGGACGAGGATCTCCCGCAGTGCCTCGACGGTCGCCGCCTGCGTCCGGCCGTCGTTGTCGGTCCGCGAGCCGAAGCGGTACGGCACCCCGCGCCCGCCGAGCGCGATCCGCCCGTCGGCGGTCCGCTGGGCGTACATGTAGGCGTGCGCCATGTCGCCCAGGGTCTCCAGGCCCGACCAGCCGACCGACTCCCACTGCTCCCCGGTCAGCGGCGCGGTGGCGATCATCGAGGAGTTCATCGGCAGCCAGGTGCGCCGCTGCCCCTTGAGGTTCGCGGTGAAGCCCTCGGTGCAGCGCAGCACGTAGGGGGCGCGGACCGTGCCGTACGGCGTGACGGCGTGCTTGGGCCGGATCTCGGTCACCGGGGTGGACTCGTAGATCTCCACCCCGAGCGCCTCCACGGCCGCCGCCAGCCCCTTCACCAGCTTCACCGGGTGCAGCCGGGCACCGTGCGGGGTCCAGGTGGAGCCGACGGCGTCCACGACCCGGATCCGCTCCCGGGTCGCCCCGGCGCCGTACAGCTCGCGGTCCTTCTCGCCGTACGACAGCTCGTGCTCGTGGAAGGCCCGCAGACGGGCCAGCTGGGCCGGGGTGGTGGCCACTTCGAGGACCCCGCCCTTGTGCAGGTCGGCGTCGATGCCCTCGGCCCGGGTGACCGCGACGACCTCGTCGACGGTCTCGTTCATCGCCTTCTGGAGGCGTACGGCCGCCTCCCGGCCGTGCAGCGCGGCGTACCGGTCGCGGCCCGCGACGCCGTTGTACAGCCAGCCGCCGTTGCGGCCGGAGGCGCCGTAGCCGCAGAACTTCTGCTCCAGGACGGTCACCCGGAGGAAGGGGGCGGCCTTCTTCAGGTAGTACGCGGTCCACAGACCGGTGTAGCCACCGCCGACGATCACCACGTCCGCCGAGGCGTCACCGGCGAGCGGCTCCCGGACCGCGGGGAGACCGTCGTGCGCGTACCAGAAGGAGATGCCACCGTTGACGACACTGCTTGCCGAGCTGCTCATGCCGGGACGCTAACCCTTGAGAGCGGCCAGTGTCTCCTTCGGATTCCATGCTTTTCCGCGCCCTCCGGCCAGCGGGTAACAGGCGAGACCGATCAGTACGGCGACGAAATGTCCCAGGTCGGTGAAGCCCGGGGACTCGGTCAGGGGCAGTCCGTACACCAGCAGGACGACCACGGCGTACCCGTACCGCCAGGGCGTCGCGATCCGGTACGAGAGCACCCCGATCACCCCGGCCAGCGCGTAACTCACCCCGATGTCGAGGGTGTTGACCGCGGACGGCGGGGCGAGGCCGTCGTGGATGCCCGCCAGCAGGGCGCCCTCGCTGATCAGCGTCGCCAGCACGTGCGCGAGGACGCACACCGCCAGCCAGCGCAGCGTCCCCAGCCAGCGTTCGGCGGGTGCGTGGAAGACGGTGTAGAGCAGGGCGTACGGCACCCAGTGCCCGCCGTCGATCCACATCGCGCTGGCGATCAGCACCCGTACCGGGTTGTCCGACAGTTCCCGCAGGTTGGTGGAGCGCTGCCGCAGGAACTGCTGCTCGAACTCCGGGGACATGTGGTGCAGCGCGACGGTCGTCACGAAGAGGATCGCCAGCCAGACGTACGTGCCGGGGGCGCCGCGGACGTACGCCCACGCCCTGCCGCCGAGGCCCCGGAGAAATCCCATGAGGCGATTCACGCACGACCGTAACGTCACATGGGTGATTGACATTCCGGCATCGGCGTCTCGGCCGGACTGTCGTGCTTCGCGGGTTCCGCCGTCACCAGCAGGCCCGCGACCAGGCCGGCCAGCAGCATCACGCCGGCCGCCCACCAGATGGCGACCGTGTAGCCGTGCACGACGGCCGCCGGGACCACCGCCGCCCTCCGCGCGGGGTCGTGCAGGTGGGCGGTGAGGTAGGCGGCGCTGCTGGTGGTGGCGACGGTGTTGAGCAGTGCCGTGCCGATGGAGCCGCCCACCTGCTGCGAGGTGTTGACGGTGGCCGAGGTGACCCCGGCGTCCCGCGGGGCGACACCCGAGGTGGCGGTGGCGAAGACCGGCATGAAGGTCAGGCCCATGCCGAGGCCCATCAGCAGCAGGGCGGGCAGGATCTCGGTGGGGTAGGAGGAGTGGACCGTGATCCGGGTCAGGAGCAGCAGACCGCAGGCGGCGAGCAGCGTGCCGGGGACCATGAGCAGCCGCGGGGCCAGCCGGTACAGCAGGCGCGCGGATATCTGGGTGGAGCCGATGATGATCGCCACGGTCAGCGGGAGGAAGCCGAGACCCGCCCGGACGGGGGAGTAGCCGAGGATGACCTGGAGGTAGTAGGTCAGGAAGAGGAACAGCCCGAACATGGCGACCGTCGCGAGGGCCATCGTCAGGAAGCTGCCCCCGCGGTCGCGGTCCCTGACGATGTGCAGGGGCAGCAGCGGGCTCGGCGCGCGGGTCTGCCACCGCACGAACGCGACGAGCAGGACGGCCCCGGCCGCGAACAGACCGAGCACCAGCGGATCGCTCCAGCCGCGCGGCTGGGCCTCGCTGAAGCCGTAGACGATCGCGACGAGCCCGCCGCAGCCGAGCAGCGCGCCCGGTACGTCGAGGCGGCCGCCGCTCTGGCCGGGCCGGTCGCGCAGCAGCACGAGCGCGCCGGCCACGGCCAGGACCGCGATGGGCACGTTGACGTACAGGCACCAGCGCCAGTTCAGGTACTCGGTGAGCAGCCCGCCGACGATGAACCCGATCGCGGAGCCGCTGCCCGCGAGGGCGCCGTAGATCCCGAAGGCCTTGCCGCGCTCGCGCGGGTCGGTGAACGTGGTGGTGAGCAGGGAGAGCGCGGACGGCGCGAGGACGGCGGCGAAGGCGCCCTGGAGGGCGCGGGCACCGAAGAGCATCCCCGGGGTCTGGGCGGCGCCGCCGAACGCGGAGGCGGCGGCGAAACCGATCAGCCCGATGACGAAGGTGCGCTTGCGGCCGACCAGGTCGGCGACCCGGCCGCCCAGCAGGAGCAGGCCGCCGAAGGCGAGCGTGTAGGCGGTGATCACCCACTGCCGATTGCCGTCGGACATCCCGAGGGCACGCTGCGCGGACGGCAGCGCGATGTTCACGATCGTCGCGTCGAGTACGACCATGAGCTGGGCCAGCGCGATGACGACCAGCCCCCACCAGCGGCGCGGATCGGCCCCGTCGGCACCGGCGTTCGTCCCACCCGTCCGGGCGCTGCTCATTCGGTCAGAAGACCACGGATCGGGACGGGCCGCATCCCGTGCTGTGCTGTTCCTGGTCATGGCTCCAGGACCCCCTTTCCGGCCGTACCGGCCGAGGACTGCGCGTCATGCGCTTCATGCGCGGCACGCGCTTCATCGCCGGTACGACGGATCGGCGGGGCCGGAATGTGACATCGCCGGGGCCGGCCGGGCGTTGGTGCTGCTCGGGGGCGTTGTCAGTGGGGGGCTGCACTATGAGGGCATGGCGAGGACTGGGACCGGCGCGGCCGGCGGCAACAGGGTGAAGGGCGCACGGCGGCCGGAGTTGCGGCTGCCACCCCTGGAGCCGTGGAGCGACGGCGCACTGGAGCCGGACGGGGACTACGACGGGGTGGAGATCCGGGGCGCGGACCTCGCCGGGCAGGACGGCGCGGGCGCCCGCTTCATGGACTGCGCGCTGACGGACTGCGCCTTCGACGAGACGGGACTGCGGCACGCCCGGGTGCTGGACAGCGTCCTCACCGGGGCCAGAGGCGTCGGCACCGACCTGGCCGAGGCGACCCTGCGCGACGTCGAACTGGTCGACGCCCGTCTCGGCGGCACCCAGCTGCACGGCTCCGTGCTGGAGCGGGTGGTGATCCGCGGCGGCAAGATCGACTACCTGAACCTGCGCACGGCCAGGCTCAGGGACGTGGTCTTCGAGAGCTGCGTCCTGGTGGAGCCGGACTTCGGGAACGCGAACCTGGAGCGGGTGGAGTTCGTGGACTGCACGGTGAAGGCGGCCGACTTCAGGGGGGTGACGATGAAGGACGTCGACCTGCGGGGCGCCGCGTCCCTGGAGATCGCCAGCGGGGTGGAGAGACTGGCCGGGGCGGTGATCAGCATGCCCCAACTGATGGACCTGGCCCCAGTACTGGCAGCACAGCTGGGAATCCGCGTGGAGGACTGACCGACCTGGGATCAGCGCGCCCCGAAGGGGCGCGGGGAACTGCGCGACAAGCCCCCACCGGCCCGCGGCCGAGAACCGGCACTCAGCTCACGGGAGGCACGGCCGCCGCCTTCTTCCGCAGGCCCAGGTGGTCGTCCGGATCCTGGACCCGGTCCGGCTGGGCGGCGAGCATCCGGCGGACCGCCGGTTCCGGCATCCGCACCACCACCGGCCGCGGCAGCGTCAGTTCCCGCACGGCCGTGCCGGTACGGCCGGCGCGGACCCGGTCCGTCACCCGCGCGACCACCCGCACGTCCAGCGTGAACTGCACCAGCACCGACGCGGACTTGGGCTTGTGCAGCGGCATCGAACCGGCCGCGTTCGCCGCCAGGCCGGCCGCGCCGCCCGCGCCACCGGCGTTGCCCATCAGCTGGTTGAGGCGGAACTCGTCGGCGTTGAGCAGCCCCGCGCCCGCCAGGCCGCGCGCCGACCTGCCGTGGTCGGCCGAGCTCAGCCCGTCCGTCTGGGTGGGCCGGGGCGCGCCCGGGTGGCTCTGCCCCACCGTCTCGAAGGTCATCTTGTCGCCGACGCCCAGCACCCGCCCGTCCCGCAGCCGTGCGTGCAGCGACGCCCGCAGGTCCTGGCCGGTCGCCCCCGTGGCGTGCACCGGCGGCAGCTCCGCCCCCGCGGCGGTCAGCAGCGGCAGCGCCGCGGTCAGCCACTCGGTGGAGACGGCCTCGTGCAGGGTGTACGCGGCGGCCTGGCCCTTGCCGCGGAAGCGTTCGCCGCCGCCCGCCTCCCGGACCGCGGAGTTGACCAGTTCCCGCACCTGCGGGGCCCCCTGGAAGCCGTTGACCTGCGCCTCCATCGGCAGCCGTGCGCCTGTGGAGCGCCAGGCGCCGAGTGCGGCCGGGCGGTCGTCGCGGACGCCGGACGCCGGGCCGGGGGCGGCTGCCGGGCCGGGGGCGGTGGCTGCCGGGCCGGTGGCGGTGGCGGTGGCGCTCGTGACCGGGGCCGGGCGCGGTGCGGTGAGCCGGCCGAGGGCGGCGAGGTCCTGGTCCAGGACGCGGTGGGTCAGCGTCTGGCGGCCCAGGGAGACCAGTGCGACCCGGCGGTCACCGCGGTGCAGTTCGAGGGTCGCCTCGATCGGCACCCGCATCCTCGACGACTTCGCGGTCTTCGCCTCGGCGACCGTCTTCATGCCGAGCTGGCCGCGGCCCGCCGTGCCGGAGCGCCGGGCGCCGCCCCAGCCGACGCCGAGCCCCGCCGCGCCGCCCGTGCTCTTCAGCTGCCCGGCCCCGCCGTCCGGTTTGCCGGAGCCCGCGAAGATCCCCTCCACGCCGGTCGTCACGCCCTCGTCGTGGGCGGTGGCCTGCTGGGCGACGGCCGCGGTGATGTACTCCATGTCCCGGCCGTCGCCCGCCGCACCCTCGTAGCCGCCGTCACCGAGACGGTTGACCTTGAACACCGCCCAGTACGGGATCCGGCGGCCGTCGAACAGCTCGACGGTGACCCCGCCGTCCATGGCACCGGAGAGCAGCCCGGTGCTGCCGTCGCGGTCCAGGACGCGCAGCAGCCGCTGCACGTTGTCGTTGCGGTCGGCCAGCTGCCGCCGGGGCAGCAGGTCGTCGGCGAGGCGCTGCTGTCCGCTCTCCGCGAGGCGGGTGCGCAGCCGGGCCAGCAGCGGCACGAAGTTCGGCAGGTTCTCGATCATGCCGAAGCCGAGCGGGAGACCGCGGTCGAAGGCCGGACCGGTGCGCGACGGTACGGAGGTGGACGACCCGCCCTCGCGCCCACCGCCCGCACGAGACCCGCCGACCGTCCGCGCCCCCTCCGCCGTCCGCGACCCCTCGGCCGTTCGGGAGCCCTCGGCCGGCCGCGAGCCCTCCGCCGTCCGCGACCCGTCGGCCGTCCGTGCCCTCTCCGCCGTCCGTGTTCCCTCCGTCGGTCGGCGTCGCGGTCGGGGCGAGGGCGCCGGTGAGGTCATCAGGGGCGGTTCGGGGTCGAGTCCCAGCTGCCGGCGGATCGCCGCCGGCAGCTGTGCCTCGGTCAGCCACACCGCCGCCTCGGCCGGCAGGGTGCGGCCGGCCGTCGCCACGTACGGGCCACCGCCGGTGACCTTGACCTCGGCGACCATGGTGACCAGCAGATCGCACTGGACCAGGTAGAGCGGCGCCTTCTTCGGGGTGTGGGCGTTGCGCTCGACCGTGCCCGACAGGGCCGCCGCCCTGGTGTCCCCCGCGCTCGTGGTCCGGCTGCCGGAGAGGCCCTGGCCGAGCCGCCACTCGGCGTCGTTCTCCGAGCCGGTCGCGCCGAACTGCCAGGTGCTGGTGGTGGCCTCCCCCTCCTGGCCGGCGGCCTGGTGACCGCCGAGCACGAAGGTCTCCGTGCCCGGCCCCGCGCCCCGGTGCAGGAACTTCGGGTTGGTCAGGGTGAGCCGGGTGCCGACCGCCCCGTCGAGCGCGGCGAGCCGCCGCGGATACCGCAGGTTCTTCACCACCCACCCGGAGGACGCGGCCTGCCGCAGCGCCGCCGTGATGGCCTGCGGCGCGAACCGCTCCTCGATCGCCAGCCGCGGCGCCAGCCCCTCGGCCCCCAGCGCGGGATCCTCGCGTACGCCCTTGTCGCGGGCGGCGGCCCGGGACAGCAACCGGAAGGCGAGGTCGCGGACGGCCTGGCCGTCGCCGACCGTCTCCACCAGCTGCCAGTCCCGCAGCGGCTGTCCGGCGGACGGCCGGGGCACCAGCGTGGCCAGGTCGCCGATGCCCTCGGCGGTGACGGCGTGCTCGGGGCGCGGTGCCTGTGCCGTGCGCCGAGCACGTACGGTGTCGCGCCGCTGCCTGCCCTCCTCGTCGAGGGTGAACTCCGCGGGGGTGACCAGCCGTACGTCCTGCTCGTCCAGGCGCAGGCCCGCCAGCGGGGTGGCCTCCGGCGTGTCCCGGCCCGGGGTGCCGGGGGTGAGGGCGCGGCCGAGCTTGCGCTGCCGGGAGGTCATGGTGACGTCGACGTCCAGGCGCAGGGCGGCGCCGAAGGTGGCGGCCTGCTCGGAGCCGTTGGTGAGGACGTCCGTGCGGGTGCCGGGTCCGGCCTGGTTGCGGCGGGTGCCGGTGTGGTGCTTCTCGTAGCGGGCCGAACCGGTCAGGGCGCCGGGGACGAGCCGGGCCTGGCCGAGCACCAGACCGCCGATCGAACGGGAACTGCCGCGCCCGCTCTGCGCGTTGGCGGTGACACCGGAGTGACTGCGTACCAGCCAGTTGTCGGTGTCGCCGAGGTAGCCGGTCTCGCGGAGCTGCCCGCGGACGCGGAGCTGTACGTCGTGCGCGTGCAGGGCGGTCTTGCGGCGCAGCCGGACCCGGATGCCGGTCGAGGTCAACTGGTCCTTGTTGACCCGCAGGTTGGTCTCGGACAGCGCGGCCATCAGCTCGCGGTGGTTGCGCCGCTGGAGCGCGGCCTCCTCCTTGCCCGGCGTCGAGGTCACCGCCTCGGTACCGAAGCCGGGCAGGTAGCCGGCCAGCCGGGGATCGGTCGCGAACAGCTCCCGCACGGCCCGCACCATCGGGCCGGTGTCGAGTTGGCTGAGGGTGACGCTGGAGCCCATGGCGCCGAACGGGAGGTGCCGTTCGACGTCGGTCTCGTTGCCGTCCGCGTCGGTCCGCTTCGGCTTCTCGACGAACTCCCCGGCCTCGGTGCCGGGCGGCAGCGGCAGCCCGAGCGACTGCGCCTCGTCGGCGCGCAGGCTCATCCACACCCGCATCGAGTGCCGGGCGACCCGGGTCCCGGGGCGCAGGATCATCTCCGCTGAGCGCGGACCCGTGCCCTCCGCGGTGATCCGCACGCTCGCGAGGTAGAGCACCTTGTCGCCGCGCACCTCCGCGCCCTGCCGGCTGGACACGGTCTGCTCGGCCACGGTGAACCGCGCCTTGCGGGCCGCCGCGACCGGCATGGCCGTACCCCGCAGGACGGCGGCGTTGCCGGCCGCGCCGACCCCGATGGCCGGGCCGAGGCCGCCGGCGAGGGCGCGTCCCTTGCCCGCGCTCTCGGTGACCGTGTGCTGGGTCTGCTGGTGGGTGCGCAGCTGGGTGCCGCCGGTGCCCCAGGCGGGCGACATCCCGGTGATCTCGGCGTGCATACGGTAACTGCCCACGCTGCCGCCGTCCTTGGACGACAGGTCCTCGCCGGTGACGCCGTCCCGCAGCAGCCGGGGCAGGTCCTCCAGGACGGTCGCCGTGGACGTCGCCTCGTGGAGCCGGGCGCGGCCGGGTGCGCCGGGGGCGGTGAGCGAGGGGTGCAGCACGGAGGCGACCGCGTCGAAGAGCCCGCCGCCGCCCTGGTGCGGGGCGGCGGTGTCGGTCACCGCGACCGGGGCCATGGAGTCGGCGAGCGAGACCCGCCGGGCGGTGTCCGCCCCGACGGCCCGCGGAGCTGCGGGCGCCAGGGTGCCTGCCGGCACGAGGTGCTCGGTGGGCACCCGCTGGGTGAGGGTGCCCGACCCGTGGAAGGTCCGCACGTTTTCGGCGCCGTGCTTCTTGATCCGTACGCCGTACCGCACCTTGCGCGGTGCCTCGACCGAGCCCTTGTCGCTGCGCAGCACCCGTGGTTCGGCCACGTTGCGCTGGCTGCGGGACTCCCGCGAGGACTGCCAGGGCTGCGCGTTCACCATCCCGGCGCCACCCAGCCACAGTCCGGGGACGACGGGCGCGAGCCCGAAGGCCATGCCGCCCACGCCCTTGCTCGACCCGCCGCTCGCGGTGGTCGCGACGGTGGCGGCGGTGTTGTGCTGGACGTCGACCTTGGTGTCCTTGCCCTCGGCCTCGTCGACGGCGGCGAGCGGCGCCCCGTCCGGGTCCGGCACCGTCTTCGCGAGCAGGTGCTCCGGGTGGAAGACGGGCGGCCGGTCGTCGGGGGCGCGGGAGACGGTGACCGTGACGTCGTACCACTCCTTGCCGGTCCTGCCCCGCACGGCGAGGGCGCGGCCCTGCCCGTAGTACGACTCGGGGCGGGCGGCCAGGTCGGCGGCGAGGGCGGCGACCGTGCCGTCACCGTGGCCGACCACGGCGGCCACCGCGTTGCGCACGAACTCCTGCCCGGTCAGCGCGTAGGCCGTGGACAGCCCGGCGGCCTGGAACTCCGTCAGGTACGGCGGCAGGACCAGGCCCGGTGCGGTGTGCTCCTCCTCGATGGCGGCGGACGGCGCGGGCCGCCGGCGTTGCGGCGCCGGCCGGGAGACGCCCTTGCCCTTGCCGCCGCCGAGCGCCAGCGTGGTGGCCGTGTTCCCCGCCTTGCCCTGGAGGGCGAGCATCGCGTCCTCGGTGGGACCGGTGAGCCGGGCTCCGGTCGCCGCCCGGGAGGTCCCGGGGACGGCGTCCCTGCCGTTGTCGCCTGCCTGTCGCTGCGTCCGCACGGAGTCAAGGTATGCAGGCCAGGGCCGGCCGGAACGCCTTCCGCGGACTCCGGTCCCAGTTGTCACCCCCGCCTCAGCGGCGAGTCAACTCCCGTACACACGACGGTCGTTCAGCAGGACCGGGGGAGGTTCAGGAGACTCGCGGGAAGCGGGCCTGGAGGGTCCAGACCGCCGGGTTGTCGGCCAGCTCCTCGTGCATGTCGGTGAGGTCGGCGAGCAGGTCGTGCAGGAAGTCCCGGGCCTCCCGGCGCAGTTCCGCGTGCGAGAAGGTGAGGGGCGGCTCCTCGGCCGGCATCCAGTCCGCCTCGATGTCCACCCAGCCGAAGCGGCGCTCGAAGAGCATGCGGTCGGTGGACTCGGTGAAGTCGAGCTCCGCGTGCTGCGGGCGGGCGGCCCTGGACCCCGCCGGGTCCCGGTCGATCCGCTCCACGATGTCGCACAGCGCCCACGCGAAGTCGAGCACCGGCACCCATCCCCAGGCTGTGGACAGTTCCCGGTCCGCCTTGGTGTCGGCGAGGTAGACGTCCCCGCAGAACAGGTCGTGGCGCAGGGTGCGCACGTCCACCCGCCGGTAGTCGGTCTGGGGCGGGTCCGGGAAGCGATTGGAGAGGGCGTAGCCGATGTCGAGCACGTAGCCGATGGTGTCATGGCGTCCTACGATCACGAGCGTGCCCCGACGCGTCCCACTGGTCCCCTCCGTCCTGCTCTGTCTCGCGCTCACCGCCTGTGGCGGCGGCGTGCACGGCACCCCGGGCGGCGCGGGCCTGCGCGACCCCTACTTCCCGAAGGCGGGCAACGGCGGCTACGACGTCGGCCACTACGCCCTCGACCTCGGCTACGACCCGGGCACCGGCGAACTCACCGGCACCGCCGTCATCACCGCCCGTGCCACCCGGGACCTGACCGCCTTCGACCTCGACCTGCGGGGACTGGACGTCGACGCGGTCACCGTCGAGGGCCGGACCGCCCGCTGGAACCGCGCCGGGCAGGAGCTGACCATCCGCCCGCACGACGACCTGGCCAAGGGCGAGACCTTCGCCACCACCGTGCGCTACTCGGGCCGCCCGGAGACGATCACCGACCCCGACGGCTCCAAGGAGGGCTGGCTGCGCACCGCGGACGGCGCACTGGCCCTCGGCGAGCCGGTCGGTTCGATGGCCTGGTTCCCCGGCGACGACCACCCCTCCGACAAGGCGTCGTACGACATCACGGTCACCGTCCCCGAGGGTCTCCAGGCCGTCTCCAACGGCGAGCTGCGGAGCGAGACGACGAAGAACGGCCGGACCACCTTCGCCTGGCGCACCGCCGAGCCGATGGCGACCTACCTCGCCACGGTCGCCGTCGGCCACTACACGGTCACCCGGTCCACGCTCCCCGGCGGCCTGCCGGTGTACACCGCCGTGGACCCGACGCAGGCCGAGGCGAGCCGGGCGGTGCTGGCGAAGCTCCCCGAGATCATCGCGTGGGAGCGGTACAACTTCGGCCCCTACCCCTTCTCCTCCACCGGCGTGATCATCGACCGTCCGGGGGACGCCGGGTACGCGCTGGAGACCCAGAACCGGCCCGTCTTCCCCGGCACCCCGGACACCGAGACCCTCGTCCACGAACTCGCCCACCAGTGGTACGGCGACTCCGTCACCCCGCGCACCTGGCAGGACATGTGGCTCAACGAGGGCTTCGCGACCTATGCCGGGTGGCTGTGGCAGGAGGACCACGGCGGCCGGACCGCCCAGAAGATATTCGACGAGGTCTACGCCACCGCCGCGGACGACGCGACCCTGTGGGGTTTCGCCCCCGCGAAGCCGCCGAGCGCCGCGTACATCTCGGAGCGGCCGGTGTACGAGCGGGGCGCGATGGTCCTGCACAAGATCCGGCAGACGGTGGGCGACGACCGTTTCTACGACATCATCCAGGGCTGGGCCGCCGCCCACCGCCACGGCAACGCGGACACGGCCGAGTTCACGGCGTACGTGCAGAGGATGGCACCGGGAAAGAACTTCTCCGCGATCTGGAAGACCTGGCTGTACGGCGACGGCAAACCGGCCCACCCGTAACGGGTCAGCCTTCCCGGCCGCCCAGTTCCTTCCGCAGGATGGCGCACGGACGCCCGAGCTGGAGATCCGGCCGGTGACCGATCACCTCGTACCCGAGGGCGGTCCAGAAGGCGAGCCCCTTCGGGTTGTTCTCCAGTACGGCGAGCCGGACGGCGTCCCGGCCGGCCGCCCGGAACCGCTGCTCGACCTGGTCCACGATCCGCCGCCCGTACCCCCTCCCGTGCGCCCCCGCGTCCACCATCAGCAGCCCGATCCACGGGTCCGGGTCGGCCGGGTCGGGGTGCCGGGCGAGCGTCACGACCACGCCGACCAGCAGCCCCTCGGCACGGGCCAGCAGCACCTCGACGTCCGGGTTCGCCAACTCGTCGGCCAGTTGCGCGGCCACCTGCTCGGGCCGGATGTCGTCCGGATCCGGGAAGTCGCCGCTGAGCGCCTGGAACTCCCGGTTGGACGCGTACAGGGCGGTGAGCTCGGTGAGGACCGGCGCCGGAATGTCGGCACCGGCCCGCACGGCCAGGGACTGGAGGATCATGCGGGCAACCTATCCGGGCCGGGGGTCCGGCCGGGGTCAGCGCTGGCTGGCAGGCTTGCCGGGAAGTGCTTCGCGGCTCCCCCGGCAGGAGTACACGATCTCCACCGCACCACCGGGGAGCGCCCGCTGACGCTGGAAGGCCAGTCCGGCGTCGGGGCTGAGCGCGGGCGTCAGCCGCGTCCCCTCGCCGAACAGCATCGGCAGGACGACGAGTTCGAGCGTGTCGAGCGCACCGAGCGCGTGGAACGTCCCGATGGTCCGCGGCCCTCCGACGAGGTGGACGTCGCCGCCCCGGTTGGCCGCGCGGAGCTTCTCCAGCAGCCGCACCGGGTCGCTGTCGGTGGTGACGTGGTCGGGGGTGCCGTCCGGGCGGTGCGAGCCGAGCACGAACACGTCGAGGGTCGGCCACGGCCAGCGGCTGTTGGTCAGCGCGGGCTCGAAGGTGGCCCGCCCCATCAGCGCCGCCTCGCAGCCCTCCAGGAACTCCCGGATCCCGTGACTCTGCCCCGGCACGAACGAGGGGTCGGCGGTCAGCGCGGGCCACCCGCTCGGCGTGGTCACAAAACCATCGGCACTCATGCTCACACGGGCACGGATCTGCATGATCTCTCCTAGGGCAGTACGACGGCCGGCTCTGTTCCGGATGCCGGTCTCTGCCCATGCGTCGAACGGAAACCCCACGGATCGACACAACCCCCTGACGAATTACACCGCAGGACGTAGGCCCCGCGCCTCAGGCGCCCTCCGCGCCCGCCTGGCCCAGGGTCGGTCGGCGAGCACGCGGCTGGAACGGCAGCGGTCCCTCGCCGACGGAGCGGGTCATGGTCGTCGGCAGGCGGTCTGTCCGAGCAGCCAGGTCTGTGCTGCCTGAAGGATCTCGTCGTGGTTGCGGGCCGCCGGGCGGGGGTCCTTGACGATCTCCTCGTCCGGTGGGATCGCCGCGTCGTAGGTACGGCCCGTACGGTCCCCTTCCCTGACCTCCGTCAGGAACAGCAGGGCGCCGTCGGACAGGCGGTGCGGCTCGTTCCCCGTGGGGACGCCAAAGGTCGGCTCACCGAAGGACCGGGTGCCCGGACGCCCTCGGAAGGCCACCACGACCGCTTCCCCCGCACTCGCCGTCAGCCTCCCGGTCAGGACCGCGACCGGTGGCATGCTCCCGGACACGGGCCGACCGGGGCCCCAGCCGGCCGACTTCCCGTCCTGGTAGGGCGCCCCGTGCTCGATCGACCAGAGTGACTTCCTGCCGTCGGCATCCACGAACATGCCGACCTTCCCGTCGCCCAGGACGGGTCCCACGACGGCGAGCATCGGCCACATGTTGCCGCCCGTGTCCGAACGCAGATCCACCACCCAGCCACAGGCCCCCGCCCGGTCCACCTTCGCCACGGCGTCCCGTCCCCGCCGTACGTACGCGTCATACGTCTTCTGGGACCCCTCCACTCCGGGGAGGGAGAGGTACCCGATGCCGTTCTTCAGCGAACGGCCCTGCAGGCCGTCGAGAGCCGGGGAGGCCCCCACGTTCTCCTTTGCCTGCTCCGGCTCCCAGAAGGTGCTGTGGCCATCGCCGAGAGACCGCAACGCCGCGCCGATCGCCTCGTAGGTGTCCGCGGGCTTTCGCGCACCACGGGCCTGCGCGAACGCCTTGGCCCGCACGTCCGCCCAGTCGACCTGGCGGCGGAGAAGAGAGCGCTCCTCCATGATGCTCAGCGCCTTCGACAAGTACGTCCGCGCGTGGGGCGCCATGCGGTCGTCCGGTGACTCCTGCGAAGGGCTCGTGCACCCCGTCGCCACGGCGACGACCGCGACCAGCCCGGCACAGGCCGACCTGCACAGCAAACGTCCCGACCTCATCCGCCCCCCGGCCGTCGATCCCGGAGGCAACCATAACTTCACGTCGGCCAAGGGACTTCGGCGGCGCCGCTACCGGTCAGGGGACCCGTAGCGGGGCAGGCCGTCCGTCGGGATCGTCCAGTCCCCGATCGTCACGTCCTCGCCGTAGACGAAGTCCTTGCGGGTCGCGTAGCGCGGGCCGTCGGGGGTGGGGTGGATGTCGGTGAGGACGGCACCGGTGCCGGTACGGGGGTCGAAGACCGCGTAGACCGGAACGCCGATCAGGGGGTAGTCGCGCATCTTGGAAACCCAGTCGTTGTCCGGGTTGGAGCGCGAGACGATCTCGATGGCGGCGACGAGCGAGCGTGCGTCGAAGGAACCGTCCCCCCCATCTCCGCCTCGCTGATCACCATGACATCGGGGCGACGCATGACCCCTTCAGGTTCGTCCTCTACGTCGGGCGTGCCGGTGTGTGCCACCAACTCCTCCGGCATCGCTGCTTCCAGGCGTTTGCGGAGGCGTGTCCGTGTCAGTTCGTGGGGACCGTTTGGGGTGTTCAGGACGTGGACGATGCCCTCTCGGGTGATCTCGAACTTTCCGGGGACGGTGTCGTCCGTCGACTGCGCAAGGTCCCGCATGGCCCGGTAGACGTGGGGGTGCCGTTTCATGGACCGACGCTTTGATCCGGCTCAAGCGGAAGCGGGGGCTGTTCCGCCGCTGGTCCCAGGTAGGTGTACTCGGTGGACCGTGCGATGCCCATGGCGTCCAGTTGCTGCCTGAACCGGACCCGGAAGTGGACGTTGTCGCCGAGACCGGGACGCATGCGCAGTAGCTCGTCAGGTTCCTCGAAGCGGACGTCGTATGCGGGTGCGTTCTTGGCGGTCCCCGTCTTGACCTTCACCATGCCGCTTTCCCGTAGTTCGGTGATGCGACCGGAGATGGTGATCTCCTGGTCGCGATCCCTCGTCTCACGCAGCCGTTTGACATAGCTCCTGCCCCGCTCGGTCAGGCGGGCGCGGCGCAGGCTGCCGTCGGCGCCGTACCAGGTGACGCCCAGATCCAGCGCGTACCTGCTCAGAGCCCGGGACACCGTTTCGACCGCGTCGAAGAGCTTCGCCCACTCATGGATGTCGCGTTCCGACTCAAGGGCGTCGAGCAGCGCGGTGAGAGTGCCGAGGCCCGTCGAGGCAGCCGACGTGACGGGCGCGTCGAGGGCGTCGGCTCGGCTGGACTCGACGGGTGTGGTGACGGGTCGGGCGTGTACGACGGTGCTGCCTGCCGAGATGCCCGTCAGTTCCAGCTGGACGGGCGTACCTGCGGCGACGGAGATCAGCTGCTCCATGGGTTCGAGCAGCGCGTCGCCCCACTGGAAGCGAAGAGCGCCGCCGTCCGCGTCCGGCCCGGTCAGACGCAGCTGGAGTTCTTCTTCGAGCACGGCGTCCGGTGCGTACTCACGTGTCGCCGCGAGCCGGCTCGCCCGGTGTTCCGCCTCGATCTCCTCGTCGTCCCGCTCCTCAGTTCCCCATGCGTCCAGCAGGCGGGCAGCCTGCTGGGATGCGGCCGGATCGTCGCCCTGAAGCGCGCGCCTGCGCTCACGCCAGCTGTCGCCGGTCACAGTCGCACCTCCAGATAGCCGCGTGCCGGGGCGGCACTTTCCTCGGATGGTGAGCGGTCGCTCGTGTCCGGCAGTCTGCAGCGCTGCCACCAGTCGTCCCACACACCTCGTTGTGTGAAGTATGTCCGTTCGTCCGGTGTGAAGCGTTCCGGCTCGAAAATGCGGGCAACGGGTCGGTACCCGATGCGAAGCGGTGAGACGCCGAACTTCTCGCGCATCCTGGCCCTGCTCTGGAAAGCCGTGGTCAGCCACTTGGAGCCCGGCTTCCCGCGTAGGGTGCGCTCGGCCCGTGTGTCGATCAGGACGGTCACATCAATGTTCGCGGGATCGATCTTTGCGCTGACGAAGCTGCCGCCCAGCCACAGGCTGTGGATGAGAGGAACGCCGTCGAGGGCAGCGGCGTAGGCGTCCTCCAGCGTGAGGAGCGGGTCGAGGTAGCTGTGCAGGCCGTCCCAGAGGTCTGCGCGTGTCACGGATTCCTCGAACTTCGGAGCGCTGACCAGCATGGACTCTGCCTCGTCGAAAGCGACGGAGTAACGGCCCAGAGGGAGAAAACCGGTCGCGGTGAATGAGGGCGGCATGGGAGTCCTGTCTGGCGAAGGGTGGTCAACCTGCCCGGTCGTAGCGGCAGTCGCGGCAGAGCCCGGGCGCGGGGGAGCGGAAGGGTCGGTCGCAGCCGTCGCAGGTCTGGAACGGGTGTCTCGGCTGCGGGGCCGGTGCGGCAGGGGGTCGGAAAGGGGGTGGTGGCGGGAGCTGTGCCGTCAGGCGGTGGGCCAGGAGGGCGGCTGGGCGGGTCAGGGGTTCCGTCGGCAGGTTCTCGGTGAGGGCGTGGCGTACGGCGGTGGGGGCGATGTCGCGCTCCAGCCAGGCGGCGACACCCGGGGCCAGGTGTTCGGCGTCCGTGGCGGAGAGGAGGAGCCGGGGGTCGCGGCGGCGGAGGCCGACGAGGACGTCGAGGGCTGTGCCGAGGAGTGCGGGGGAGGTGGTGGCGGGCTGCGGTACGGCGGGGAGGCGTTTACGGGGAGGCGGCTTGTCCGTGGTGGTCGCCGTACGGCGGGCGGGTCTGTCGGGGGTCTCGGTCCGGGTGGTCCGGTGGCCCGGCCTGTTGCAGGAGACCGTGCGGGTGACGATCCGTCCGTCGGGGATCCGCTCCCGCTCGCGCCGCAGATAGCCCTCGGCCTCCAGCTCCCGCAGGGCCGCGCCGATGCGGTCCCTGCCCTCCGGGAAGCGGAGCGCCAGGCTCTTGATGTCGACCTGCGCGCCCTTGGGAAGCGACTGGATGTGCACGCCGAGGCCGATGGCCAGCGCCGAGAGGGTGGGGTGCTGGGCGAGATGGTTGCCGATCACCACGAAGTGAGAGGTGTGGCGGGCGTTGTCGTGCAACAGACCGCCGGACCCCCGGATCGGGTGCTTCCTGGCGGCAACACGGGACTCGGCGCACGAGGGCGCGCTAGGGTTTTTCGTATCCATCGGGAAGAGCGCTACTTCCTAGGTGGTCAGGCCCTCGCACTGGGATTGCCGTCCCGGCGGGGGCCGAAGTTTTTCTGCGGTTGGTGCGCTGAGCGTAGGGCACGCAACCCGCCTCAAAGCCAGCCGAGTTGGGCATATTCACCCGCGGGAGTGACTCTGCGCGACGGGCGGGAGGGGTGGGGTTTGGGCGGGTTCTTTCTCCCCGTCGTTCTTTGTCGGTGACGTCCCTCGCGGCCGAAGCCCGCGGTTGCGGGCTACGGTGACACGTCGATCTCGGCCCACACCGTCTTGCGCGGCGCCAGGCCCGGTGTCACGCCCCACTTGTCGGCCAGCGCGTCCACGAGGACGAGGCCCCGGCCCGACTCGGCGTCCGGGGTGAGGGATTGGGGACGCGGCTGTAGGTCACCGCGCGTGTCCGTGACCTCGATGCGCAGGGTGTTCCCCACGACGTACAGCACGAGGCCGAAGTCACGCCCCGACACCCTGCCGTGCGTCGCCGCGTTCGCCGCCAGCTCCGCCACGATCTGCGTCGCCGGGTCCAAGGGCAGTCCCCAGCTGCGCAGTTGCTCAGCGGTCAACAGCCGCGCCAGGCGTGCGCCTCGCGGAGTGGGGGAGAGACGCAGGCTCATGTTGCGGACGGGGGTGGAGATTTCATCGTTCACGTCACCCAGCGTGGCCGCGCGTGCGTACGGTGAACAGTGACGGAGGGCTTACGTACGGTGACTGTCCGGCGCTTGTCCAGTGCTGTCTTGGCTGTCGGCGAGAGGGGTGTGGGGGATGACTGTGGACGGCGAGGTGGCCGAGCCGGGCTGGGAGGTCGACCCGGACGACGACTGGGGTGTGGCGGTCATCGCGACGGTCGGACGTCAGCTGAAGCTGCGGCGCGAGGCGGTGGGGATGCGCGCCGCCGAGTTCGGTGAGGCCGTCGGCTACGGGGAGGACATGGTCTACAAGGTGGAGGGCGGGAAGCGGATTCCCCGCCAGGAGTACCTGAGCAGGGCGGACGAGGTTCTGGGCGCGGGCGGGCTGATCTCGGCCACCTGGGAGGACGTGAAGAGGGTCCGGTATCCGAAGAAGGTGCGGGAGCTTGCCAAGTTGGAGGGGCAGGCCGTAGAGATCGGGTTATATGAGTGCAACATCATCGCCGGGCTTCTTCAGACGCCTGAGCACGCGCGAGCGGTGATCTCGGCCGCGCAACCCCCCTACTCGCCGGACGACGTGGAACGCATGGTGACGGCTCGTCTGGCTAGGCAGTCGGTCTTCGAGCGCGACCCCGCTCCGTCCATCCACTTTGTGCTGGAAGAGGCGCCATTGCGCCGCCCCATCGGAGGGGCAATGGTGTGGCGACGGCAACTTGAACGTCTGCTGGAAGTGGGGCGGTTGCACAACGTCACGCTTCAGGTGATGCCGTTGAACTCCGAGGTCCACTCCGGTCTGGACGGACGGATCGAGGTGCTGAAGTTCCCGGACGGTACCGCGGTTGCGCGCTCCGACGGTGCCTTCAACGGCCGAGCGACATCCGACCCGAAACAGCTCCGCATCCTTGAGCTGCGGTATGGCACCATCCGGGCGCAGGCTCTCTCACCACGGGAGTCGCTGGCCCTGATCGAGCAACTGCTGGGAGAGACATGATCCGCAAGGCCCCTCCCGGGGACGCTTCCGAACTTGCGTGGTTCAAGAGCAGCTACAGCGGTGGCAATGACGGCGAGTCCTGCGTCGAAGTCGCCCTCGCCTGGTTCAAGAGCAACTACAGCGATGGCACCAACGGCGAGTCCTGCCTCGAAATAGCCCCCACCCCCACCACCATCCACATCCGTGACTCGAAGTACCCGCACACACCCGCCACCCCCGGCCCCCGGCTCGCCCTCGCCCCCTCCGCCTGGGCGGCCTTCGTGCCGTACGTGGCGGCGAACTGATCCGGCGATACACCGGAGCCCCCGGCCGCACCGGCCAGGGGCTCTCGCTCAGCGCAGCGTCTCTCAGACGTTGACGCCGAAGTCCTGGGCGATGCCGACCAGGCCCGACGCGTAGCCCTGGCCGACCGCGCGGAACTTCCACTCCGCGCCGTTGCGGTAGAGCTCGCCGAAGACCATGGCCGTCTCCGTCGCCGCGTCCTCGGAGAGGTCGTAGCGGGCGATCTCGGCGCCGCCGGCCTGGTTGACGATACGGATGTAGGCGTTGCGGACCTGGCCGAAGTTCTGGCCGCGGTTCTCCGCGTCGTAGATCGAGACCGGGAAGACGATCTTGTCGATGTCGGCGGGCAGGGCGGCCAGGTTGACGTTGATCGCCTCGTCGTCGCCGGCGCCCTCGCCCGTGCGGTTGTCGCCGGTGTGGACGATCGAGTTGTCCGGGGTGTTCTTGTTGTTGAAGAAGACGAAGTGGGCGTCGGAGTAGACCTTGCCCTGCGTGTTGACCGCGATGGCCGAGGCGTCCAGGTCGAAGTCCGTGCCGGTGGTGGTGCGGACGTCCCAGCCGAGGCCCACGGTGACGGCGGTCAGGCCCGGTGCCTCCTTGGTGAGCGAGACGTTGCCACCCTTGGACAGGCTTACAGCCATGGTCGGGAGTCCTTTCCCTCGTTTGCGTACGGCCGTGCGGCGTACGGACTTGAAGCTACAGCTACCGGTATGAACGCCACGAGGGGTACCGAAGGTTCCAGCTCCCTTTACTTTCTTTGCCAAACGGACGATGAACTTATTCGCGTGACGTGCCCCGGTCAGCCGCGCGACCATGGGGGCATGTCCGGTCCTTACGTCATCCGTGGCTCCGTCCCACTCCCCGAGGCCGAGCTCCACTGGCGTTTCTCGCGCTCGTCCGGGCCCGGCGGCCAGCACGTCAACACCAGCGACTCCCAGGTGGAGCTGCGCTTCGACCTCGCGAACACCGAGGCCCTGCCCCCGGTGTGGAAGGAACGCGCGCTGGCGCGGCTGGCCGGCCGGCTCGTCGACGGCGTGGTCGTCGTACGGGCGTCCGAGCACCGCTCCCAGTGGCGCAACCGCGAGACCGCCGCCGTACGCCTGGCCGCGCTGCTCGCCGAGGCGACCGCGCCCCCGCCCAAGCCGCGCCGGCCGACCCGTATCCCACGCGGCATCAACGAACGCCGGCTGCGCGAGAAGAAGCAGCGCTCGGAGACCAAACGGGGCCGGACGGGCCGCGACTGGTAGCCCTCGCCGCACCCGGCAGCCCACCAAAGCCCGCAGCCCACCAAAGCCCGCAGCCCCCAAAGCCCGCAGCCCCCAAAGCCCGGCAGCCCTCCCCAACGTCCGGCAGTCCTCCCCTTAAGCCCGGCAGCTCTCGTAATACCCGACCGCGCGGTCCGCGCCGGCGATCATTTCGCGGTGCGTCCGGCCCCGTCGGCACGCGCGCACACCGGTTTTCGACCGATGTTCAATTCGCGGAAGTGACTTCTGCGGAGGGGAGTTCGGCGGTCTCCCGCGGAATTGCGGAAAACAGACCGCGTGGTTTCATCCCAACTGGCGATAGCGGCCGCGGAAATACATCAGCGGGCCGCCTTCGGTGCTCGGGAGCCGGGCCGCGAGGACGCGGCCGATGACGAGGGTGTGGTCGCCCGCCGTCACCCGCTGCTCGGTGCGGCACTCCAGGGTCGCGAGCGCGCCGCCGACCAGCGGGGCGCCGGTGGTCTCGCCGCGTTCGTACGGGATGTCCTCGAAGAGCAGCCGGTCGCTGATGCGGCCCTTCATCGCGAACCGGCCGGCGATGTGCCGCTGGCTCTCGGTGAGCACCGAGACCGCCCACAGCGGCTGTTCGTCCAGCAGGTCGTCCATACGGGCGCCGGTACGCAGGCTGACCAGCACCAACGGCGGATCCAGCGACACCGAGAGGAACGCCGTGGCGGTCATGCCGACGTCCTCGCCGGCCGGTGCCAGCGGATCGTCCGGATCCAGCGGCGGTTCCTGCGCGGTCACCAGGACCACACCGGCGGCCAGCCGGGACATCGCGGCCTTGAACGCTTCGTTGCTCACCCCCACAGCATGCCCGGTGGCTTCTGCGGCGGCGGAGGAGGGAGTCTTCAGCACACCGGAAACGCTAATGTCGGCTACAGCGCCGCCGCATCGGCCATCGGCCCGAGCCGGGTCCTAGGACCAACGGCGGGCGCGGGGCCGTAACGTGCATGATGTGCGCACAGCCGCAAAGACCGTGTTCAGTAAGCACACAGGAAAACGCAGAAACTCCACGCAATTGTTCACCTTCTCCTGTGACTTGAGTCACAAGGGGCCTTAATTGTTGACCCTGTGTACCGAGTGGGCAGCGCGCTGTGATTCAGTGGCGGGGAAAAGTAGCGCCGAAGCAGACCCTTGATTCGCTACGAGGTCTCGGGGGGAGGGCGAGCATGGAGACCGAGTCGGAGCCCTACGTCCGCCTTGCGTCCCTGCGACAGCTGCACCAGGTCATGGCCGACATGAACACGGCCCGCAGCCTGGCGGACACACTGCAGACCGTCGCCGACGGCGTGATCACCGCCCTCGGTTACGAGATGGCGTGCGTCAACCTCGTGCGCCCCGACGGGGACCTCGTGGTCGCCGCCTTCTCCGGCAACTCCGCCGCCGAGGCCCTGATCACCGGCCGGGTCGGCTCCCGGGACTCCTGGGACCGGCGGCTCGGCATGGGCGAGAAGTGGGGCGACCTCGTCTTCATACCGCACACCGAGGGCTGGGTCCTCGACGACGACGACGTCCCGCAGTGGTACACCGACGGCCCCGCCCCCCGCTTCGAGGACGAGTGGCACCCGTCCGACCGGCTCTTCGCCCCGATGTACACGCCCGGCATATCGGGCAGCTCCTGCGGTGAACTGCTCGGCGTGATCTCCGTCGACCGCCCGCGCAACGGCCGCCACCCCGGCGCCTGGGGCCGCGAGGCCCTCCAGATGTACGCCTTCCAGGCCGCGATCGCGATCAGCAACGCCCGGCTGCGCGCCAACATGCAGCGGGCCCTGGTCAGGCTGGAGCGCGAGCAGCAGGCCCTGCGCGCCAGCGAGGAGAGCTTCCGGCAGGCCTTCGAGTACGCCCCCTCCGGCATGGCGATCGCCGAGATGGGCGGCGACCAGCACGGCCGAATACTGCGCTCCAACGACGCCCTGTGCCGCCTCCTGGGCCGCCCCGCCTCCGCGATGCGCCGCTACTCCTTCTCCGACCTGGTCCACCCCGAGGACATCGGCACCCTGCTGCGGACCTCGGCCGAGGGCGGGCGCGCCGAACTCCGCCTGGGCCGCCGCGACGGCACGTACGTGTGGGTGTCGTTGCGCAACAGCGTGGTCGCCGACGCGGCCGACGGCCCCCGCTTCCTCCTCACCCACGTCGAGGACATAGAGGAACGCAAGCGCCGCGAGCTCCAGCTCGCCCACCGCGCCTCCCACGACGCCCTCACGGGCCTGCCGAACTCCGCCGAGCTGCGCTCCCGCCTCACCTCCCGGCTCTGTCGCCGCACCGGCAGCGGCGCCGAGCTGGAGTCCCTGGACGCGGCCTACGGCCACCCCGCCTACGACGTCAACGGCCACGGCTTCGACTTCGCCGGCGGGGCGGCCGGCTCGACGGCGTCGTACGACGGCTTCGACCACCACGTGCACACCGTCGCCCCCGACGCGAACCGGGACGACGGCGCCAAGGGGCTCGCGGTGCTCTTCTGCGACCTCGACGGCTTCAAGTCGATCAACGACCGGTTCGGGCACAACGCGGGCGACGCGGTCCTCATCGAGGTCGCCCGGCGGCTGAGCCGGGGCGTGCGGGACGGCGACACCGTGGCCCGGCTCGGCGGCGACGAGTTCGTGATCCTCGCCGACGGGCTCGGCCAGGCCGACGCCCAGGACCTCGCCGTACGGCTGCGCAACGAGATCATCCAGCCGATCCGCGCCGAGGGCCGGGCCGTCCGGGTGGGCGCCAGCTTCGGCATCGGGTGGGCGCACTGCGGCATGACGGCGGACGAAGTCCTGAAATCCGCGGACGAGCGGATGTACGTAGAGAAACGATCTCGTCCCAAAGCGCACCGGCGTGCCGGATGATGCGCAGGTCAGCTCGCTGATGCGGTCCGAGTCACCCGTTTGGCTCAGTCAGACCGGGTAGGCTCGACTCTCAATAGCTGTACTGCATCCGCCCGCACCTGTTGAGGAGTACCAAGGGATGACGCCCGGCGACAACGGCGCGAGCACGCCCGAGGACGACGACCCGTTCGGCTACCTGTACGCCGACGGCCAGGCCCGAGGGGCCCAGCCGCCGTCCGGCTCCGGTGGTTACGGCTACCCGAACGCCGTGAGCAGAGTGCGTCCGGTCGGCGAGCGCACCTACGGCGGGCAGCAGCAGACGGCACCGCAGTACGGCGGCCAGACCATCCCGCAGCAGCCCGGTGGGTACGGCCAGCAGCCCAGCGCGGCCTACCAGGCCCCGGAGACCTTCCCGGGCGGCGCCCCCACCACCCGCCAGACCCCGCCCGGCCAGACCCGCGGCCGGGGCCCGAACACCAAGGGCCTCCTCATCGGCGCCATCGCGGTCGTGGCCGCGGTCGTCATAGGCATCAGCGTCGCCATGCTGAACGGCAACGACGACGACAACAAGGCGAGCAACGGCGCCTCCACCACCCCCACCCAGTCCGCAAGCGCGTCCCCGTCCCCGTCCAGCTCCAGCTCGGTTTCGGCGTCCGGTGACATCGATCCGGTCGACGCCAAGGCGTTCCGGCTGGACGGTGGCGCGAGCCTGGCCTCGGACGTCAAGGGGGCGAGGGCCGACGGCGGTATCTACGTCACGAACCTCAACCAGACGGGCGCCGGCGTCACCTGGACGGTCGACGGCATTCCGGCGGACGGCCTGTACACGGTCTTCGCGCACTACAGCGCGGTCACGGACAGCACCATGACGTTGAAGATCAACGGCAAGGAGTTCGGCAGCAAGTTCCCGCTGGACAACTACACGCACCAGAGCGACCCGGCCAACGCCTGGACGACCAGCTACACCTACCCCACCCTCACCAAGGGCACCAACACGATCTCTCTGTCCTGCCAGAGCGGCGACAGCTGCAACGTCCTGCTGGACCAGCTGTGGGTGAAGCAGGGGAAGCACACGAACAAGGGCTAGGCGGCCGTCGTCCCGCCCGTCACCGTGACCTGGGTCAGCAGCTTCTCGTAGGTTGCGCGGTCGAACTCGCCTGCCGTCGGGGCGCGTACGGCTGCCGCTGACAGGGCCACCGCGCGGGTCAGGCGGGTCGGCCAGGGGAGTTGTTCTGCCTGGGCCGACAGCAGGGCGGCTACCGCCGCGTCGCCCGCGCCCGTGGGGTTGCCGTGTTCGCGGGTCGGTGGGAGCGCGCGCCAGGTGCCCTCCGGGGTGAGGGCGAGGAGACCCCGTGGGCCCAGGGAGGCGACGACCGCGCGGGCGCCCCGGCGGCGGGCGTCCTGGGTCGCCCGGGCCGGGTCGTGGGAGCCGGTCAGTTCGGCCAGTTCGTCGGCGTTCGGCTTGATCAGGTCCGGCCGGGCCGCCACCCCGCGCCGCAGCGGCTCCCCGCCGGTGTCGAGCAGCACGGGCACCCCGGCGGAGCGAGCGGCCTTTATCAGCCCGGCGTACGCCCCGACCGGCACCCCCGGCGGCAGACTCCCGCACAGCGCCACCGCCGAGGCCCCGGCCAGCAGTCCCTCGTAGTGGTCGAGGAAGGCGCCCCACTCGGCGGGCGCTATCTGCGGACCCGGCTCGTTCAACTGGGTCGTGTCGCCCGTCAGTTCGTCCACCACGGCGATCGTGCGGCGGGTCGCCCCGGCCACCGGCAGCAGCGCGTCCACCACCCCCGCCGTCTCCGCGAGCCGCTCCCGCACCGCCGCCCCGGTCGCCCCGCCCGCGAACCCGGTCACGGTCGCCGGGTGCCCGAGCGCCGCCAGCACCCGGGCCACGTTCACCCCCTTGCCGCCCGGCCGTTCGGTCACCGCCGAGACCCGGTGCGAGGCATGCGGGCGCAGCGCACCGACCCGGTAGGTGATGTCGAGCGCGGTGTTCAGCGTGACGGTGAGGATCACCGGGAGAACCTCCCTCGCGGGGTGCGACCGTGGCGTTCGTCGGGGGCCTCGATCATGCCAAAGAGACGGCGGCCGGGCCTAGGTCGCCGTCTCTCGAACCACGGTGATGTTCAGGGAAGTTCGGGTGCGACCAGCCACGTGCCCTTTCGCATCACGCCCTTCAGCGTGAAGTCCGCGTCCAGGACGAGGAGATCGGCGTCCTTGCCGGGCTCCAGGGAGCCGACGCGGTCGTAGAGGCCCAGCAGCCGGGCCGGGTTGGCGGACAGCGCGGCGACGGCGTGTTCGACGGGCAGCCCGTCGACGGTCACCGCCCGCCGGAGCGCGCGGTCCAGGGTCAGCGTCGAGCCCGCGATCGAACCGCCCTCCACCAGCCGGGCGACGCCGTCCGTGACCTCGACCTCCAGCGGGCCCAGCAGGTAGCGGCCGTCGCCGCCGCCCGCCGCGTCCATGGCGTCCGTGATGAACGCCACCCGGTCCGGGCCCGCGTGATGGAACGCCAGCTGAAGCGCCGCCGGGTGCAGGTGCGTGCCGTCGTTGATGAGCTCCACCGTGACCCGCTCGTCCTCCAGGAGGGCGGCGATCGGGCCGGGAGTGCGGTGGCCCAGCGCCGGCATCGCGTTGAAGAGGTGGGTGGCGACGGTGGCGCCCGCGTCGATCGCCTCGGCCGTCTGCTCGTAGGTCGCGTCGGTGTGGCCGACGGCCGCGATCACGCCGTGCTCGGCGAGCAGTCGTACCGACTCGATGCCGCCCGGGAGTTCGGTGGCCAGCGTGACCATCTTCGCGTGCCCGCGCGCCGCGTCGACCAGCTTGCGGACCTCCGCCGGGTCCGGGTCGCGCAGCAGCGCCTCGGAGTGGGCGCCCTTGCGGCACGGGGAGATGAACGGGCCCTCGAAGTGGATCCCGGCGATCTCCCCCTGCTCGGCGAGTTCGGAGAGGAGGCCGGCCTGGCGGGCGAGGACGTCCATGTCGTCGGTGACGGTGGAGGCCACCAGGGTGGTGGTGCCGTGCAGCCGGTGGGTGTGGACGCCGGTGAGGATCTGTTCGGCGGTGCCCGAGCTGAAGGAGGCTCCGCCGCCGCCGTGGTTGTGGAGGTCGACGAACCCGGGGATCAGGTAGTGGCCGGTGAGGTCGATCAGCTGGGCGTTCGGCGGGGCTTCGGCGGCGATCTTCGTGCCCTCGACCGCCAGGTGGCCGTTGTCGACCACTCCGGTCGGGAGGACTGTGCGGGCACCGTGGAGGACCAGTCCGGCAGACCCCGGCTGCGGGTGCGTCGTGGCTGATCGCGCAGTTCCCCGCGCCCCTGAGGGGGCGCTGTCCTTACGCTTGTCAACAGCCATCAGGGGGTTACCTCCGCAGTAGTCGTCGTCTTCAACAGGTCCTGGGCCAGGAGTCCCGCGCCCAGGCAGCCGGCTGTGTCTCCCAGTTCGGCCGGGACGACGGCCGGGAGCTTCTGGAAGGTCACCCGGCGTTCCACCGCCTCCCGCAGGGGCTCGAAGAGCACGTCTCCCGCCTCCGCCAGGCCGCCGCCGATGATCAGGACGCGCGGGTCCAGCAGCGTGAGGGCCGTGACCAGGCCGTCGGCCAGGGCGTCCACCGCCCCGCCCCACACCCGTACGGCGTTCGGGTCACCGGACGTGACGGCCTTCGCGCAGTCCGCGGCGTCCGCGTCCGGGTCGCCGCAGGCCTGCGCCCACGCCTCGCTCACCGCCGCCGCCGACGCGTACCGCTCCAGGCAGCCGCGCTGCCCGCAGGGACACGGCGCGCCCTGCGGTCGTACGACGATGTGGCCGATCTCGCCCGCGAAGCCGTGCGCGCCCGACTCCACCCGGCCGTCCAGGCCGAAGCCGCCCGCGATTCCGGTGCCGAGCGCCACGAAGAAGAAGCGGTCCGCTCCCCGGCCCGCGCCGAGCCTGCCCTCGGCGAGACCGCCGGTGCGGACGTCGTGGCCGAGGGCGACCTGGACACCGAGGCGGTCGGCGAGGAGCGCGCGCAGCGGGACGTCACGCCAGCCGAGGTTGGCCGCGTAGACCGCGGTGCCGGCCCGTTCGTCGACGATGCCCGGTACCGCCACGCCGGCCGCGGCCGCCGGTTCGCCGAGCTGCTGTTCGCCGTGGGCGCGCAGGTCGGCGGCGAAGTCGAGGATGGCGGCCACGACGGCGTCGGGGCCGCGGTCGCGGCCGGTCGCCCGGCGGTCCTGGTGAAGCAGCTCGCCGTCCGGGCCGACGAGCGCGGCCTTCATTCCGGTGCCGCCCACGTCCAGGGCGATGACATGTCTCACGGGAACAGTGTGGCCCGTGGACCCTCAAGAGGTCTAGTCCACTTGCGTGGTGTAGACCTTATGTGTCCACATGTTGAACGGCGACACAGTTAGATCGAGGTAGTGCGGGTGCGGCGGCGTAAGGCAGGAATGATCGCGGTGGTGTCCACTCTGGGCATGACGGCGGTCCTCGGTGGCTGTGGGACGACCGGATCATCGGACGTCACCCTCAGACTCGTCGCCGCAGACTACGGAGACTCCGCCGCCAACAGCTCCCAGAAGTACTGGGACAAGCTGGCCAAGGCGTACGAGGCCCAGCACTCCGGGGTGAAGATCGACGTCACCGTCTACTCGTGGAACGACGTCGACCGCAAGGTCAAGGACATGGTCGCCGCCGACGACGCACCCGACCTGGCGCAGATCGGCTCGTACGCCGACTACGCGGCGGCCGGCAAACTGTACGAGGCCGGTGATCTGCTCTCCATCCCCGTGCAGGCCGACTTCCCGTCCCAGCTCGCCGAGGCGGGCCAGTGGAACCACGCGCAGTACGGCATACCGTTCGCCGCGTCCACGCGCGTCCTCTTCTACAACAAGACCCTCTTCGCCGACGCCGGCATCACCCCGCCCAGCACCTGGAAGGAGCTGGCGGCCGACGCCGAGGCGCTCAAGGCGCACGGCGTGAAGTACCCGTACGCGCTGCCGCTCGGCCCCGAGGAGGCCCAGGCGGAGACCATGCAGTGGCTGCTCAGCGGCGGCAGCGGCTACACCGACGACACCGGCACCTACACGATCGACTCCTCGCAGAACATCGACACCCTCACCTGGCTCAAGGACGACCTGGTCGGCAAGGGCCTGACCGGCCCGACCGCCCCCGGCAAGCTGAACCGCGCCACCGCGTTCGCCGCGTTCGCCGACGGCCAGGTCGGCATGCTCAACGGGCACCCCACGCTGATCAAGCAGGCCGAGAAGAAGGGCGTGAAGTTCGGCGCGGTCCCGATGCCGGCCCGCGGCGGCCAGAGCACCAGCACCGCGTCCATGGGAGTCACCGACTGGATGGCGGCGTTCAAGCAGAACGGCCACGCCGAGCAGGTCGGCGACTTCCTGAACTACGTCTACAGCGAGAAGAACGTCCTCGACTTCTCCCGTGAGTACGGCCTGCTGCCCGTCACCACCTCCGCGTCCCAGACGATGACCGACTCCGGCCGGGCCGAGGACAAGCAACTGCGCCCCTTCCTGGAGGAGCTGCCGACGTCCCAGCTGTACCCGGCGGGCAAGACGTCCTGGGCGGCCGTCAGCGCCGACCTCAAGAAGCAGATCGGTACGGCGGTCAGCCCGTCCGGCAACCCGACCAGCGTGCTCACGGCGATCCAGGCCGAGGCGGCCCTCGCGGACAGCCGTACGGCGGCGGCGACCGGCTGAACGCGTACGGTTCTCGGCATGGACCGGCAAGAACTGGGCGCACGCGAGCTGACGATCCTCGCTCTGGAACGCCGGGGCTTTCCGAGCCCCGGCGCGAAGGAACGGGCCATACGGGAGGAGCTGGACCTGGCGCCCGTGCGCTACTACCAGCTCCTCAACGCGCTGCTGGACGACGAGCGGGCGCTGGCCCACGACCCGGTGACGGTGAACCGGCTGCGGAGGGTGCGGGAGGCGCGGCGCGCGGAGCGGTGAGGGTCGCAGGGGATCTTCGGGACGCTTGAAACCAGGGCGCTCGGATACTGTCAGCCGTATGGGCAACCACAGCACGGACCCCCACGCCACGGAACCCCTCCCGACGCCACGCACCCCCGCCGGCCGCGACGGGCTCGCCGCCCTCCTCGCGCGGCCCCGCTCCGCCCTCGTCGGGCTCGACTTCGACGGGACGCTCGCGCCGATCGTCGCCGACCCCGAGCAGGCGCGGGCCCACCCGGACGCCGTACCGGCCCTCGCCGCCCTCGCGCCCGAGGTGGCCGCCGTCGCCGTGATCACCGGCCGCCCGGCCGAGGTGGCCGTCCGCCACGGCGGGTTCGCCGAGGTCCCCGGCCTGGAGCACCTGGTCGTCCTCGGCCACTACGGCGCCGAACGCTGGGACGCGGCCACCGGCCGGCTCACCGCACCGCCGCCGCACCCCGGCATCGCGGCCGTCCGCGCCGAACTCCCCGCCCTGCTCGACCGCGTCGGCGCCGCGCACGGCACCTGGATCGAGGAGAAGGGCTTCGCGGTGGCCGTCCACACCCGCCGGGCCGACGACCCCCAGGCCACCTTCGACGCCCTCCGCGCCCCCCTGACCGACCTGGCCACCCGGCACGGCCTGATCGTGGAACCGGGCCGCCTGGTCCTGGAGCTCCGCCCCCCGGGCATGGACAAGGGTGTGGCACTCCGCGAGTTCGCGAGGGAGATCGGCGCGGGCGCGGTCCTCTACGCGGGCGACGACCTGGGCGACATCCCGGCCTTCGCCGCGGTCGAGAAACTGCGCGAGGAGGGCGTCCCGGGCCTCCTGGTGTGCAGCGGCAGCGAGGAGGTCACCGACCTCGCCGACCGAGCCGACCTGGTGGTCAACGGCCCGGAGGGAGTCGTACGCCTCCTGAAGAACCTGGCTCACCAGAGCGCCCCTTAAGGGGCAGCGCCCCTTAAGGGGCGCGGGGAACTGCGCGACCAGCCCCCACCGTCCCGCACCCGACGACCTACCCCCTCAACGCACCCAACTGCTCCAGGAACCAAGCCGCGGGAGGCAACGCGGTCGCAGCCGCCGACAGGCGTTTGCACCGCTCCGCCCGTTCCCCCGCCGGCATGGCCAGCGCCCGCGCCAGCGCCTCCGCCGTCCCCCCGATGTCGTACGGGTTCACCACCACCGCGTCCTCGCCCAGCTCCTCGTACGCCCCCGCCTCCCGCGAGAGCACCAGCGCGCACCCCTCGTCCGACACCACCGGGATCTCCTTCGCGACCAGGTTCATGCCGTCCCGGATCGGGTTCACCAGTGCCACGTCGGCCAGCCGGTACGCCGCGAGCGACCGAGCGAAGTCGTCCTTGACGTGCAGCACCACCGGCGTCCAGCCCGCCGTGCCGTACGCCGAGTTGATCTCGTCGGCGACCCGCTGCACCTCGGCCGTGTACTCCCGGTACACGGCGAGGTCCTGCCGCGAGGGGTACGCGAACGCGACGTGCACCACCCGCTCCCGCCACTCGGGGTGGTCGTCGAGC
Source organism: Streptomyces arenae (assembly GCF_022343545.1). Classification (NCBI taxonomy): domain Bacteria; kingdom Bacillati; phylum Actinomycetota; class Actinomycetes; order Kitasatosporales; family Streptomycetaceae; genus Streptomyces; species Streptomyces arenae. Next base: position 161,746 of record NZ_JAKQYH010000090.1, read on the forward strand.
AGCTGCCGGTAGGCCAGCAGCCCCCGCACGATGTTCTTCGACAGCTCGGTCCGGTCGACGCGCACGACGGTCCGGCGATCCGCGCCGCCGATCTCCTCGCGCAGCGCCCGCATCCGCTCGGCCACGTCGGGTTCGTGCGCCCGCTTGCGCAGGAAGTCCGCGTCGGCCCCCAGCCCGTGCACCCCGATCCGGGTGTCCGAGGAGGGGATCCCCGGGCCCAGCACCGCGTGACAGCAGTCGACGAACGCGTCCGCCCAGCGCCGCGTCAGGAACGCCGCGTGGTCGGCGCCGAGGATCCCGCTCAGCAGCTCCGCGGCGATGTCGTCGGGCAGCAGCCGGAAGTAGTCCGGCGGCGCCCAGGGAGTGTGGGAGAAGTGGCCGATCCGCAGGTCGGGGCGCAGCTGCCGCAGCATCCGGGGCGCGAGCGCCAGGTGGTAGTCCTGGATGACCACCACCGCCCCCTCGCCCGCCTCCTCGGCCAGCGCCTCGGCGAACGCGCGGTTGTAGGCCTGGTACGACGCCCACTGGCGCCGGAACTCCGCGTCGAAGACGGGCTCCAGCGGGGTCTGGTAGAGCATGTGGTGGACGAACCACAGCACCGAGTTGGCGACGCCGTTGTACGCGTCCGAGAACACGTCCGCGTCGATGTCGAGCATCCGGACCTGCTGGCCCCCGGTGTCCGCCGCCGGCAGCCGGCCGCCCGCGGCCCGGCGGACCGCCTCGCGGTCGCCGTCGCCCAGCGCGGCGCACACCCACACCGCGTTCGCGTCCGGCCCGATCGCCGACAGCCCGGAGACCAGCCCGCCGCCGCCCCGTTTGACGTGCAGCGCGCCGGCCGGGTCGTCAGGGCGCACCTCGTACGAGACCGGGCCGCGGTTCGACGCGACCAGTACTTCGGCACCGCCGGTGGAAGCAAGGGGAGAAGCCATACGCCTGAACCTAGCCCGGCCCGTAAACGCTCAAACGTACGGCTGTGCCCGACGCCCGGAAGGTATACGAGGTCACGCCACCCGGCGCTCGGCGTACTCCGCGATCTCCACCATCGGCGGCCGCTCCTCCGTGTCCACGGAGTACGTGCGCGGTTCGAAGCCGTTCTCCCCCCGCTCGAACTGGGTCAGGGCCGGGCGGACCAGGTGGCCGCGGGCCAGCCGCAGCTGGGCCGTGCGGTAGATCGCGGCGGACATCCGGCCGAGCGCCTGGCCGTCCTGGTGGCGGTGCTTGCGGACCCCCACGTCCACCTGGGCGAGGGCGTCCAGGCCGACCAGGTGCAGGGCGTCCACCAGCATGCCCAGCTCCACGCCGTAGCCGACCGGGAAGGGCAGCTGTTCCAGCAGGCCGCGGCGGGCCGCGTACTCGCCGCCGAGCGGCTGCACGAACCCGGCCAGCTGCGGCCAGTGCATGTTCAGCAGCGGGCGGGCCATCAGCTCCGTGACCCGGCCGCCCTGCCCGGCCGCGCCGGCCAGCGGGCGGTCGTACATCGCCTTGACCAGGTCCACGCCGGGGTCGGTCAGCAGCGGGCCGACGATCCCGGTGACGAAGTCGGAGGAGAAGTCCCTGAGGTCCGCGTCGACGAAGCAGACGATGTCCCCGGTGGTGACCAGGAGGGAGCGCCAGAGGACCTCGCCCTTGCCGGGGACCGCGGGGATGCGCGGCAGGATCGAGTCACGGTGGACGACCCGCGCGCCCGCCGCGGCGGCCACCTCCGCCGTACGGTCGGTGGACCCGGAGTCGACGACCACGATCTCGTCGACGAGCGGCACCTGCCGCATCAGGTCGTGGCGGATGACGGCGACGATGTCGCCGACCGTCTCCTCCTCGTCGAGCGCGGGCAGCACGACGGAGACGGACTGACCGGTGCGCTGCTTGGCGGCGAGTATCCGGTGCAGCGGGCGGTCGTTCACGGACCAGGAGCGGGTGGCCAGCCAGCGCTCGACTTCTTCCAGCACAGTCAGCGGCTCCTCACTGTCACGATCACACTGCGAGGTGTGATCCATCTCGCGGTACGGACGACTATCTCAACTGTCCTGGCCTTCGGTTACAGTCTTGAACAACGCCGGTGACCATCGCATGTCCTGGGGCCACCGCCCGTTGACAACCGAATACAGCTCATCCAGAGGGGCAGAGGGAAACGGCCCGATGAAGCCCCGGCAACCCTCCAGTCGGTACTCGTGCTCTCAGCGAGGCTCCCGGCTAGGGAAGGTGCCAAATCCGTCTCACGGCGAGATGCGTCGTGAGGAAGATGAGGAGAAAGGGCCTCGCCTCACATGGCTGCGCAGACTGTTGCAACCGATTCCCCGAAGACCGTAGACCTCGGCCCCGCCACGGCGCTGTCCTGCCGCGAGTGCGGGCACCGGGTGCCGCTCGGCCCGGTCTTCGCCTGCGAGGAGTGTTTCGGCCCGCTCGAGATCGCGTATGACTTCTCGGCCTACGACGCCGAGGAGCTGCGGAAGCGGATCGAGTCGGGACCCGCGAACATCTGGCGCTACGCGCCGCTGCTGCCCGTCCCGGCGGACGTGACGACCAAGCCGAACATCAACCCCGGCTGGACCAAGCTGGTGCAGGCCGACAACCTGGCCAAGGAGCTGGGGGTCACCGGCGGGCTGTACGTGAAGGACGACTCCGGCAACCCGACGCACTCCTTCAAGGACCGGGTCGTCGCCCAGGCCGTCGAGGCCGCCCGCGCCTTCGGCTACACCACGCTCTCCTGCTCCTCCACCGGCAACCTGGCCGGCGCGGTGGGTGCCGCGGCCGCCCGGGCCGGCTTCCGTTCCTGCGTGTTCATCCCGCACGACCTGGAGCAGGGCAAGGTCGTGATGGCCGCGATCTACGGCGGCGAGCTCGTCGGCATCGAGGGCAACTACGACGACGTGAACCGGTTCTGCTCCGAGCTGATCGGCGACCCGGCCGGCGAGGGCTGGGGCTTCGTCAACGTCAACCTGCGGCCGTACTACGCCGAGGGCTCCAAGACGCTCGCGTACGAGATCTGCGAGCAGCTGGGCTGGCGGCTCCCGGACCAGCTGGTGGTCCCGATCGCCTCCGGCTCGCAGCTCACGAAGATCGACAAGGGGCTCCAGGAGCTGATCAAGCTCGGGCTCGTCGAGGACAAGCCGTACAAGATCTTCGGTGCGCAGGCCGAGGGCTGCTCCCCGGTGTCGACCGCGTACAAGGCGGGTCACGACGTGGTCCGGCCGCAGAAGCCGGACACCATCGCCAAGTCGCTGGCGATCGGCAACCCGGCCGACGGTCCGTACGTCCTCGACATCGCCCGGCGTACCGGCGGCGCCGTGGAGGACGTCGACGACGAGCAGATCGTCGACGCGATCAAGCTGCTCGCGCGGACCGAGGGCATCTTCGCGGAGACCGCCGGCGGGGTGACCGTCGGAGTCACCAGGAAGCTCATCGAGAACGGGCTCATCGACCCGTCGAAGTCGGTCGTCGTACTCAACACGGGTGACGGACTGAAGACGCTGGACGCGGTCGCGGGGACCGGTCTGACGGCGACCATCCGGCCCACTCTCGAGTCGTTCCGTGAGGCTGGGCTGACCCAGTAGGCAGTCGTCGTTCCGCGGGCCGGTGGGGGCTGGTCGCGCCCGCGCGGCGGCAGCCGCACATCGACTCGGTCCCGCGCCCCTGAAGGGGCGCCACACAGCTACCGGAGGTTCACACGTGAGCGTCACCGTCCGCATCCCGACCATCCTGCGCACCTACACCGGCGGCAAGGCCGAGGTCACCGCCGAGGGCGCGAACCTCGGCGAGGTCATCGCCGACCTGGAGAACAGCCACACCGGAATCGCCGCCCGCGTCCTCGACGACCAGGGCAAGCTGCGCCGCTTCGTCAACGTGTACGTCAATGACGACGACGTGCGTTTCGAGCAGGGCCTGGAGACGGCCACCCCGGACGGCGCCGGCGTCTCGATCATCCCGGCCGTCGCCGGCGGCTGAGCGCCCCGGCCGCCTGACGTGATGGCCGAATGACCGAACATTACCTTCGGTAACAGCCATCACCCATTGTTCAATCGATTGCCCCCTCCGCGAGAGAAGCGGAGGGGGCAATTCTGTGTGGTTGAGCGCGGTACAGTTGGGGAACACGGTCCGGATCTCCGGGTCACGGGCCCTGTTATTCGATACCGCGAGCCCGCCAAGAAGTAGCCAAAGTGTGTGGGTCGTATGCGGCTTTTGTGGCTTTTATGGGGCCCGACTTGCCCTGAATTCGGCCGAATTCTCGCTACATTCCGGACCCTTCCCGCCCAGAATTCTCGTCCGATTGACCTGTTGCAGACGGCAGTTGGACAGATACATTCAGCCGCGGTCGACGCGTTCCGGCGCACGCCCCCAACCAATGGGGGGTGAGGTCTGACCCGGATCCGCGAAGTGTGGATCTGTGCAAGGGCCAGTAATAGGGGAGTTAGGCATGGCTCAGGGCACCGTCAAGTGGTTCAACGCGGAGAAGGGGTACGGCTTCATCGCGGTCGACGGTGGTGCGGATGTTTTCGTCCACTACAGCGCGATCCAGATGGACGGGTACCGCACCCTGGAAGAGGGTCAGCGAGTCGATTTCGAGATCTCGCAGGGCCAGAAGGGGCCGCAGGCGGACATGGTCCGCTTGGCGACCGGCTGAAGCACGCGCCGACTGACAGCGACGTTCTTCTGTACTTCTTCGAAGGGCTCGTGCCTCCCGGGGCACGAGCCCTTCGGCATGCCCGGGGGCGGCCCCCGACGGGCCGTGGGCCGCGCCCTGGACGGGCCTGACTCCCGGTGGCCGATCCCCGGGAGGCGCTTGCACTCGGCATGGGCGAGTGCTAATCATTGGCGTTAGCACTCTGAAGGTGAGAGTGACAAAGAAGGACCGGGTCGGTGAGGCCCGCAGGCCGGGTGGGGCAAGGAACCCACGGGTCGGCGAGCCGTCCGTCGCGGGCGCGGGCGCGGTCCTCGAAGACTCACCCCCAGTCCTGGAGGGACCACTTCACATGGCCAAGATCATCGCGTTCGACGAGGAGGCGCGGCGCGGCCTCGAGCGCGGCATGAACCAGCTCGCGGACGCCGTCAAGGTGACGCTCGGCCCCAAGGGCCGCAACGTCGTCCTCGAGAAGAAGTGGGGCGCCCCCACGATCACCAACGATGGTGTCTCCATCGCCAAGGAGATCGAGCTCGAGGACCCGTACGAGAAGATCGGCGCCGAGCTGGTCAAGGAAGTCGCCAAGAAGACGGACGACGTCGCCGGTGACGGTACGACCACCGCGACCGTGCTCGCCCAGGCCCTGGTCAAGGAAGGCCTGCGCAACGTAGCCGCCGGCGCCAACCCGATGGCCCTCAAGCGCGGTATCGAGAAGGCCGTCGAGGCCGTCTCCGGTGCCCTGCTCGAGCAGGCCAAGGATGTCGAGACCAAGGAGCAGATCGCCTCCACGGCCTCCATCTCCGCCGCCGACACCCAGATCGGCGAGCTCATCGCCGAGGCCATGGACAAGGTCGGCAAGGAAGGCGTCATCACCGTCGAGGAGTCCCAGACCTTCGGTCTGGAGCTGGAGCTCACCGAGGGTATGCGCTTCGACAAGGGCTACATCTCGGCGTACTTCGCCACCGACATGGAGCGTATGGAGGCGTCCCTCGACGACCCGTACATCCTGATCGCCAACTCGAAGATCGGCTCCGTCAAGGACCTGCTCCCGCTCCTTGAGAAGGTCATGCAGTCGGGCAAGCCGCTGCTGATCATCGCCGAGGACGTCGAGGGCGAGGCCCTGTCGACCCTGGTCGTCAACAAGATCCGCGGCACCTTCAAGTCCGTCGCCGTCAAGGCCCCGGGCTTCGGCGACCGCCGCAAGGCGATGCTGAACGACATCGCCATCCTCACCGGCGGCGAGGTCATCTCCGAGGAGGTCGGTCTCAAGCTCGAGAACACGACCCTCGACCTGCTGGGCCGCGCCCGCAAGGTCGTCATCACCAAGGACGAGACCACCATCGTCGACGGTGCCGGCTCCACCGAGCAGGTCCAGGGCCGGGTCAACCAGATCCGCGCCGAGATCGAGCAGTCCGACTCGGACTACGACCGCGAGAAGCTCCAGGAGCGCCTGGCCAAGCTCGCCGGTGGCGTCGCCGTCATCAAGGCCGGTGCCGCGACCGAGGTCGAGCTCAAGGAGCGCAAGCACCGCATCGAGGACGCCGTGCGCAACGCCAAGGCGGCCGTCGAGGAGGGCATCGTCGCCGGTGGTGGCGTGGCCCTGCTCCAGGCCTCCCAGGTCTTCGAGAAGCTGGAGCTGGAGGGTGACGAGGCGACCGGCGCGCAGGCCGTGAAGCTCGCGCTCGAGGCCCCGCTGAAGCAGATCGCCGTCAACGCCGGCCTCGAGGGCGGTGTCGTGGTGGAGAAGGTCCGCAACCTCACCCCGGGTCACGGCCTGAACGCCGCGACCGGCGAGTACGTCGACCTGGTCGCCGAGGGCATCATCGACCCGGCGAAGGTGACGCGTTCCGCCCTGCAGAACGCCGCCTCCATCGCCGCGCTGTTCCTCACCACCGAGGCCGTCATCGCCGACAAGCCGGAGAAGGCCGCCGCGGCCGCTCCGGGCGGCATGCCGGGCGGTGACATGGACTTCTGAGCCTGACGGCTCGGCGGTTCCCCAGCGGTACCGAGGGCGGCACTCCCTGTTCGACAGGGAGTGCCGCCCTTCGCCGTACCCGGGCGCGGTGCTCTCAGCGGGCCAGGAACGGCTCCAGTGCCGTGACGAGTTCGGTGGGGGCGTCCAGGGCTATGAGGTGCGCGGCGGCGGGGAACTCGACCAGGGTGGCGCCCGGGATCCCGGTGGCGTACCGGCGGGCGATGTCCTGGAAGTCGGCGACGTCGAGCCTGCCGACCCCCACCAGGGTGGGGACGGAGACGGCGGCGATGTCACCGGACGCGGGGCCCTGGGAGTGCCCGCCCACCACGTCCTGGTTCACCAGCGAGGTCCGCAACGGGCCGCGGAGTCCGTCGGCCAGTCCGGCGGCGACGTCGAGCCAGGCGCGGGCCGGTCCGCGCAGCCACATGTCCAGGTTCACCTGTACGGCGGTGTCCAGGTCACCGGCGGCCAGGGCCGCCGTCTCGGCCTCGTCGTAGGCGATCATCTCCGCGGACCAGTCGTATCCCGGCCAGGGCGGGGCGAACAGCGCCAGGGAGTGCACCCGGTCCGGGTGGGAGAGGGTGAAGTCCACGGCCACCCGGCCGCCCCAGGACGCGCCCACCAGCCGGACCCGCCCGAGATCGAGGTGGTCCAGGAGGCGGCGCAGGTCGTCGGTCTCGCTGAACGGCCCGCTCGGGGGTGCGGACTCGCCGAAGCCGCGCAGGTCGTACCGGACGACCGTGTGCCGTGCCGCGAGGGCCGGCGCGACCGCGTCCCACATGCGGTGGTCCGCCACGCCGGCGTGCACGAGCACGACGGGCGGCCCGTCACCGGTGACGTCGTAGGAGAGATGGCCGAGATCATCGGCGAGTGTCAGCATCCGCAGATGCTCGCAGGGCGGCGGCGCGACGGCCACCCGATAAGGGCGGCTGCCGCGCTCGGGCGGCGCTCCGTGGCGGGGGTCACACGGCTCGGACGCGGGAGCGGGAATGTGCGCGTCCGGGCAGACCGTTGTGCACAGACGTGCACTCGATGCGTGTGCACATACCGTCCGGTCTATGGACTCGGGTGCCACCCCCGGTGCCCGACCTACTCACGAGGAGCCCCCCACGTGACCGTCACCACGCCTCCCGCCTCCCGCGCGGCCGAGATCCTCTCCCGTCCCATCGCCCTGAACGGGCTGACGGTCCCCAACCGGATCGTGATGGCGCCGATGACCCGCCAGTTCAGCCCTGGCGGCGTCCCCGGCGAGGACGTGGTCTCGTACTACTCCCGCCGGGCCGCCGCCGGTGTCGGTCTGATCGTCACCGAGGGGACGTACGTCGGCCACGACTCGGCCGGAAACAGCAGCCGTGTCCCGCGGTTCCACGGCGAGGAGCAGCTGGCGGGCTGGGCGAAGGTCGCCGAGGGTGTGCACGCGGCCGGCGGCACGATCGTCCCGCAGCTGTGGCACATCGGCATGGTCCGCAAGCAGGGCCAGTCGCCGATCGCGGACGCCCCCGCCGTCGGTCCCTCCGGCATCCGCCTGGACGGCACCGAGGGCGAGGGCAAGGAGATGACCCGGCAGGACCTGGACGACGTGATCGCCGCGTTCGCCGCGGCCGCGGCCGACGCCGAGCGCATCGGCTTCGACGGGGTCGAGCTGCACGGCGCCCACGGCTACCTGCTCGACCAGTTCCTGTGGGCGGGCACCAACCGCCGTTCCGACGCGTACGGCGGCGACCCGGTCGCCCGTACGAAGTTCGCCGCCGAGATCGTCGCCGCGGTCCGCGCGTCGGTCTCCGCCGAGTTCCCGGTCATCTTCCGCTTCTCGCAGTGGAAGTCCGACAACTACGACGCCCGCCTCGCCGAGACCCCCGAGGAGCTGGAGGCGATCCTCACGCCGCTGGCCGCCGCCGGCGTCGACGCCTTCCACGCCTCCACCCGCCGCTACTGGCTCCCCGAGTTCGACGGTTCCGACCTGAACCTGGCCGGCTGGACCAAGAAGCTCACCGGAAAGCCCACCATCACCGTCGGCTCGGTCGGCCTCGACGGCGACTTCATCAAGGGCTTCCAGGGCGAGGGTTCCCCGGTCAAGGGCATCGACGACCTCCTCGACAGCCTGGAGCGCGAGGAGTACGACATGGTCGCCGTCGGCCGCGCCCTCCTCCAGGACCCCGAGTGGGCGTCGAAGGTGCTGGCCGGCGACACGGCCGCCCTGAAGCCGTACGACGCGGCCGCGCTCAAGACCCTGAGCTGAGCAACTGCCCTCACACGAACGGCCGGGACGTCCTGCGTCCCGGCCGTCAGGTCTGCCGGCCGACGCCCGCCGCGGTCAGGCGACCGCCAGGAAAACCAGGGACACCACCGCTTGGAGCGGCAAGGACACGATCCCGAAGAGCAGGGCCCGGTTCCATGCGATGGACGGCTCCGGCCGGCGTGTTCTCGCCCGGGCCCATGACGCGAGCGCGGTGAGCGCCGGAATCAGGGCGAGCAGAGCGCACGCCAGCCGGAACGGCGTCCGGGAGGCGTCATCGACCGCCCTCGTCCACAGCGGCCAGGCGTAGAGCGCGTCGATCGCGAGCATGATCAGCAGCCCGGCCCCCGCCCGGCGTACTTCCCTCCCTTCCGGCCGTCCGACGTGCGCGGCGGTGTAGATCACGGTTTGCACCACGGCCACGAAGGCGCACAGGACGGCCGTCACCCCGGCCCAGTCCCGCAGGGCGATCAGGAGGGCGCCCGATCCCTGGCTGTCCAGGAGGGCCTGGACCAGGCCGAAGGCCGTCACTCCGAGGGTGATCAGAAGCGAGACGCGCAACTGCCCGGTCAGCCCACGACGCCGGTCGACGGCCGCCCGGCCTTCGGGCGCTTCCATCGGTGCCAGGGCCCTTCGCCGCACGACGAGGTGCACGGCGCCGTAGATCGCGGAGTGCACCACGACCGCCAGGACGCAGAGGACGACCGAGGTCAGGACCCAGTCGCCCAGGGTCGCCCGGAGGTTCCGCGCGGGCAGGTTCTCGACGATGCTCAACGCGATTCCGATGACCCTGGTTCCGAGTACGAGCAGGATCGTGATGCGCAGCTGCTTGATCAGGCGGTTCATCGTGACGACGGCGTCGTTCTGCGAGCCCGGCGCGGGGTGGGGCGCCTGGCCGGTCCGGTCGGCACGGTCCGCGTTGCAGTGGTCGTAGGAGTTCGCACCCCCGCTGTCTACCTGGTCAACCTGAGGGAAGAGCGGCCGGTGGCGGCGCTGTGCGGCGGGTGCGAGCGGGAGCGTCCCGAGCCCTCGTCGTTACCGTCTGGCCGACCGCCCCAACAGGCTTCTAGTCTCTCGGAGATGAGGATCCTGCATCTCTCCGACACCCACCTGGACCGCACCGACGCCCCCAACAAGCGCGGCGTCAACGCCACCGCGTCCCTGCGTCTGATGCTCGACGAACTCCGCCACCTCCAGGGCCTCGACGCGGTCGTCGTCACCGGCGACCTCGCGGACGACGGCGCGGTGGAGGCGTACACGACCCTGCGCACGCTGATCGGCGCGTATGCGCAGGCCCGTGGCATCCCCGCCATCTACACCACCGGCAACCACGACGAGCGTGAGGCCTTCGCCAAGGTGCTGGGCAGCGGGCATCTGGACGCCGACGGCACCGACCGCGCCGAGCTGGTGTTCGGGCCGGAGGAGCGGGCCGCCGTCAGTACTGTCGGCGGCCGGCGCTTCGTCACCCTGGACTCGCTGGTGCCCGGTAAGGTCTACGGCCGTCTGGGCGCGCGCCAGTTGGAGTGGTTGCGCGAGGTGTTGCGTACCCCGGCCGAGCACGGCACGGTCCTCGCCTTCCACCACCCGCCGTTCGCCCTCGGCCTCTCGGCGACCCAGCCGGTCTTCGGACTCCGGGACCCCGGTGACCTGGCGGCCGTGATCCGGGGGAGCGACGTACGGGTGATCCTCACCGGGCACTACCACCTGCAGCTCTTCGGCCTGCTGGAGTCGGTGCCGGTGTGGGTGACACCGGGGGCGGTCAACCGGATCGACCTGACCGTGGCGCCCGGCGGCGAGCGGGCGGTGCGCGGGGCCTCGGCGTCGCTGGTGGAGCTGGACGGCCCGGCGAGCCCGATGTTCCACACCTTCCACGCGCGGGACCCACGGGCGCACGAGACGGTCTACGAGATCGACGAGGAGCAGGCGAGGGCGTTCGTCGCGGAGCACGGCTGACCGGGTTTCACTCCAAGGGGTGAGGGATGTTCGGCACTTGTGCGAAGTGCCGGGCGTTCCATGAGTGACCACCAGTCGGCGATGCGAAGGTGAGTGACCATGACCACGAGCGAGCCCTCCCAGTCGGTCTCCGGAGCCGAAGGCCCCGTCGTGCGTACGGCCGCCGGTGCCGTGCGCGGACTCCGGGAGGACGGCCTGGCGGTCTTCCGGGGCATCCCGTTCGCCGAGCCCCCGGTGGGCGAGGCCAGGTTCGCGGCGCCCCGGCCGGCCCGCTCGTGGGACGGGACCCGGGAAGCGTACGCCTTCGGCCCGCCGCCCCCGCAGGACCTGGGCATCCAGGGACGCACCGGCGTACTGGACGCCCCCGAGGGTGACGACTGGCTGACGGTGAACGTGTGGACGCCCGCCCCGGACCCGGCCGCCCGGCGCCCCGTGATGGTGTGGATCTACGGCGGCGCCTACAAGCTGGGCCACTCCGGCAGCCCCGGCTACGACGCGCGGCGCATCGCCCGTGAGGGGGACGTCGTCGTGGTCACCCTCAACTACCGCGTCGGCATGGAGGGTTTCGCCCACGTCGAGGGCGCGCCCGCGAACCGCGGCCTGCTGGACCAGGTGGCGGCGCTGGAGTGGGTGCGGGAGAACATCACGGCGTTCGGCGGCGACCCCGGCCAGGTCACGGTCTTCGGCGAGTCCGCGGGCGCCGGGTCGGTGGCCTCCCTCCTCGCGATGCCGAGGGCACGCGGCCTGTTCCGGCGGGCGATCGCGCAGAGCGTCCCGGGCACCTTCTTCTCCGCCGAACTGGCCGAGGACATCGGCCGGGCGCTGGCGGCCGAGGCCGGGCTGCGCCCCACGGTGGCCGACCTGGCGACGACCGATCCGCGGCGGCTGACCGAGGCCGGGCAGACGCTGGGCGCCAAGATGGCCCAGTACGTGGACCGTTGGGGCCGGATCGCGCCGACCGTCACCCCGTTCTCCCCGGTGGTCGACGGTGACGTGCTGCCCGCCACTCCCTGGCAGGCCCTCGCCTCCGGCGCCGCCCGGGACGTGGACCTCCTCGTCGGCCACAACCGCGACGAGTTCCGCCTCTTCCTGGTCATGGGTGGCATGTACGGCAAGATCACGGACGAGCAGGCGACGGGCGCGCTGCGGCTGTTCGCGCCCGGCGGCGAGGCGGGCGAGCGGGCCTACCGCGCGGCCCACCCCGAGGCGTCACCGACCGCTCTGTACGAACAGGTCCAGACGGACTGGCTGTTCGCCATGCCCTCGCTGCGCCTGGCGGAGGCCCAGACCGCGGGCGGCGGCCGCGCCCACCTCTACGAACTGACCTGGGCCGCCCCCGGCAGCGGCGGCCTGCTCGGCGCCTGCCACGGCCTGGACATCCCGCTGCTCTTCGGCACGTTCGAGGCGGACCTCGCCAACCTCCTCTGGGCCGGGGCCGGCGTCACCCCCGAGGCCGAGACCCTCTCCACCCGTTTCCGCACCGCGTGGACGGCGTTCGCGAGGACGGGAGACCCGGGCTGGCCGGCGTACGACCCCGAGCACCGCAGCACCCAGGTCCTGGACACGAACCCGACGGTCACGCCGTACCCGGAGGAGACGACGAGGCGGCTGTGGGAGGGGTACGACTTCACCCCGTCGCCGCTGCTCGGCTGACCCGGCCTCACCCGGCCTGACCCGGCCTGACCCGGCCGACGGCCGCCCTAGGCTGCTCGGGGCTGCTCAGGGCAGGATCGCGTCGACGTATCCGCCGTCCACGCGCAGGGCGCCCCCGGTGGTGGCCGAGGCCTGGTCGGAGCTGAGATAGACGACCATGTGGGCGATCTCCTCCGGTTCGATCAGGCGCTGGAGCAGCGACTGCGGGCGGTGCTCGCGCATGAAGGCCCGCTGGGCCTCGTCCCAGGGCAGGTCGCGGTCGACGAGTTCGTAGACGAAGTCCTCGACGCCGCCGGTGTGGGTGGGACCGGCGATCACGGAGTTCACCGTGACGCCGGTACCCGCGGCCTGCTTGGCGAAGCCGCGGCCGACCGCGAGCAGCGCGGTCTTCGACATGCCGTAGTGGATCATCTCGGCGGGGATGACGACCGCCGAGTCACTGGCGATGTACTGGACGCGCCCCCACCCGCGTTCGGTCATCCCCGGCAGGTACATCCGGGTCAGCCGGACGGCGGCCAGGACGTTCACCTCGAAGTAGCGCCGCCACTCGTCGTCGCTGATCTTCAGGGGGTCCTCGGAGCCGAAGATCCCCAGGTTGTTGACGAGGATGTCGACGTCCGGCAGGAGCTCGGCCGCCCGCCGGGCCCCCTCCTCGCCGCTCACGTCCGCCGCGACCGGGACGAGATCGGCGCCGGGCGCCTGCTCCGCCAGCCGGGCGACGCTGTCCCGGACGCGTTTCTCGTCCCGGCCGTTGACGCCCACCCGGGCCCCGGCGCGGGCCAGCCCGACGGCGATCGCCGCGCCGATGCCCTGTGTGGAGCCGGTGACCAGTGCCGTGCGGCCCGTCAGATCGATCCTCATTGCGCCGAACCCCTTCCGCGTACGTGTCTCCGCTCAGGTACCCGGGACGGCGCCGTGACACATGGGGTCCGGGCGTTCACTGCCTGGATGGCGGCACCGGTTCCGCCGGCGGTGCCGGGGTGATCCGCTTCTCGAACCAGTGGTGGGCGTAGGGCTCGTCGTTGAAGGCGGGGACCTCCCGGAAGCCGAAGGAGTGGTAGAGGCTGATCGCGGCGTCGAGCGTCTTGTTGGTGTCGAGGCGCAGGGTGTCGTAGCCGTGCCCGGCCGCCCGCGCCTCCAGTTCGGTGAGGAACCGGCGGGCGAGGCCGAGCCGGCGGGCCCGCGGGGCCACCCACATGCGCTTGATCTCCGCCGGGGCCCCGGCCGGCAGCTTCACCCCGGCGCAGCCGACGGCCTCGCCGTGCAGCCGGGCGACGAGGAACAGGCCGCGCGGGGGCCGCAGTTCACCGGCGTCCGGCAGCAGGCTGCGCGCGGGATCGAAGCCGGTGTCGAAGCGCTCCTGCAACTCGGCGAAGTAGGAGCGCAGGCAGTGCCGGGCGTCGGGGTGGTCGGGGTCGACGACGTCCAGGGTGACCGTCCCGGCGGTCAGCAGCCGGTCGACCTCGGCCATGGCCGCGACCAGCCGGGCGCGCTGCTCGGTGTTCAGCGGCCCGAGCAGGGAACCGGCCAGTTCGTCGCTGCGGTCGTCGAGCAGGGCGCGCTCCGCCCGCCCCTTCTCCGTCAGCCGCACGGTACGCACCCGCCTGTCCTCGGGCTGCGGCTCCACCGTCACCAGGCCGCCGGTCTCCAGGGACCGCAGCAGCCGGCTGACGTACCCGGAGTCGAGGCCGAGGCGTTCCCGCAGGACGCGCACGTCCTGGCCCCGCTCGCCGATCTCCCAGAGCAGCCGTGCCTCGCCGATCGGCCGGTCGCGGCCGAGGTAGCGGTCGTGGAGCACGCCCACGCGTTCGGTGACGGTCCGGTTGAACCGCCGTACCTGGTCGATCTGCGTCGCATCCATTCTCTGACCTTAGTCAGAGAACGAGCGGCGTGCCACTGGCCGCCGCTACAGATTGCCGAGCGGCTCGATGTCGACGTGCACGGGAGTGCCCCACACCCGGAGCACCTCGTAGTCGGTGAACTCGTGCACCAGCCGGTAGGCCATCGCGGGCCGGGACCCGCGCCGCTGGGCGGCCAGGTACAGCTCGGCCTCCCGCCGGTCACGCCGCGGGGTGCCGCACAGCTCCCACTCCCGCCCGTTCCACGCCTCCGGCAGCCACCGCTGCTGCGCCTGCGGCCGGTCGGCGCGCACCCCGTACCGGGACATGGAGGGCCCCGCGGCCTCGCCCTGCGCGGGTGGCCGGGGCCCGCCCCCGAACTCCGACCGCCGCGCCGCCCGCCGCCGTGTCTCGCACAGCAGGCACAGGTCGGGTGCGCTCTCGTCCACGGGGCCCTGCGGGTGCTCGGCGCACCGGGTGGTGGGCGCGGCGGCGCTGACGCTCTCCTCCAGCAGGTCGAGAGCGCGCCGCAGATCGTCCTTGACCTCGTGCAACTTCGCGTCGGGCGTGTCCCCGGTCAGCGCCTCCCCATGCTCCCCGAGCAGACGAAGCGCCCGTCCGAGGGCGGTGAGCTGGGCATGATTCATACAAACCAGCCTGGCACACCCCACCGACAGCACCCCCTGGACCGCGGTCGGCCCCACCGACAGCACCCCACCGGACCGCGGTCGGCTCGGCAGCCGGGTGCGTAACTCGTTGGCTCTGTGGGGTGGGTGGTGGGCAGACTGCTGGGGTGGGGCTTCATGAGGGGGAGATCGCGGTCGGTGAGGGGCTGGTGCGGGGGCTGCTGGCGGCTCAGTGCCCGGAGTGGGCGGGGCTGCCGCTGGCGCGGGTCGGGGCCGGGACGGAGAACACCATGTACCGGCTCGGCGAGGACCTGCTGGTGCGTCTTCCCCGGACCGTGGAGAAGGGGCTGGCGCTGCGCAAGGAGCAGGAGTGGCTGCCGCGTCTGGCGCCCGCCCTCTCGTGCCCGGTGCCCGAGCCCGTGCACGCCGGGACGCCCACCGGTGCCTACCCGGCCCGCTGGTCGGTCTACCGCTGGATCGAGGGCGCCGAGGCCGGTCCGGACAGCGTCCGGGACTGGGCCGCCTTCGGCGCCGACCTGGCCTCGGTCGTAAGGGAGTTGCACGGCATCGACCTCATGGGGGCGGTGCGCGCGGGTGACCTGAGCTGGTACCGCGGAGGCGGCCTGCGGGAGTGCGACGGCTGGGTCGGCGAGTACTTCGACGAGTGCCGCGCGGTCGCGGGCGCGGAACTCGACGTCGACACCCTGGAGCGGCTGTGGCGGGCGGCCCTCGCGCTGCCCGGCCCCCGGGGGCCGCACGTGTGGCTGCACGGCGACCTCAAGCCCACCAACCTCCTGGTCCGGGAGGGCCGCCTGCACGCGGTCATCGACTTCGGGTCCCTCTCGGTCGGTCACCCGGACGCCGAGCACTCCGTGCTCTGGGATCTGCCGGCGGCCGCCCGGCACGCCTACCGGGACGCGTTGGGCCTGGACGACGAGACCTGGGCCCGGGCCCGGGGCTGGGCGATCGCCGTCGGTGTCAGCGGGGTCGCCTACTACTGGCGGACCTTCCCCGCCTTCGTCGCCGAGTGCCTGGCGCGGCTCCGGGCGATCCTCGCGGACGCCACCGGACGTGGCTGAGAACAGCCTGAGTTTCCAGCGATATTGCTGACAATTTTGTGAACCAGTGCTGCACTGGGCCCCGTTGTCACGAGCCGCCTACTCAGGAGACGGAAGTGAAGCGAGTGAAGCGCAGAACTGTGGTCATGGGGCTCACCGCGGCCGCCGCGGTCCCCGCCGCCGGGCCCGCGACGGCCGCGCAGGCCGCGAACCCGGTGCGGAAGGACCAGGCGGAGACGGCCCTGGTGTTCGACCCGGGCGCGTACACGGAGCTGACCACCGGCATCACCGACACCGCCGGCGTCACCCACGACGTGACGTACCGCTTCTACAAGGTCGCCGGCTACGTGGCGAACCCCGTGGACACCACGTACCAGGGACTCAACGTCAGCGTCCCGGTGTCCGTCGACGGGACCGCCGTCGACGCCACCCACGCGCCCATCCTCCTGGCCAACAACGTCGGCGGCTACATGCCGTCGTCCGTGGCGGGCGCCACCGGGATCGGCGGCGGGGGCGCCGGCGGGCCCGGCGGTCCGGGTGGCCCCGGCGGCGGGAGCGGCGGCCCGAACCGGACGCTGCTCGCGTTGCTCGCCGGGTACGTCGTCGTCGAGCCCGGGGCCCGCGGCCGTACCCTCGTGGACTCGGCCGGCGTGTACTACGGGTGTGCGCCCGCCGCCATCGTGGACCTCAAGGCGGCCGTGCGGTACGTGAAGTCCAACCGGGGGCGCGTCCCGGGGAACGTGGACCGGATCGTCACCGCCGGGACCAGCGCCGGGGGCGCGCTCTCCGCACTGCTCGGCACCTCCGGCGACAGCCCCCTGTACGCGGCGGAACTGGCGGCGCTGGGCGCGGCCGACGCCAGCGACGCGGTGTTCGCCAGCGGCGACTGGTGCCCGATCACCGACCTCGAACACTCCGACATGTCCTACGAGTGGTGCTGGGGCGGCAACCCCCTGCCCGACGGTACGACGGTCGACGCGACCGTGTCCGGTGAGCTGAAGGCCCAGTTCACCGAGTACCTGGCCCAACTCCGGCTCACGGCACCCGGGATCGGGCGGCTCACCGACCGCAACCTCGACGAGTACCTGCTCAGGACTCATCTGGAGCCCTCCGCGACCGCCTACCTGGCCGCCCTCTCCGACACCGACCGAGCCGCCTACCTCGCCGCGAACCCCTTCATCGGCTGGGACGGCACGAACGCCACCTTCACCTGGGCGGACTTCCTCACCCACGTCGGCGCCCGGAAGAAGAACGCCCCCGCCTTCGACGCCTTCGACCTGTCCACCCCGGAGTGCAACGAGTTCGGCACCGGCACCACCGCCGTCCGCCACTTCACCCTCTACAGCCTGCGCCACGCGGAGGGCGACAGCGCCCGCCTCGACAGCGACCTGCCCAGGAAGCTCGACCAGATGAACGCCATGTACCACGTGGCCGAGCGGGTCAACCCGAACCGGGCCAGGCACTGGTGGATCCGGCTCGGCACGAAGGACAGCGACACCTCGCTCACCGTCGCCGCCAACCTCGCCGCGAGGCTGCGGAACCTCGGCGACGACGTGAACATCAAGTACTACTGGGACGCCGGTCACGGCGCCGACCAGGACCCGGGGGACTTCGTCAGCTGGATCGCGGAGGTGACGGGTCACCCGGCGCACTCGACGCACTCCGCGCGGCGCCCCTGAACCCGACGTACGTGGCCAGGAAGCCGACCGCGTAACCGGTCAGCAGACCGCCCGCGTAGACCGCCGCCGCCACGGCCGGGCCCCTGTTCCCCGTGACCAGCGGGAACAGGGCCCAGCCCGACGGGCCGATCGCGGTCGCGCCCACCCGGTCGCCGAGCATCGCGAAGAACCCGACGAACGCCCCGCCGGCCGCCCCGCCCGCACAGGCGGTCAGGAACGGACGGCCGAGGGGGAGCGAGACGCCGTAGATCAGGGGTTCACCGACGCCCAGCAGACCCGCCGGGAGGGCCGACCTGATCGTCGTACGCAGCGAGGTGTCGTGGCGGAGCCGGACGTAGACGGCGAGGGCCGCGCCCACCTGGCCGGCGCCCGCCATGGCGAGCAGGGGGAGCAGCACGGTGTAGCCCTGCTGCTGGATCAGGGTGGTGTGGATGGGGATCAGGGCCTGGTGCAGGCCGAGCATGACGAGGGGGAGGAAGAGGCCGCCGAGGACCAGTCCGGCGAGCGGACCGGTGGTGGCGAGGAGCCAGTTCGCGGCGGTGCCGATGGCGGTGGAGACGAGTCCGGCGACGTACATGAGGCCGTAGAGCGTGGCCAGTCCGGCGACGAGCACGGTGACGGTCGGGGTGAGGAGCACGTCGAGGGCGTCCGGGACCCGGCCCCGGCACCACCTCTCGACGTACGTCGCGAGCAGCGCGGCGGCCAGGGCTCCGAGGACCCCGCCCTGACCGGGGGAGAGGGCGACCCCGAACGCGGTCACCTTCGCCACGCCCGGACAGACCACGATCGCCGCGACCGCACCACCGAGCACCGGCGTCCCGCCGAACACCTTCGCCGTGTTGTAGCCGACGAAGACGCTGATCAGGGCCATGAAGCCGGAGGCGATCGCGGCGAGGGCGGGGGTCAGCCCGGTCAGCAGGCCGGCGTTCACGAGCAGCCCGTCGAGGCCGGCGAGCACCCCGCAGCCGATCAGAGCGGGGATGAGCGGCACGAAGACGTCGGCGACGCGACGCAGGGCGCGCTTGAAGGGGGTCGCGTTCCGCCGGTCCCGTTCCGCCTTCAGTCCGGCCCCCCGCGCGGCAAGCTCCCCGGCGGCCCCGGGACCACCCGGCCGGGGAGCACCCGGAGCCGAGGCGTCCGCACGGCCGCCGCACGGCTCGTGACCGGTCAGGCCGGCGCTCGGCTGGTGTCCGGTCAGATTGCCGCTCGGCTGGTGGCCGGTCAGGCCCGCCTTTGCGGTGAGCAGTGCTTCGAAGGCCGTGGTCACCGGTACCACCGCGCCCGGGCCGATCACCACCTGGAGGGTGGCCCCGTCGGCCACCACGCCCAGCACCCCGGGTACCGCCCGTACCGCCTCCCCGTCGACCCGCTCCGGGTCGGCGAGGCCCAGCCGCAGCCGGGTCAAGCAGTGGGCGACGGAGGTGACGTTCGCGGGGCCGCCCACGAGGGGGAGCAGCGCGGTGGCGGTGTCGTACGGCGATCTCTGCACCCTCCGAGCGTGCGGGTCAGCCGGCCGCCGCGGTGAGCGCCGCGCGCAGGTGGCCGTCGGACTCCTCCAGAAGGCGGGCGGCGGCCGGCCCGTCCACGCCGGCCAGGATCACCAGCACGGCGTTCTTCACCTCCCCGCCGGTCGCGGTGAGGGCGTCCTCGATCTCGGCGTCCGACGCGCCCGTGGCGAGGGCGACGATCCGCCGGGACCGGGCGCGCAGCTTGTCGTTCGAGGCGCGGACGTCGACCATCAGGTTCCCGTAGGTCTTGCCGAGCCGGATCATCGTGATCGTCGACAGCATGTTGAGGACGAGCTTCTGGGCGGTGCCCGCCTTGAGCCGGGTGGACCCGGTCAGCAGCTCGGGGCCGACGACCACCTCGATGCCGTGCTCGGCGGCGGCCGCGAGCGCGCTGGCCGCGTTGCAGGAGAGACCGACGGTCAGGGCACCGAGGGCGCGCGCGTGCTCGACGGCGCCGACGGCGTAGGGGGTGCGGCCGGACGCCGAGATCCCGACGACCGTGTCCGCGGCGCCGATCCCGAGCGCGTCCAGGTCCTGCCGGGCCAGCTCCGCCGAGTCCTCGGCCCCCTCCACCGACGTCACCAGGGCCCGCGGGCCGCCCGCGATGACCCCGACCACCTGGCCGGGGCGGGTGTTGAAGGTGGGCGGACACTCGGAGGCGTCGAGGATCCCCAGCCGCCCGGCGGTGCCGGCCCCCGCGTACACCAGCCGGCCGCCGTCCGCCATCCGGGCGGCGACGGCGTCGATGGCGGCCGAGACCGCCGGCAGGCACCGCGCCACGGCGGCCGCGACCTGGGCGTCCTCGCCGTTCATCAGGCGGGCGATGTCGAGGGTGGGAAGGGTGTCGATCTCGGCGAGGTCCGGTCTGAAGGCCTCGGTGGTGAGCGAGTCGAGTTCGGCACGGAGGCCGTGGTGTTCGGTGGTCATGGGCAGACGGCTCTTCTCGATGGGCGCCAGGTCAACCTACTCAGGGGCGCGAGGAACCGCGCGACAGGCCACGACGGACCAGCACGTTCCCACGACGATCAGGTCCCACGGTCTAGCGCGGCAGACTCCGGTGCCGATGCGCGAGCGCCTCGTAGGACGCCGCGAGCGCCGGTGCCGCCGCTTCGTAGGTCCGCTGCGCCACGCCCACGAACAGACAATCCACCACCAGCAGCTGACTCGTCCGCGAGGACATCGCCGCGGGCCGAAGTTCACTCTCCCGCGACGTCGATGTGGTGAGCACATGGTCGGCGTACTGCGTCACCGGCGCGTCCGGCCGCCCGGTGACGGCGACGGTCGTGGCCCCGCGCTCGAACGCGACCCGCAGCGGCTCGATGACGTCCCCGGTGGACCCGGAGTGCGTGATGGCGATCGCCACGTCACCCGCCCGCAGCTGCACCGCGTTGGTGACGGCGAGGTGCGGATCACCGGGGGCATGCGCCATCAGCCCTATCCGCAGCAGCTTCTGCGTGAGGTCCTGGGCGACCAGACCGGACGCCCCGATGCCGTACACGTCGGTCCGCCGCGCCCCCGCGAGCGCGCTGACGGCCGCCCCCAGCTGCCCGGTGTCGAGACCGGCGGCCGTGTCCGCGAGGGTCTGCTGCTCCTCGTACGCGAGTTTCGCGACGACGTCGGCGAGCGGGTCGTCCACGGCGATGTCGGTGGTGATCGTGGGCGCCCGCCCCGACTGCTGCTGCGCGGCGAGCCCGGCGAGGGCGAGCCGCAGGTCGCGGTAGCCGGGGTAGCCGAGCAGCCGGGCCGTGCGCACGACGGTCGCCTCGCTGGTGCCGGTGAGTTCCGCGAGGCCGGTGACGGTGAGGGCGGCGCAGCCCGCGGGGTCCCCGGCGACCGCCTCCGCGACGCGCTGCATGGAGCGGGTCATGGAGGGGGCGAGGGTACGCACCTTGGCCGCGAGGGCGGCGGGGGCCGGCGGTTTCGCGCCCGGCGGGCCGCTTCCGTGCGGAGTGAAAATTTCCTTCACCTCCTCGGTCACCCTTGAAAGATATTTTCGTATCGGGCTCCGGGTCAAGACCGCGCACAATGGGACCATGGACCCCGTAAGCCCCCTGGAACAGTCGTTGCACGCCGCCCGCGCGCTGGTGCTCGCGGATCTCGTCGCGGGCGAGGTCGCCGAGGCGGACGTGGTCTCCCTGGTCGAGGACTCCGTCGTACAGCGGCGCTGGTGGGTCGAGCAATGGCCCGAGGGCGCGGGGTACGTGGCGGGGCTGGTCGCCCAGGACGTGCAGGACGCGCTCCTGGAGCGGTACGGCCGCTGGCCGTTGTGCCCGGTGTGCGGCTCGGGCGACCCGCACGCCCTGGAGGTCGAACCGGAACTCGGCCCCGATCCGCACTGGGTGTGCCACAAGGCGGGCGTGAAGGTCGCCTCCGTCGGCTCGCTCGGCCGGGCCACCGGCGGCGGGACGCCGTCCTCGTGACCGTGTACATCGACCCGCCGAACTGGCCGGGCCACGGCCGGATGTGGTCCCACCTGGTCAGCGACGTCTCCTACGCCGAACTGCACGGCTTCGCCGAGCAACTGGCCGTCCCGCGCCGCGCCTTCGAACGCGACCACTACGACATCCCCTCCCACCGCTACGCCGACGCGGTACGGGCCGGCGCCGTGGAGGTCAGCAGCCGCGAGGTGGTACGACTGCTGCACGGGGCGGGGCTGCGCAGGCGCAAGAGCGACGCTGCCCGGTAACGGCCGCTACCCGGCGCGCAGTTCGAAGGCCGGCCCCTCGCCGTCCGCGCTCACCCGGGTGAAGCCGGCGCGGGAGAGCACGGCCTGGGAGGGGGCGTTGGCGGGTTCGGTCGTCGCGAACAGGGAGCGTACGTCGTCGCGGGCCAGCGCCCAGTCGGCCAGGGTGCGGAGCGCCTCCGTCGCGTAGCCGTGGCCGCGGGCGGCCTCGGTCAGGTCGTAGCCGATCTCGACGCGGCCCTCCTCGTCCGGCGCGGAGTGGAAGCCGATACCGCCGACCGCCAGGCCGTCGTCGCGGCGGACCAGCGCGAAGACCCCGAACTCCGGCCGGTGCACGCCCCCTTCGTACGCCTTCAGCAGGAAGCCGGCCGCGTCCCGGGTGCCCTCGTACGGGCCGCCCTCGATCCACTCGAAGCCGCCGTCGCCGCCGAGGCGCAGGTCACGGGCCTCCGCGGGACGGATGCCGACCAGGTCGAGGCGTTCGGCGGGGATGACGAGGTTGTTGTTCCAGCGCCAGCCGGTGACGCGGGCACGGCCGGGCAGCTCGCCGCGGCCGGTCGCCCACAGCAGGGTCTCCCAGGGCGCCGGGCCGGGCTGGACGTGCGGGAACAGGTAGGCGAGGACGGACTCGGCGAGCTCCTCGGCGGGACGGTAGGGGATCCCCAGGCCCTGTGCCATGTCGTGCGTGTGCAGCAGCACCTCGGCCACGCCCATCGCGGCGAAGCCCGCCCGGTCGGCGCTGCGGAAGGGGTACGGGTGGAAGCCGCGGACCTGGCGGGAGGCGGTGCGGACGGTGGCGGCGAGCAGGGCGCCGGTCGTCTCGATCACGTGCAGCAGACCGGAGTTGTCGGTGCCGTCGTCGAGCCTGAGCTCGAAGGGCACGTACGCGTCCCGGGCGCGGCCGGCCAGGTTGGCGGCGTACGCGACGAGGTCGTCGGCGACATGCGTCGCCGTCTCATGGCAGTTCCAGTCCAGCCCGCCGGCCGTCACCTCGGTCCAGTTCCGGCCCACTGCCGTCCCCAGGGCCGCCACACAGCCCGCGACGGCCGCTGTCACCTGATCCCCGCCCATTTCATGCATGGGCCGCACCCTAGGATGCCGGGTCCTCGGCGGTCGACAGCATTTCCAGCTCGGCGGTGAGGTTGTAGCGGGCGGTCGGCTCCCACTCGGCGCGGCCGTACGGCGTTCTGAACAGCGCCGGGAGATCCAGGAGTTGCCGCAGGACCGCCGAACGGCCCGCCCGGAAGGCGTCGTTGGGCACGAAGTGGTACTCCTCGCGCACCTCGGCGGTGTAGGCGGCGTACGCGGCGGGCGGGGCGGCGAGGATCGCCAGGTCGGCGTCGCACAGCACTTCGCCGTTGCGGTCGCCGGGGGCCGGGTCGTGGGTGACGGTGAGCCGGACCAGGCGGGCCACCTCGGCGGTGCCGGCCCCGGACACCCCGGCCTCGGGCAGGGCGCGCTCGGCGAGCCGGGCCGAGCGCTCCTCGTTCTCCGAGCGGTCCGGCGCGTACACCGCGTCGTGGAACCAGGCGGCGAGCCGGACCAGGTCCGGCTCGTCCGCGTACTCCGCCAGCACGTCGACACGGTCCAGGACCGCGGTGAGGTGGGCGAGCGTGTGATACCGCCGCTGGGGCTCCTGCCAGCGCTCCAGCAGCGCGTCGGCGTACCGGACGGGGTCCGGTTGACCTGCGGGGTCGGGGTGACTTGCGGGGTCGGAGTGGCGGCTGTCGTCCGTCGTGCCGCGGAGGGCGCGCAGCCACCGGGAGCGCAGGTCGTCGAGATCGGCCATGCGCCCATTCTCGCGCGCGCCGCCCACCCCGTCCTAGCGTGGCAGGCATGACTCTTGACGACGTACGCGACCCCCAGCTGCCCGGACGTCTCCTCACCGTCGAACGCGACACCCTGCTCCCGCTGCTGCGCGCCCGGCCGGACGCGGACTTCGCGCTGCCGACCGCAGCGTGTCCCGGGTGGACGGTGCGCGACGTGCTCGCGCACTGCTCGTCCGTGCTGGACCGGGTGGTGGAACACCGTTTCGAGAAGGGCGTGTTCTCGCCCGCGTCGAACGACCGGGACATCGCGGAGCGCGCCGAGTGGACGAACGCGCGCGTACTGGACGAACTGGAGCGCGGGATGACCGAGGCCGGGGCGGTGATCGCGGGCCGGGAGGACGGTGTGTACGACCCGATCGCGCTCGGTGAGTGGGTGCACGCCGGCGACGTCCGCGACGCCCTCGGGGAGTCCGGGGCGTACGCGGGCGAGGGACTGCCGCACGCCCTCGCGCTGCTGGCCCGGGTGACCCGCGGGCGGGGCCACCTGCGGCTTCAGGCCGACCTGGACGACGTGGACGAGCCCCTGCAACTGGGCGAGCCGAGCGGCACCAGGACCCCGGCCCGTTTCATCGGGGACGCGGCGACGCTCGTACGGCTGTACACCGGGCGTTCGGTGGACGGGGCGCCCTACGAGCTGACGGGGGCGGCGGCGGGAGAGCTGAACCTCTTCGCGTGACGCGTGCCCCCGGCCCTGGGCCCCGGGCCGGGTGACGGCGGAGGCGGTCTCGCGGGCGCCGGTGTTCGCCGCGTACCCTAGATTGGACTAGACCTCCTGTGGTCGGTCGCATGGGTACACGGGGAACACCACGGAAGGGGCCCTATGAGCACGCGTGCAGTCCTGGAGGTGATCGCCCTCGACGCCGAGGACGCGGTCACCGCCCAGGCCGGAGGCGCGGACCGCCTCGAACTGGTCACCGACATGGCGGCCGACGGGCTGACCCCGCCGACCAGGACCTTCACCGCGATCCGGGCCGCCGTCGACATCGACCTGCGCGTGATGCTGCGGCTGGCGGACGGGTTCGCGGCGGGGGACGCCGACCGCCTGGTGGACGTGGCCGGGGAACTGCGGGCGGCCGGCGCCGACCAGTTCGTGCTCGGGTTCCTCGACGCGGCGGGCGCGGTGGACCTGCGCGCGGTGGAGCGGGTGGTGGAGGTGCTGGCGGGCTGCCGGTGGACCTTCCACCGGGCCATCGACCGGGCCGCCGACCGGGACGCCCTGCGCAAGGAGCTCGCCGACCTGCCGGGCCTGGACACGTACCTCACGGCGGGCGCCGCGACGGGCGTGGACGAGGGGCTCCCCACGCTGCTCGCGGAGGCCCGGCGGGCCGGTGAGCCGGGGTACGAGCAGACGATCCTGGTGGGCGGAGGGCTCCGGCTCGACCATGTGACCGAGCTGCGAGCGGCGGGCCTCGACGCCTTCCACATCGGCGGCGCGGCCCGCCCGGACGGCTGGGCCGGACCGGTGTCGGCGGCGGCGGTACGGGAGTGGCGGAAAGCTCTGGACGAGGGCTGAGGGGCTCAGGTGCGACCACACGGGGGTTTGTACGTGTGATGGGGGACGTACTCGCTCCACAACTCCGGGGTGAGGACGTTGCCGGTGGAGCGGCAGACGTACGCGACGGCGGATCTCTTGGTCATGGGCAGGATCCGGACGGCGGACGAGCCGTCGCCGATGAAGAGGGTGCGACCGTCGGGGGAGAAGGTGGTCGTGTTGATGTGGTCGAAGATGACGACCGGCTTTCCGAAGGACCGCGCGTGTTCCGGGGCGCGGACGTCCCACAGCCGGAGCGTCTGGTCGGTACCGCCGCTGACCACCGAGCGGCCGTCCGGATTGAAGGCCAGGGCCGTGACACTGCCCCTGTGCCCCTTGAGGTCCTGGCTCGGCTGGTGCCTGGGACGGGTGGGGTCGCTCACGTCCCACAGGTGGAGTACGGCGTCGTCGCCTGAGATCGCTAGCAGACGGCCGTTCGGGCTGAAGACGACCGAGTTGACCGGATCCTCGCTGACGGTCAAGGGCCGCTGGATCAGGGGTCTGGGGTGCGCGGGGTCGGCGACGTCCCAGAGTCGCAGTCTGCCGTTGTCCGACGCGGCGGCGAGCGTGCGTCCGTCGCGGCTGATGGCCACATCGTTGATCTGATCGGCCGCCCCGAGGTACAGCGGCCGGCTCAGAAGCCGTGGACGGGACGGGTCGGAGACGTTCCAGAGAGTTACCGTTCCGCCGGAGTTGCCGGTGGCCATCGTGTTCCCGCCGGGCGTGAACGCGACACTGAGGAAGTTGTCGTCGGCATGCCCGGGCGGCCTCGCCAGGAGCCTGGGCCTGGCCGCGTCGGTGACGTCCCACAGCTGCACCTGCGGTCCGGCGGAGACGGCCAGAACCCTTCTCCCGGGCTGGAAGGCGAGCGCCTGGGGAGCGGACGGCGCGTGCAGCCGTATCGAATTGCTGAGCGGCCGGGGATCGGTCGCGCTGCTGACATCCCAGAGGCGTACGGTCCGGTCGGCCGAGCCCGAGGCCAGCAGACGACCGTCGCGGCTCAGGGCCGTCGCCTGTACGAAGTCCCTGTGCCCGGTGAGGATCGTGCGGGGGATCGTCCAGACCCTGACCTGGTGGTCGTTGCCGACGCTGGCGAGTTTGGTGCCTCTGGGGTCGAAAGCCAGGCCCCACACATGTCCGGTGTGGCCCACCAGCGATGCGAGACCCCGGACGTCCTTCGGGGACGCCATGTTGTACAGCCCGATGGCGTTGTCGTTACCGCCGAGGGCCATGAGGTTGCCGCTGCGGGAGAACGCCACCGCGTTGACGCTGGTGTCGGCGGTCGGGGAGTCGACCGCAGCCGGCTTGGCCGGGTCCGTGATGTCCCACAATTGGGTCGTCCCCGAGTCCTCGGCGGCGGCCAGAGTCCGGTTGTCGTGACTGAAGGCGACCGTCTCGACGGCGTCGTCGGGCGACCGGTCCGGGTTTGTCGGCCTGCCGGCGGCCAAGGGCCGCCGTGGGTCCGTCACATGCCACAGCCGTACGGTCGCATCGCTCCCGCCGGACGCCAGCAGCGTGCCGTCCGGGCTGAAGGCGACGTCGGACACCGAGCCGTCGGCCCCGGCCCCGGCGAGCGGCTTTCCGAGACGCTTCGGGTGGCGAGGGTCGGAGACGTCCCACAGGCGGACCCCGCCGTCCTCGCCCCCGGTCGCCAGGAGGTGTCCGTCAGGGCTCAGCGTGAGGGCGTTCTGCGCGCCGCCGCCCACCTCGACCGGGTCGCCCAGGGCGGTGGGGTGCCGGGGGTCGCGGACGTCCCACCGGCGGAAGGTGCCGTCCTCGTCGGCGGCGGCGAGGAAGTGCCCGACCCGGCTGAAGTGCACGCCCCACACCGGCTTGTGGAAGCCCCGCAGCGGATCGCCGAGCCTGCTCGGGGGGCCTTTGCCGGCGGTGTTCCACAGCCAGATCTCGCCCTTGTCGTCCCCGGTGGCCAGCACACGACCGTCGGGACTGAAGTCCACGCTGTTCACCTCGCCACGGGACCCGGTCAGCACGGTGGACAACGCTGTGTCCTGGTCGCCGACCAGGCTGACCTCGGTGTACTCGGTCGGCTGCATCTGTTGCGCCACCAGGTCCAGCTGAGCGGCGAGAGAAGCGTCCGTCGCACGTACCTGATCGGCCTCGGCCCTGATCTTTTCGACGATCGCCGTGTTCTGTTCCCGCAGCGTCTCTTCTCGCTGCAGCGCGGCGTAAATGACCGTTCCCAGGACGAGCAGGGCCAGCACGCTCAGGCAGGCGATGACGCGCTGCTTCGCCCGTTGGGCGCGCAACTGCCGTCCCACCGAGGCGGCCACGAACGCGCGCGCCACCGGAGGGAGCCCCCGCACGCCCGGGCCGGCATCCTCCTGACCGCGGGCCGCCAGCGTCCGGGCCTCCTCCAGCCGCCCGCCCCGGTACAGCATCCCCGGATCCCGCCCGGCCTCCTGCCAGGCCTCGGCCGCCTCCTCCAGGCGCTGCTGGGCCAGGTACTGGACGCGGTGGTCCCGGATCCAGTCCCGCAGGCGCGGCCAGGCACTGAGCAGGACCTCGTGGGTGATGGTGACCGTGTCCTGCTCCTTGGTCAGCAGGCGGCCCCTGGTGAACTTCTCGATGACCTGGGCCGCCTCCTCGGGGCGTGCGCAGTGGCTCACGAGCTCGTCGTACGGCACCGGGCGGCGCGTGTCCCTGGTGCCGCTGCCGCCGAACCTGACCAGGCACAGGAACACCGCCTGTGCGGTCTGCCGGGCAGCCGGTTCCAGCCGGTCGAACCAACTGTCCGCCTCGGCGGTCACGCTGTTCGCGATGCCGCCGGTCGCCTCGTAGCCCTCCACGGTGAGGACCTGGCCCGAGCGGCGCATCCAGGTGGCCCGCAGGGCGTGGGCGAGCAGCGGGAGGCGGCCGATCTCGTAGGCGCCGGACTCGTCCGGTCCGCCCTGCGTCGCGCCCAGGTCGCGCAGCAGGACCTGCACGAGTCCGGGTTCGACGTCCAGCCCGACCGCGCGGGCGGGATACAGGATCGCTTCCCGGACGCCGTTCCTGGACAGCGGTCCCACCATCACCTGGTTGCGTTCCACCGTGTCGAGGAGGCCGGCGTGCGCCGCGCACTGGGAGTAGAAGTCCGAGCGCAGACCGAAGACGACCAGAGCGGGCGGCGGTTCGCCGCCCGGGCCGAGCGCCGCGATGCCCAGGACCGCGTCGAGGAACTCCCGTCGCTCCAGTTTGTCGGGGCACAGCGTGAACAGTTCCTCCAACTGGTCCACGACCAGGATCATCCGGCGGTCCCCGGGGCCCTTCGCGAGGGCTCGGCGCAGTCTCTCCGGCCGCAGCACGGGCGAGTCGTCCGAACCGCTGCCCATGACCTCCCACAGATGGTCGCTGAGGGCGTCCATCGGCCGGGAGGTCGGGCTCAGCCACACCTGCGGCCAGTGCACCGAGCCCGGCAGCGCACCTTGCGCCAGCTCGGGCAGGAGCCCCGCTCTGAGCAGCGAGGACTTCCCGGCTCCCGAAGGAGCGACGACCACCAGCGCACCGCCCACCGCCAGACAGGTGTCCAGTCGCACCAGCAGCTTGGCCACCAGCGCGTCCCGGCCGAAGAACCACCGGGCCTGGTCGGCCCCGAACGCCGTCAGACCCGGATAGGGGCACTCGTCGGAGGTCTTCCTGGCGACCGTCCGGCGCCGCTCGCGCACACCGTCCTCGAAGTGCAGGTGCAGGTCCCGTTCGGCGACGTAGATGTCTCGTCGGGACTGGTAGATCCTGGACCAGCCGGAGGCGTACGCCTGCTGTCCGCCGTCCTCGCCCCGGCGGGCCTCCTCGCTCGGGGCGGGCGGTCCGCCGAGGCCGGGTGCGGGGTTTCTGCCGGTGGGAGTCATGACTCGTTGATGTTCAGGTTCCCCCCGGTCTGGTAGATCCGGGCGTGGCCTCTCGCGTCGGCCCGGAACTCCTGGTTCCCGGTGCGGCTGTCGGCTTCCTGGCGCACATGCGGGGCGATGTCCCGATCGACCAGCTCGCGCAACTCATCTTCCAGCGCCGGGTTCTCCCACAACAGCGCTTCCAGCCGCGCTCTCCAGGTCGCGACCAGGTCGTCAGTGTCCTCGTCCGGCCCGGCTGTCAGCGCGCGGTCGCGGGATTCCTCCAGTGCCGCGACCACGCTGTCAGCCTGTTGCGGACGAGCACGCCGCCACCAGCGGGCGACGGCATCCCGTACGTGCTGCCAGGCCTCGCTCGTCATCGCCCCCACCAAGGCCGTGGCCGCCGATAGCGCGATCGGTTCCATTGCCATCAACCTCTTGAATTCCCCTATATGACAATAATGTACCCACTTTGGGGTGTCGTGTCGCGTCAACGCGGTGACGGCCAGGGCGCTTTGGTTGAACGGTGAAGGACGGGCTCAGGCCAACTGCGGCGGCAGCGGCGCCGCGTGGGTCACGATCAGGCCGGACACGGCTCGGGTGAGGGCCACGTACAGGCGCCGCAGGCCGGTGCGTTCGTCCGGTTCGCCGTCGACCACCGCCTGCGGTTCGTCGAGGACCACGTAGTCGTACTCCAGGCCCTTGGCGAGCGAGGCCGGGACCAGGGTGAGGCGGGTCTCGGCGGTGGTCTCCTCACCGGGGGCGAGGCAGCCGATGCCCGCCGCCGCCAACGCCTCCGCGAGGTCCGGCACCCGCGCGTCCGCCGCGATCAGACCCGTCGAGCCCTCGTTGCGCAGCAACTCCTCGCACGCCGCCACCACGTCGGCGACCCCGGTGACGGGACGCAGGTCGAAGAACCCGGGGTTCTCACGGACCGAGGCGACCGGGGTCAGGCCGGGGGCGATGTGCGGGAGGAGCCGCGAGGCGTAGGTGATCACGTCGGTGGGGACGCGGAAACCCGCCGTCAGCTCCTCGATCACGCCGTCCGCCTTGCCGAGGTGGGCCAGCGCCTCGTCCCAGCTCCGGGTGGCCCAGGGCGTCGTGCCCTGTGCCAGGTCGCCGAGGACGGTCGCCGAGCCGGTGGTGCAGCGGCGGCCCACCGCGCGGTACTGCATGGGGGAGAGGTCCTGCGCCTCGTCCAGGACGACGTGGCCGAGCGAGTGCGTCCGCTCCACCAGATCCGTCGCCTCGTCGATCAGCACGGCGTCCGCGGGCGACCACCTGGCCGCCTTCACCGACCGCACCGGCTTCGCCCAGACGATGGTCTTCTGCTCGTCCTCGGTGAGGATCCCGTCGGCGTGCTCCGCCAGGAAGTCCGCGTCCGTGAGCAGGCGCAGCACCAGTTTCGCCGGGTCGACCGGCGGCCAGAGCTGCTTCACGGCCGCCTTCACCGCCGCGTTGCGCGCCACCGAGTCCTGCACGCGGTCGTCGGGCGCCTCCCCCGACCGCTCCATCTGGACCAGCACCGCGTGCGCGATGCGCTGCGGCAGGGCCTCGCGCGCGGCGCCGTACCGGATGCCCCGCTCCAGCAACTCGCGGACGATGTCCTCCAGTTCGTACGCCGGGACCCGCCAGCGCCGGGAGCCGCGGACCACCACGACCGGCTCGGCGGGCATCGTGACGTGCGCGTACACGGCCCGGCGCAGGACCTCCGCCATCCTGGCGTCGCCCTTGACGACCGCGGCGGCCGCGTCGTCGGCACCCGTCAGCTCGACGTGCCGGCCCACCAGGTCGTCCACCGTCGCCTGCTGGACCGTCAGCTCGCCCAGCGCGGGCAGCACCTGCTCGATGTAGTGCAGGAAGGACTTGTTCGGGCCGATGACGAGGGTGCCGGTGCGGGCCAGCCGCTCCCGGTGCGCGTAGAGGAGGTAGGCCACCCGGTGCAGGCCGACGGCCGTCTTCCCGGTCCCCGGCCCGCCCTGCACGCACACCGTGCCGCCCAGCCCGCTGCGCACGATCTCGTCCTGCTCCGGCTGGATGGTCGCGACGATGTCACGCATCGGGCCGACACGCGGCCGCTCGATCTCCTGCTGGAGCAGCTTGCTGGTGCGTGCCGCCTCCGCGGGATCCGACAGGTGCTCGTCCTCGTACGCCGTGATCTCGCCGCGCGTGTACCCGAACCGGCGGCGCAGCGCGATGTCCATCGGGTCCTTCTTGGACGCCCGGTAGAACGGCTGCGAGACCGGCGCCCGCCAGTCGATGACCATCGGGTCGCCGTCGTGGTCGTGCACGTGCCGGCGGCCGATGTAGAAGCGCTCCCCGTCCGCGCCCTCGGCCTGGTCGGCGCCGGGGGCGTGCAGGTAGTCGAGGCGGCCGAAGAAGAGCGGGGTGTCGCTGAGGTCGGCCAGCGCCTTGATGCGCTCGTCGATCTGGCGGGCCAGGACCTCGGCGTTGACCCAGTTCGCGGTGACGTTGCTGATGTCCAGCGACTCCACGTCCTCACGCATGGCGCGCAGGGCGGCCCGGGACTCGCTGAGGTGGGAACGCTCGCGGGAGAGGAGATCGCCGGCGGTGGCACTGGCAGTGGCGGTGGCGGTGGCGGTGGCGCTGGCGGTGGCGCTGGCGCCGGTGGTGGTGGCTGCGGCTGCGGTGGCGGGGGCCGTGGGTCGGTCCGGGAGCGGGTCGTGGGCGGGCGTGGACAAGGGAGTGCCTCCGAAAGGCCTGCGGTGGACGGCGCGTGCGGGTTGTCGCGCGGATGGCGATCAGCCGACCGGTTTCCGTCCGGGCGGCGGCACTCCGGGGTGGGAGGCGGGCAAGAGCGGAGATTGTAGTGAGGCGGGGGCGGGGGAGGCCAATGGATTTTCCCGGCGCTCCGACCCCTAGGGGGACGCTCACCCGGAAGGCCGGTCGGAGGTAGGGGTGGAGGTCCGCCCGGGGGTGGACGGACGGGTGCCGGAAATTGGACCTGTGGACCGATGCCGTCCATATGTCCGAAGTTCCATCATTGAGGCATGAGCGCAGCAACCATCAACCCAGCCCCCAGCCGTCCGCCGGGCGCCACAGCCGTGGACGGCGTCCCCCACCACCGCCTGGGCGACGCCCTGCGAGCCGTCAAGGTCTTCGTCAGCGCGGCGTTCAGCGTCGCCATACTCGGCGAGTACGGCGAGGAGGCGGGCATACGCCGCAAGTGACGGCATAGGGTCACCACCGTGCCGAACCGCACGGTGACGTCGCCCCGCGCCCGCCTGCCCGACCCCCGCCCGCCCCGCTCCCGACCGCCCCGCCTCCTCCTGTCCGTCTCCCTCCTCGCGGTCTCCTTCTCCTCCCTGGCCGCCCTCTGCCTCCTGCTCCACGCCCCGATGGCCGACCTGCTGGTCTACCGGGCCGAGGGCGAGGCCGTGGTGCACGGCGGTGAGCTGTACGGCTTCACGGTCACCCGGTGGCGGCTGCCGGCGACGTATCCGCCCTTCGCGGCGGTCCTCTTCGTCCCGACGACCTGGATCCCCGTCCCGGCCCTGAAGGTGGCGTTCCTCGCGGGCAACGCGCTCCTGCTCGCCCTGCTCGTCACCATCTCCGCCCGGCTGGCCGGCCGCACCGCGTCCCTGCCCCTGCTGTGCGCGGCCACCGCGGGCGCCCTCTGGCTGGAGCCGGTCTTCCAGACCCTCCTCTTCGGCCAGATCAACCTCGCGATCGCCTGCCTGGTCCTGTGGGACCTCACCCGTCCGCCGGGCGCCCGCGCCACGGGCCTGGCCCTGGGCATCGCGACCGGCATCAAGCTCACCCCGGCGGTCTTCATCGCCTATCTGTTCCTCACCGCACGCAGAAAGGAGGCGGCTGTTGCGACGGCGTCCTTCGCGGGCACGGCACTGCTCGGTGCCGTGCTCCTCCCCTCGGCCAGCGTGGACTTCTGGACGCGGCGCCTGTTCGAGACCGGCCGGGTCGGCAAGGCCTGGATCGTCGACAACCAGTCGCTCCAGGGGCTGACCGCCAGGGCCCTGCACACGGCTGCACCCGGCCTGACCTGGGCGGTCCCGACGGCCGCGGTGGCGGCGACGGGCCTGTGGCTGGCGTCCCGCACCCACCGCGTCGACCGTGACCCACGGGACCCGCGGGACCCACGGGACCCGCGGGACTCACGGGACCGCTGGGGCATCCTCGTCACCGCGTTCACGGCGCTGCTGATCAGCCCGATCAGCTGGTCCCACCACTGGGTGTGGTGCGTCCCGCTCCTGACGGTGCTGCTCGCGGCGGGGCGCCGGCGACTGGCCCTGACGGCCGTGGCCCTGTTCACCGCCCGCACGATGTGGCTGCTGCCCCACGAGGGCGATCTGGACCTGCGCCTCCCGTGGTGGCAACAGCCGTTCGCGGCGCCGTACCCGCTGTTCGGGCTGGCGCTGCTGACGGGCGCGGCCGTGGCCCTGCGGCGGCCCGGCCGGGCTCAGCCCTCCGTGAGCAGTTCGTCCGCGTCCACGATCCGGTAGGCGTACCCCTGCTCCGCCAGGAAGCGCTGCCGGTGGGCGGCGAAGTCCTGGTCGATCGTGTCGCGGGCGACGACGGAGTAGAAGTGGGCCTGGTGGCCGTCGGCCTTGGGGCGCAGCACCCGGCCGAGACGCTGGGCCTCCTCCTGGCGGGAGCCGAAGGTGCCCGACACCTGGATGGCGACCGTCGCCTCCGGCAGGTCGATGGAGAAGTTGGCGACCTTGGAGACGACCAGCACGCTGATCTCGCCCTCACGGAAGGCGTCGAAGAGCTTCTCGCGCTGGGCGTTGGAGGTCTCGCCCTTGATGACGGGCGCGTTCAGGTGCTCGCCCAGTTCGTCGAGCTGGTCGATGTACTGGCCGATGACCAGGATCTGCTGACCCGCGAAACGCTTCACGATCGCCTCCGTGACCTTCCGCTTGGTCGCGGTGGTCGCACAGAAGCGGTACTTCTCCTCGGTCTCGGCGGTGGCGTAGGCGAGCCGCTCGGAGTCGGTGAGGTTGACCCGCACCTCGACGCAGTCGGCGGGCGCGATGTAGCCCTGCGCCTCGATCTCCTTCCAGGGAGCGTCGAAACGCTTGGGCCCGATGAGGGAGAACACGTCCGATTCCCGGCCGTCCTCGCGCACGAGGGTGGCCGTCAGCCCCAGCCGCCGGCGCGCCTGAAGGTCGGCGGTGAACTTGAAGACAGGAGCCGGCAGCAGATGGACCTCGTCGTAGACGATCAGACCCCAGTCGCGGGAGTCGAAGAGTTCGAGGTGCGGGTAGACACCCTTCCGCTTCGTCGTGAGCACCTGGTACGTGGCGATGGTGACCGGCCGGATCTCCTTGCGGGTGCCGCTGTACTCGCCGATCTCGTCCTCGGTGAGGCTGGTCCGCTTCACCAGCTCGTGCTTCCACTGCCGCGCGGAGACGGTGTTGGTGACGAGGATCAGGGTCGTCGACTTGGCCTGTGCCATGGACCCGGCACCGACCAGCGTCTTTCCCGCGCCACAGGGCAGTACGACGACACCGGACCCGCCGTGCCAGAAGTTCTCCACGGCCTGCTTCTGGTAGGGCCGCAGCGCCCAGCCGTCCTCGGCGAGCTCGATCGGGTGCGCCTCGCCGTCCACGTACCCGGCGAGGTCCTCGGCGGGCCAGCCCAGCTTCAGCAGGGTCTGCTTGATCTGCCCGCGTTCGGAGGGATGCACGGCGACGGTGTCCGGGTCGATCCGGGCGCCGACCAGCGGGATGATCCGCTTGGAGCGCAGGATCTCCTCCAGGACCGGCCGGTCGGTGGTCGTCAGGACCAGCCCGTGCGCCGGGTGCTTGGAGAGCGTCAGCCGCCCGTAGCGGTCCATCGTCTCGGCGATGTCGACCAGCAGCGCGTGCGGCACGGGGTAGCGGCTGTACTCCACCAGCGCGTCCACGACCTGCTCGGCGTCGTGCCCGGCCGCCCGCGCGTTCCACAGGCCCAGCGGGGTCACGCGGTAGGTGTGGATGTGCTCCGGTGCCCGCTCCAGCTCGGCGAAGGGCGCGATGGCCCGACGGCAGTCGTCCGCCCGCTCGTGGTCCACTTCGAGGAGCAGGGTCTTGTCGGACTGGACGATCAACGGACCATTCACGCGCGGCACCCTTTCCCTTCGGTCCACGCGGCCATCGCCATGGCGGCCATCGTCATGGACCAAACTCCCAGTGTGCCTGATGCGCGAACGATCACCTTCGCCGTCGGACGGAAGCTGCGCACTTCGTGCCCGGCTGTCGTGGGTGTCCGATCGTCCTGTGCAACCTCGCGACCGTTTCGGGTGTCATGTCCGGGGGGAGCCGCGCGGCGCGTGCGGCTCGGGGAGGAGGGGCGGGGTGATGTCCGTACGTATCTGGGGGACCGGCGCCGGGGCCCTGGTGGTGCTGGTGGCGGCCGGGGCGTGGGCGCGCGGGTCGAGTGCGGTGGACCCCGGTCTGTGGGCCGGGGTGCGGCCCGCGGTCGAGGCCCGGCTCGTGGCGCAGTCCGCGGGGACCGGCGCGGGGGAGAGCGAGCCCGCTCTGAGGTCACGGTGGTTCTGCCGGGCCGAGGCCCTGGACCTGGAGCAGGACGGGAACCGGGTGCGGGCCGGCGTCGACAGCCTGTGCGAGGAGTACGGGGTGCACGCGGGCGCCCTGGTGTTCTGCGGCGGCGCGGAGATACCGCAGGTGATCCGGCTGGAGCGGGACGGGGCGGACGGCGGCTACCGCGTCGTCTCCCAGGAGGAGCAGCCGGAGGACGCGGACGCCGAGTGGAACGCGAGCCACTTCAGCCCCTACGCGGTGTCCCGCCTCGACCGGGGCATGGACTCCGGGGCGCTGCGGGCGGCGGCCCGGACCCACTTCGGCCTGCCGGCGGACGCGCCGGTCCGGGACTGCTGAGCCGGCGGTTCGGCAGCGCCCCGAAGGGCCGCGAGAACTGCGCGACCAGCCACGACGGGCCGGCGGACGGTCGACGGCTACTCCTCCGCCAGTTCTGCCACCCCGGTCACCCGGTGCAGGGGGTAGGTGCGGACCTCGTCGGCGGTGTGGTCGTACGCCGTGACGAAGCCGCCCTCCACCCGGATCGGGGCGACGACGCGCTGGCTGGCGGTGCCCTCGGCGTTGACGTAGCCGATCCAGAGCGTGCCGCCGGTGAGGACGGCCGCCTGCATGGTGGCGAGGGTCTCGGCGGCGGTGGTGCGCGGGAGTTCGCCGCCCTGCACGCTCGTGCCGGTGCTCTTGCGCGGGGTGGTGGCGGCCAGGTCGCCGGCCCGGATCGCGCGGATCGCGGCGGCGAGGAGGGTGGAGTCCGGCGGCGGCGGACCGTCCGGCACCGGCTCCGGGGCGGTGCGCGGCGGGGTGCGGTGGGCGTCGGCACGGGTGATCAGGACGTCGCCCTCCGCGGACTCGGCGGCGGGCGCGTAGCCCATGGCGCGCAGGCCCTCCAGGAGGGTCGCGGGATCGGCCTGGGTGGCGAGGACGGTCGGCGCCAGGCGGCGCAGCCGGAGGGCGGCGGACCGCTTGTCGGCCAGGATCTCGCCCAGCACCGTGTCGTCGTCACAGCGGACGTACGCCGAGGCCGCCCCGACCCGCAGGTGGCCGTGCCTGCGGGCCACGTCGTCGATCAGGTACGCGAGCGGCTGCGGGACCGGGGTCCGGGAGTGAGTGGCCAGGAAGGCGTGCAGGTCGGTGGCGGTGCGGCCGGCGTCGAGGGCGCGGCGGACGGAGGCCGGCGTGAACCGGTAGACCGTGGCGCCGCCCTTCGACTCGACGTCGGCGAGGACGCCCAGCGCGTCGGCGAGCGGGCGGCGCAGCGGGCCCGGGGCGACCGCCGTCAGGTCGGCCTGGAGCAGCACGTGGTCGAGGGGTTCGGGAAGGAGCGGGGTGAGCAGCTGGCCCGCGTTCGCGGTGGCCACGGCCTGCTCGGGCGGGGAGAGCGGTTCGAGCGTCGCGAGGGCGGTGCGGGAGGGGACGGCGCGGTGGTGGTGCACGGGAAGCTTGTCGCCGGGGCCCTCGGCCGCCGGTTCGGCCGTCTTCGGGACGGGCGGCGCGCCGAGCAGCGCGCGGCCGTGCGCCGACAGCGCCCCGCGCCCGGTCACCCCGAGCATCTCGGCCTCGGACAGGGTCCAGCGGGCCAGCCGGGTCCGCAGGTCCTCGCCCTCCTGCTGCGGGCCGCGCAGCGGGCGTTCCCAGCGCAGCCGGGCCAGTACCGACTCGGCGGCCGGGGCGGCGCCCTCCGGGAGGCCGGCCAGCAGGGCCAGCACCCGGTGCCGTACCTCCGGCGCGGCGGACCGGTCCAGGCCCGGCCCGAGTGCCGACAAGGCGCGGTCCTTGGCGTCCCGGCCGCCGACCAGACCGGAGCTGCGGGTCGCGGTGAGCCAGGCCTCGGCCAGCTGAGACCAGCGTTCGGCGGGCGGGCGGTCCAGCCACTCGTCGTAGGCGGGGGTGGCCGCGTAGCGTTCGTCGGCCTCGCCGTCGGACGCGAGCAGTCCGGCCGCGTAGGCCAGCTCGACCCAGAACGCGGCGACCGGCTCGGGCACGTCCAGGGCCACCGCCGTCCGCTTCAGGTCACGGACGCTGAGGCCGCCGGCCCGCAGTACGGCGGGTCCGCCCTCGTCCCAGTCCTTCAGCAGCTCCTCGACGGTGGCGAGCGCGGTGTACGCCTGCCCGGCCGCGGCGGCGTCCACCACCGGTGGACGGTGCGTGGCGGCCGGCTCCACGGCGGGCGGCACCGGCTCCGGCTCGCGGTGCGCGCGGCCCTCGCGCAGATGCAGGGCGACCTCGCGGGGCAGCACCACCGTGCCCGGCGCGGTCGGCAGCAGCAGGCCGCGGTCCAGGAGCCAGCGCAGATGGGCCGCCGGTTCGGGGGTGACCTGGCCGTACGGCGGCCCCCAGACCAGCCGGCCCAGCACCTCAAGGGACTCGGCGGGCCCGGCCGCGAGCAGCCCGGCCATCTTCTTGCGGTGGCCGAAGAGAGCGGTGAGCTTGTCCACGGCGGACACCGGGTCGTGCGTGGAGGGCAGCCCGGCGGCGGTGAGGATCTCCTGGATCCGGCCCGGCGACATGCCCGTGGTGGCCTCCCGCACGGTCGGGCCGAGACCGGTCGGGGAGGGGTGCTGCGGGGACGGCGCCAGCACCTCCCGCGCGGTCCGCACCAGCCGCAGCCGCTCGTCGTCCCCCCACACCAGTGCCTGGTCCCGGAGCGCCCCGAGGGCGTGCGGCAGGGCGGCGGCCACGGCCGGGTCCCCGGCGTCGCCGGCCATCAGCCGTTGCAGCTCCCCGTACGACGCGGGGTCGCCGGCCACCGCCAGCGCCTCCGCGGTCTGCAGGGCGAAGCGGTCCAGCCGTTCCAGGGCGCGCAGCACCGAGGCCCGGGTGCCGGCCCGGGTGGCCAGCTGCGTGAGGTCGGTGGGGACGGGGGTGATGAGATCGGGGCGGGCGCGCAGCAGCAGCGCCAGGGAGGCGTCGTCCCTGGCGCGAAGCGCCTCCGCGAGGGAGCGCGGCGGTGTGGCCGGGTTGCTCATCCGACCCACGGTAGCGGGTGCGGGGTCGGGACCGGGATCACCCGTGCGCGACCGGCGCCCGTGCTGCTCGCGGACGCGCTGCCCGCCGGTGTGCCGGCCGACATGAGCCGTGGCCTGCGCTACCGTCGTCGCGGGTCATTCAACGCATAGGCCCCGGAGGGGACTTCGTGGGTATCGAGAGCGATCAGGTCGTCTACGAGTATCTGAGCCGCGTCGGGGACATCGCGCACCAGCGCCAGTTGTCGTCGGCCGAACGCATGCGGCTGGTGTCCGGGCTGCGCAACGAGATCGACCGGCACCGGTCGAAGGCGACCGTGGACAGCCCGGCCGCCGTCCGGCGCATCCTGGACCGGCTGGGCACCCCCGACGAGGTGGTCGAGGCGGCGGGCGGTACGGCGGACAGCGCGCCGCGGTCCCCGTCTGCCGCGGTCCCCGTCCAGCGGGACACCGGCCCGTCGGCGCCGACACGGACGTCCAAGGCGTCGGGGGCGCCTGGGTCTTCGGCTGAGCGGCCGCGCCGGATCGTGCCCCGGCCCCGGCCGGACGAGCCGGACGAGGCGGACGATCCGGGCGGGCTCGGCGGGCCGGGCGGGCCCGGGTACGGTGCCGGGCGGACCGACTGGTGGCGGGTGGACAGCAGTCCGTTCGGGGACGCCGACGGGGTGCCCGGGTTCGTGGGCGGTGTGGAGATCCCGGAGATGCTCCGCAGGCCGGACTTCCGGAAGGAGGAGCCCGGGGACGGGCCCGCCGAGGCCGCGCCGAAGGAGCAGGTACCCGAGGTCGAGATCGCGCCGGCACCGCGGCGCGGCATCCGGATGGTCCCGCGCCCCGCCGCGGGCTGGTCCAACCCGCTGCTCCTGCTCGCCGCCGCCGCGCTCGTGGCGGGCGCGCTGCTCGGCAACTGGTTCGCGCTGATCCTCGGCTGGCTCATCGCCTACGGCTCCCGGCGCCTCACCCCGGCGGAGACGAAACTGGCGGTGATGTGGGTACCGGGACTCGCGGTGACGGCGGGCCTGGTCTGGCTGTGGGGCCGCAGCGCGGGGCGCTGGGGCGAACCGATAGCCCAGGGGCACATGAGCGGGGCGGTCGCGGAGACCTGGCCGTGGGTGGTGCGGGGGGCGGCGGTGGCGTCGGCGCTCTATCTGGTGTGGCGGTCGCAGAGGACGCGGTAGGGGGAGCCGGTGCCTGTCGTACGGCGTCTGCGGGCACGTCGTGGCCGTTCGCGCAGTTCCCCGCGCCCCTGACGGGGCGCTGCACACACGCCCCTGAAAGGAGCGCGGCGAACTGCGCGCTCAACCCCCACCGGCCCGCAACCGACCGGCAACCGGCACCGACCCCTGAAAGGAGCGCGGCGAACTGCGCGCTCAACCCCCACCGGCCCGCAACCGGCCGGCAACCGGCACCGACCCCTGAAAGGAGCGCGGCGAACTGCGCGCTCAACCCCCACCGGCCCGCGGCCGGCCGGCGACCGGCACCGGCCCCTGAAGGGGGCGCGGGGAACTGCGCGAACGGCCCCCACCGGCCTGCGGTCGGCCGGCAATCGGTCCCGGCCCCGCAGGGACCTGCACAATGACCCATATGACTTCTCGCGCCCTGACCGTCGGATTTGATCTCGACATGACGCTCATCGACTCCCGGCCCGGCATCCACGCCACCTATGTGGCGCTCGCCGAGCGGACCGGGACATACATCGACGCCGATCTGGCGGTCACCCGGCTGGGGCCGCCGCTCGCCGAGGAGCTGATCCACTGGTTCCCGGCCGAGCGGATAGCGGAGATGAGCGAGCTGTACCGGGCCATGTACCCGGAGATCGCGATCACCTCGACGCCCGCCATGCCGGGCGCGCGGGAGGCGATCGCCGCGGTGCGCGACGCCGGCGGGAAGAGCGTGGTGGTCACCGCGAAGTACGAGCCCAACGCGAAACTGCACCTCGGCCACCTCGGCATAGTCCCGGACGCCGTCGTCGGCGACCTGTGGGCCGAGCAGAAGGCGGTGGCGCTGCGCGAGCACGCCGCAGGCGCGTACGTCGGCGACCACGTCGGGGACGTACGCGGGGCACGCAAGGCGGGAGCCCTGTCGGTGGCCGTGGCCACCGGGCCCTGCGACGCCGAGGAACTGCGCGCGGCCGGCGCCGACGTGGTGCTCGCCGACCTCACCGAACTGCCCGCCTGGCTGGCCGGCTACCGCGAGGGCGGCTACCGCGAGGACGCCTCCCGCGCCTGACGGCGGCCGGCCGCGACCGACTGGAGCACTCCGGCGCCCGCGACCAGGAAGCCGACGCCCATGAGCATGCTCAGCAGGTACATGTACGTCGGAAAAGGCTTCGCACCGAGGAACAGCGGTATCACGGTGACGAGTGTGGCCACCGTACCGATGAAGAAGACCACGGCACCGGCGCGGATCAGTCGGTCACCGGGCCCGGCGGAATTCGCTTGGGTTTTGTCACGCACTCGACCAGGGTAGTTCCCTGCCCGAAGGAACAACCGGGCGACGTCTTGTCACGCGCCCGAAGACCATTAGCCTTGGTACCGGCGGGTCGTGGTCGACCCGCCCGAGTGCTATCAAGGCCCGTTCCAGAGCTGTTGCATTCAGAAGTTTTCCGAGCAGTTTCCGACGAGATACGAGGACGAGGACAGACGTGCCTACCGGCAAGGTCAAGTGGTTCAACAGCGAGAAGGGCTTCGGCTTTCTCTCCCGCGACGACGGCGGTGACGTCTTCGTCCATTCCTCGGTTCTCCCCGACGGGGTCGACGCTCTCAAGCCCGGTCAGCGCGTGGAGTTCGGCGTCGTCGCCGGTCAACGCGGTGACCAGGCACTGTCGGTGGTCATTCTCGACCCCACCCCGTCGGTCGCCGCCGCCCAGCGCAAGAAGCCGGACGAACTGGCCTCGATCGTGCAGGACCTGACGACCCTGCTCGAAAACATCACGCCGATGCTGGAGCGCGGCCGCTACCCGGAGAAGACCGCCGGCAAGAAGATTGCGGGTCTTCTGCGCGCGGTCGCGGACCAGCTGGACGTCTGAACCATTTACGGGAAATCGAGTGCGTGCGGACCGAGGGGCGGTACGAGTCCCTCGGCCGCCGCGCGGGTGAGCAGCCCGCGGACCGCCGCGTAGCCGTCCTCACCGAGTTCCGAGGTGAACTCGTTGACGTAGAGCCCGATGTGCTGGTCGGCGACGGCCGGGTCCATCTCCTGGGCGTGGGCCATGACATAGGGCCGGGAGACCTCGGGATCGTCCCAGGCCGCGTGGACGGACGTACGGATCGACGCGGCGAGCCGCGTGAGCCGTTCCGCGCCCAGCGAGCGCTTCGCGATGATCGCGCCGAGCGGGATCGGCAGGCCCGTGGTGTCCTCCCAGTGCTCGCCCATGTCGGCGAGCTTGTGCAGCCCGTAGTTCTGGTACGTGAAGCGCGCCTCGTGGATCACGAGCCCCGCGTCGACCTTCCCGTCCCGGACCGCCGGCATGATCTCGTGGAACGGCATCACCACGATCTCGCCGACCCCGCCGTCCGTCAGGGTGTCGGCCGCCCACAGCCGGAACAGCAGGTACGCCGTCGACCGCTCGCTCGGCACGGCGACGGTACGGCCGGTGAGGTCCACCCCGGCCTCCCGGGTCAGCACCAGCGGCCCGCAGCCCCGCCCCAGCGCACCCCCGCAGGGCAGCAGCGCGTACTCGTCGAGGACGTACGGCAGCACGGCGTACGACACCTTCAGCGCGTCCCACTCGCCGCGCTCGGCCATGCCGTTGGTGATGTCGATGTCCGCGAAGGTCACGTCCAGGGCGGGCGCGCCCGGCACCCGGCCGTGGGCGAGGGCGTCGAAGACGAAGGTGTCGTTCGGGCAGGGCGAGTAAGCGATCCTCAGCAGGTCACCGGTGGTCATGTGGGTTCCAACTCTCCAGGGCGGGCGCGAGCTTCCCGAAGGCCGCCGTCAGGGCGGCCAGCGCGTCGCCGATGCGCCAGGCGGCGCGGTCGCG
This sequence comes from Streptomyces arenae, assembly GCF_022343545.1. Classification (NCBI taxonomy): domain Bacteria; kingdom Bacillati; phylum Actinomycetota; class Actinomycetes; order Kitasatosporales; family Streptomycetaceae; genus Streptomyces; species Streptomyces arenae. The sequence continues at coordinate 204,217 of NZ_JAKQYH010000090.1, forward strand.
GGGGCCGACGGCGTTGGAGACCGCGCGTATCTCCAGGACGGGCACCCCGTGCGCGGCGGCCGCCTCGGCGACCCCGAAGCCCTCCATGGCCTCCGCGAGGGCCTGCGGGTGCCGGACGCGCAGGGCGGCGGCACGGGGGGCGGTTCCGGTCACGGTGGACACGGTGAGCACCGTGCCGGGACGTGCCCCGGTCGCCGCGACGATAACTCGTACGAGTGAATTCGGTGGACGGTGGCTGACGGTGCCGAAACCCAGCCCGGTGACCGGCACGAATCCCTCGGCGGTCTCGGCGCCCAGGTCGGCCGCGGTGATCTCGTCGGCGACGACCAGCGAACCCAGGGGGGCCTCCGGCTGGAAACCGCCGGCGATCCCGGCGGAGACGACCAGCGCGTAGGGGCGGCCTTCGAGGGCGGCGGCGGTGAGGGCGGTCGCGGTGCCCGCGGCGGCCAGGGCCGGGCCGACCCCGGCGGCCAGCAGGTCGTACCCGCCCGCGGTGCGCAGCAGCGTCCCGGCCGGCAGCCGCACCTCGGTCGTACCGTCGGGGAACGCCCCCGCCACCGCGTCCCGCTCGGCGGGGACCGCGGTGGTCACGAGGACGCGTACGGCGGACGTGGTCAGGCGTCCTTCTTGAGCTTGAAGGACCACAGACCCAGCACCGACTTGTCGCCCTCCTTGATGGAGACCAGCGTCGAGTTGCCGGAGGCGCCGTACTGGGCGTTGAAGAACACGCTGCCCGGGATGGTGCGGTACGTCTTGCTGCTGGAGTCGGTGAGCGCCTGACCGTTCATCAGGATGGTCCAGCCGTTGTCCGCGATCTTCGGGTCGACGCCGAAGCGGACGGTGTCGTCCGGGTCCACCTTGATGGACGTGATCCCGGTGTCCTTCAGGCACTTCGTGAGGGCGGCCGTGTCCAGGGCCTTGCCGTCGTTGTAGCAGGTCGCCTCGGAGTTGACCGAGTTCGTGCCGACGGTGATCGTGGCGACCGGGGTCGGCTTGTCACAGGCAGACAGGACGAGCAGTCCGGCGGAAACGGCGCCGGCGGCGGCGACGACGCGGCGGCGTCGCGAGCGGGAGTGCAGCGTGGTCATGGCCGAAGGCTATCGGGCGCTTCCGGCCCGCTCCCCACGTGGGGTGCGGCGTGCCCGGTTCGTTACGCCACTCGCGGGCGCGCGCGGGTGCCGTGCCGGGCGGAGGCCAGCAGACCGCGCAGGGTGGTCAGCCAGCCGACGGCCACGATCGCGGCGGCCACCAGCAGCCCCAGGGTGCCGTTGAGCGGCATCACGATGCCCACCGCGCCACCGAACACCCACCCCATCTGCAACAGCGTCTCCGAGCGCGCGAACGCCGAGCTGCGCACCTGCTCGGGTACGTCCCGCTGGATCAGCGCGTCCAGGCACAGCTTGGCCAGCGCCTGCGCGAACCCGGCCACCGCGGCGAGGACGGCCACCAGGAAGGCGCCGAAGAACAGGGCCGCCACGACCGCCGTACCCAGCACCACGGCCACCACCGTCACGATGATGATCTCCGGCGCCCGGGAGCGCAGCCAGGACCCCACCGCCGTACCGAGCGCGTTGCCCGTGCCCGCCGCGACGCCCACGATCCCCAGCGACACCGCCGCGCTCTCGCCGGTCAGCGGGTGCTCGCGGAGCAGGAAGGCCAGGAAGAAGATCAGGAAGCCGGAGAGGCAGCGCAGGGCCGCGTTGGCGCCGAGCGCGTGTGTGACGGCCGGCCCGACGGTCCGCAGCCCCGGCCGCTTCGGCTCCCTGGCGTTCTTCGCGTCCTTGGCCGCCCCGGCCTCTCTGGCTGCCCCGGCCTCTCTGGCCTCCCTGGCCTCCCTGCGCAGCGGGCCGTGCAGGTGCTCCTCGTCGGCGGCGAGCAGCGCCACGTCCTCGCCCTTGGCCGAGTCGACCTTCGGGGGGAGGGTGAAGGAGAGGAACGTCCCGGCGACGAAGATCACGAAGGCCCCGTACAGCGGCCAGGGGTCACCGACGGCGTGCAGCCCCGCACCGACCGGGGCGGCCACCCCGGTGGCGAGCAGCCCCGCCAGGGTGACCCGGGAGTTGGCCTTCACCAGCGAGAACCGGGGCGGCAGCAGCCGTGGCACGACCGCACTGCGCACCACGCCGTACGCCTTCGACGCGACCAGCACCCCGAGCGCCGCCGGATACAGCTCGAGACCGCCGCTCGCCACCGCCCCGGAGATGATCAGCGCGAGCAGCGCGCGGGCCAGCATCGCGGCGGCCATCGCGGCCCGGCGGCCGTGCGGCAGCCGGTCGAGCAGGGGGCCGATGACGGGGGCGAGGACCGTGAAGGGCGCCATGGTGATGGCGAGGTAGAGCGCGACCCGCCCACGGGCCTCGTCCGTCGGCACCGAGAAGAACACGGTCGAGGCGAGCGCGACGGTGATCATCACGTCACCCGCGCCGTTCACCGCGTGCAGTTCGATCAGTTTCCCGAGGCCGGACTCGCCGGCGCCGTGCGCGTGGGTGGCCTTGCGGATGCCCCGGGCGGTACCGGTCACCGGGAGGTGCAGGGCACGGCCGACCGAGCGGACGGTACCGCGCACCCGGCCCGCACCGCTGCCGACCCCGAGGGACCGTTGGGGGGACTTCGCGGTTGCCACGTGCTTCATAGTGCCCTGAGACCGCTGTTCCTAGTGCACTTTGTCGCCAAGCGACGTGGACGGGCAGCGGCCGCGGAGCGCCCCGCGGGGGCGCGGGGAACCGCGCGACCGGCCCGCACCGGCCCGCACCCGCCCGACGGCCGGTGCGCGCCCCCGCCGCCGTCGGCCCCGCCGGACTGTCCCCCACCACCGGCGACGGGGTAGCGTGCGTATCTCAGCCATAACGCAGAATGGATGGCATAGGTGCGCCCGAGCGCGATCGGACGCGTACGTCGATGCGGCCCGCAGGTCCGCTCCGTCCGCCCCACCGCCGGAGGCGACCGCACTCGTGAGACGGCGTAGGAGAGAAGCGATACCTGTGAGCGCAGCGACAACGCGAAGCCGCACCCCCGACCGTCTGTGCGCCGAGGCCGTCGACCTCGCCCGTGCCGCCGCCGAGGAGGCCGCGGCACCCGGAGTGGTGGGAGAGCACGCCGGAGCGGTGGCGGAGGGCGATCGCGTCGTCACGCACTTCTTCGAGTGCAAGGAACTCGGGTACCGCGGCTGGCGCTGGGCGGTGACCGTCGCCCGTGCCTCCCGAGCCAAGCTCGTCACCCTGGACGAGGTGGTCCTGCTCCCCGGCCCCGACGCCCTGCTGGCCCCGGAGTGGGTGCCGTGGAGCGAGCGGCTGCGCCCCGGTGACATGGGGCCGGGCGACCTGCTGCCCACCGAGGCCGAGGATCTCCGTCTGGAACCCGGCTACACCGGCGAGGACGAGCCGGAGCCGAACTCCCCGGTCTCCGAGGAGATGGAGGAGCTGGCGGAGGCGGAGGACGCCGACGTCACCGCGGGCACCCCCGCGAACCTCCCCACGGTCCCCGCCCGGGGCACGATCGCCTCGGTCGCCGAGGAACTGGGCATGCGCCGGGCCCGGGTGCTCTCCCGTTACGGCCTGCACGTCGCCGCCGACCGCTGGGAGGAGGCGTTCGGCGCCAAGACCCCGATGGCCCAGGCGGCCCCCGCGACCTGCGTCAGCTGCGGCTTCCTCAGCCCCATCGGCGGCTCCCTCGGGCAGGCCTTCGGTGTCTGCGCCAACGAGTTCTCCCCGGCCGACGGCCGCGTGGTCTCTTTCGCCTACGGCTGCGGCGGCCACTCGGAGGCCGCGGTCATGCCGAAGACCCCGCAGCCGGCCCCGCCGGTGATCGACGAGACGAGGGTCGACCCCTTCCCCCTCCGCCCGTCCGCCGACTCCGGCTCGGTGCCGGCGACGGAGGACGAGAGCACGGCGGAACTGGGCCACTCGTGACCCCGCACGAGCCGCCCGCTCCGGCGACCGTGCCGGCGTCGTCCTGAGCATGCGCTCGGACAGCCCCACGCGTTCCCGTCCAGGGGCGAGAACGCGTGGGTGCGTGCGGCCCTCTGCACGTGACCGTCGACAGGTCGTCCCGTGACGGCGGCCCACGGCGGCCCTCCGGCGGCCGCGGAGCGCCCCTGAGCCGTCGGGCCGGCAGCGGTCCGGGGGTGCGATCGCGATGCTCCGGACGCTCCCCGGCGAGGTCGGCGGTCTCCAGGCGAAGAGCCCCGGCCGAGGCGGTACCTTCGTGCTCACGCCGATGAGGAGAGTGAACGTGAGCAAGTTCGTGCGGCCCGCAGCCGAGGGTGCCGACCCGTTCGGGACCGCCCGTCTCCGGCGAGGCGTCCTCGACGCCTGGGCCACCAGCCCCGCCCGTTTCCGTGAGGACGCCAACGCCGAGGAGGACCTGGTCCTCGGCGGCTACCGGGACCGGCTCGTCGTGGAGCTCGCGCAGAACGCGGCCGACGCGGCGGCCCGCGCCGGCGTCCCCGGCCGCTTCCGGCTCACCCTCCGCGACGGCGTCCTGTTCGCCGCCAACACCGGCGCCCCGCTGGACGCGGCCGGCGCCGAGTCCCTCTCCACCCTGCGCGCCTCCGCGAAGCGGGAGGAGACCGAAGGGGCCGTCGGCCGGTTCGGCGTCGGCTTCGCCGCCGTGCTCGCGGTCACGGACGAGCCCGCGGTCGTCGGCCGGCACGGCGGGGTCCGCTGGTCCCTCGCCGAGGCCCGGGAACTGGCCGAGGAGACCGCCGCCCACACCTCCGGACTCGGCGACGAGATCCGCCGCCGCGACGGCCATGTGCCGCTGCTCCGGCTCCCGTTCGCCGCCGAGGGCACCGCCCCGGACCCGTACGACACGGTCGTGATCCTGCCGCTGCGGGACACCGCGGCCACCGATCTCGCCGAGCGCCTCCTCGACGCCGTCGACGACGCCCTGCTGCTCGCCCTGCCGGGGCTGGCGGAGGTCGTGATCGAGAACGGCGACCAGCCGTCCCGCACCCTGCGCCGCGACACCGACGGCGTCCACACGGTCGTGTCGGACTCGCGGCACGGCACGACCCGCTGGCGTACCGTCTCCGCGCACGGCACGCTCACCCCCGACCTGCTCGCCGACCGGCCGGTCGAGGAGCGGCTGCGGCCGCACTGGTCACTGACCTGGGCCGTGCCCACGGACGGGCAGGGCGCCCCGGACCGGCCGCGCACCGCCGCCGTCGTGCACGCGCCCACCCCCAGCGACGAGCCGCTCGGCGTGCCCGCCCTGCTCATCGCGTCCTTCCCGCTCGACACCACCCGCCGGCACACCGCCCCCGGCCCGCTCACCGACTTCCTGGTGCGGCGCGCGGCCGACGCGTACGCCGAACTCCTCGCCGGCTGGCGGCCGGTGGGCGAGGGGATCATCCACCTCGTCCCCGGCCCGCTCGGCAAGGGCGAGCTGGACGGCGCGCTGCGCCAGGAGATCCTGGACCGGCTGCCGCGCACCGCCTTCCTGCCACCCGCCGTCAAGGGCGGACAGGGCGGCGCGGACGGCGAGGACGGCGCGGACGGCGAGGACGGCGAAGACAGCGAGCTGCCCGAGGCGCTGCGGCCGCGGGACGCCGAGATCGTGGAGGGGGCGGGTGCGGAGACCGTCCGCGTCCTCGCCGAGGTGCTGCCCACCCTCCTGCCCGCCGGCCTGGAACGCCGCGTGGAACTGCGCACGTTGTCCGTCGCCCGGCTCCCGCTCGCCGACGCCGTCGACCGGCTGGCCGGCCTGGAGAAGGACCCGGACTGGTGGTGGCGGCTCTACGACAGCCTCGCGGGCGTCGACCCGGAACGGCTGTCGGGCCTGCCCGTGCCGCTGGCTGGGGGTACCTCCCACGCTTTCGGCTCTGGGGGAGGCCGAACGACGATCGGCCCCCGTCAGGTGCTGCTGCCCACTCCCGACGCGACCGCCGTCGACCCCGAGGTGCTCGCCCGGCTCGGACTCAAGGTCGCCCACCAGGACGCCGCCCACCCGCTGCTGGAGAAGCTCGGCGCGCTGCCCGCGACGCCGCGCGCGGTGCTCACCACCCCGCAGGTACGGGCCGCGGTCGCCGCCTCCCTGGACGACGAGGGCGGCGCGCTGTGGGAGGAGGACACCCTGGACGCCGAGGAGTTGGCGGACACGGTGCTGGCGCTGGTGCGGGACGCCGGTCTGGAACCCGGCGACGAGCCCTGGCTGGGCGCGCTCGCCCTGCCCGACGAGGACGGCGAGCCGGCCCCGGCCGGTGAACTGGTGCTGCCCGGCAGCCCGTTCGCGCGGATCATCCGCGAGGACGAACTGGCCGCCGTGGACGCCGAACTGGCCGAGAAGTGGGGCGAACAGCCGCTGGCCGCCTGTGGGGTCCTCGCCAACTTCGCACTCGTCCGCGCCACCGACGTGGTCCTGGACCCGGACGAACTTGAGCCCCGGGAAGGCGACTTCGCCGAGCCCGACGACGCGGGTCTGCTGGACGCCGTCGACGTCTGGAGCGAGGACGTCCTCGACCGCTTCCCCGACACCCCGGTGCCGCCGGTCGCCACCGAGCTGATCGCCGTCCGCGACCTGGACCTCGTCGACGAGGACCACTGGCCGGAGGCCCTGGCCCTGCTCGCCCAGCCGCCCCTGCGCGACGCCCTCACCCAGCCGGTCCGCGTCCTGCTGCCGGACGGCACCCACGAGGTCGTACGGCCGTACACGGCCTGGTGGCTGCGCGGCCACCCGGTGCTGGACGGCCGCCGCCCCGCCGGACTGCTGGCGGCCGGCGGCGACCCGCTGCTGCGCGGCCTCTACGAGGAGGCGGACGCCACCGGCTTCGAGGACGAGCAGGTGCTGCGGGCGCTGGGCGTACGGACGTCGGTGGCCGCGCTCCTGGACGAGCCCGGCGGCGCCGCCGAACTCCTGGACCGCCTGGCCGACCCCGACCGGCGGGTGACCTCCGGCCAACTGCACGCCCTGTACGGTGCGCTGGCGGACCTGGACCCCGAACAGGTGACCCTTCCCGACGAGTTGCGCGCGGTGATCGACGGCCGGGTGGAGGTGGTGGACGCGGCGGACGCGGTGGTCGTCGACTCCCCGGACCTGCTCCCGTTCACGGACGGCGTGCCCCTGCTGCCGGTACGCCCCGCGCGGGCCGCGGAGTTGGCGGAACTGTTCCAGGTACGGCGGCTGAGCGAGTCGGTGACGGGCTCGGTCGACTCGCAGGGCACGGAACACGACGTCCCCGAGTCCGTCCGCGTCCTGCTCGGCCCGAGTACCCCCGAGACCTACGTCGAGCACGAGGAACTGGTGGTCGACGGCGTCGAGATCGACTGGCGCCTCACCGGGGACGGCGTCCTGCACGCGGCGACCCTGGAGGGCGTCGCGGCCGGCCTCGCCTGGGCGGCGGGCCAGTGGCCGCGCCGCTTCGAGGTCGCGGCCCTCCTGGAGGACCCGTCCCGAACGGAGGAACTGGCCCGGGACCGCTGGTTCGACTGAGCCGGGACGGCGAGCACCCCCCGATCCGGACGAGCGGCTCCCGATCCGGACGAGCGGCTCCCGATCCGGACGAGCGGCTCCCGATCCGGACGAGTGCCACCCCTTTCACAGGTTGTCCTCAACTTTCAAATTCCGTACAACCTTTGTCGCCCCTGACGGATCTGATCGGGCGAGTCAACTGACTCCCCGATCACTTCCATGCAGGGGAACGCATGCGCATACGTGCCACTGTGGCCGCCGTCTCCGGCGCCCTGGCCCTCTCCGCTCTCGCCGTGCCCGCCGCACAGGCCTCCGGCGGTTCTTCCTACAGCCCCGCCGACCTGGCGAAGGTCGCGGCCGCGGCCCAGCAGGCCGCCTCCGGCCGGGCTGCGTACACCGCGTCGACCGCCGACGACACCGGTGAGCCGTACACCCTGGACCTGTCCTTCTCCAACGTGAAGGTCAACAAGGGCAAGCCGATCGTCGCGGGCACCACCACCCACGTGAAGGCGCCGGTCACCTACACCGTGACGCACGCCGCCGACGTCGACATCCACGCGGACGACTTCCTGATGGACGTCGAGATCTACCGCGGCTCCTACAGCGACCCGGTCAACATCCTCGCCGGTGACGACTGGCCGTCCTGCACGGACACCTCGGCGACCACCGCCAGCTGCAAGGGCACCATCGACGTCTACGCGAACGAGGACCTCTCGAACGCGGACGCCACCAGCTGGAAGGCGATCGGCTACGCCATCGCCCTTAACGGCCAGGACCCGCTCGCCGAGGACGTCGACTGGACCAAGATCGGCTACGTCGACCAGGACGCCCTGGCCACCACCAGGCTCCAGCGCCTGTCCAAGCTGACGGTCAACGCCGCCCCGGAGCCGGTGAAGAAGGGCAAGACCATCACGGTCACCGGCAAGCTCTCCCGGGCCAACTGGGACGACGGCAAGTACCACGGCTACGCCAACCAGTCGGTGCGGCTGCAGTTCCGCAAGAAGAACTCCAGCACCTACACGAACGTCAAGGGCATCAAGTCGTCCTCGACCGGCACGCTGAAGACCACCACCAAGGCGACGGTGGACGGCTACTACCGCTTCTCCTTCGTCGGCACGGCCACGACCCCGGCGGTCAACGCCACGGGTGACTACGTCGACGTGAAGTAGCGGCTCCCGCGGACAGCGGCAGTCCCAAGGAGACGTAATCCGGTCGCAAAGGAATCAAAATCTGACCGGATTACGTCTCACCTGTACAACCAGTCTCCGTGCTCATGGATCTGATCATCCGAGTCAACAGACTCCCTAGATCACTTGGGCCTCGCGCCCACTGTTCTCCACCTGGGGAATCCATGCGCATTCGTGCCACTGTGGCCGCCGTCTCCGGCGCCCTGGCCATCTCCGCGTTCGTCGCCCCGGCCGCCCACGCCGCCGGCACCGCGCCGAACGTCACCTTCTCCAACGTGAAGGTCAACAAGGGCAGCAGCATGGTCGTCGGTACGACCAAGGCGTCCTTCGCGGTCACCTACACCGTGACCCACCCGTCGACCCTGAAGGCGAGCGACTTCGCCACCGGTCCGGCCATCTACCGCGGCACCTCGGTGACCAAGCCGAGCGACCTGTTCGTCTCCGACGACCCGGGCACCTGCACCGCCGCCTCCAGCACCGTCCTGAACTGCAAGGCCTCCCTGGTCTTCACGGTCAACGGCGACTCGGACCTGACCAACTCCGAGGCGGGCTCCTGGAACGTCGGCGCCGTCGCCGTGAGCGCCGACGGTGAGAAGTGGGTCGGCGGCCTGGGCACCACCAAGGTCCTGCGCGCCACGAAGCTCACCGTCAACGCCACCCCCGAGCCGGTCAAGAAGGGCAAGACCGTCACGGTCACCGGTTCCCTGACCCGCGCCAACTGGGACACCCACAAGTACGGCGCCTTCGGCAGCCAGTCGGTGAAGCTCCAGTTCCGCAAGAAGAGCGCCACCACCTACACCACGCTGAAGACCATCAAGTCGTCCGCCACGGGCGCCCTGAAGACGACGACCACGGCGACGGTCGACGGCTACTACCGCTACTCCTTCGCCGCCACCTCGACGTCCGGAGCGGCCAACGCCACGGGCGACTACATCGACGTGCAGTAGTCGTGAACGCCCCGAGGGGCAGCGCCCCGTAAGGGGCGCGGGGAACTGCGCGACCAGCCCCCACCGGGCCCGCGCGGTTCCCCGACCGCGTCACACGGGATACTTCCGCTCCACCCACTTCCAGAGAAACTCCAGCACCGCCGACCCCACCACGGCCACGCCGACGGCGGTCCACGGCATCGCCACCCCCACCAGCTTCAACGCGAAGAAACTCTGCAACGCGGGCACGACCAGTACGAGGACGAAGGCCACGCCCATCGACGCGACCAGGGCGATCCGCCACCAGGTGTAGGGGCGGGCGATGATCGCCAGGATCCACATCGAGATCAGGAACAGGGTCAGGGTCGCGGCGCTGGTCTCCGCGTCCAGCGAACCGGTACCGGTGTAGTGGTGCCGGGCGACCAGGTACGTCACGAAGGTCGCGACCCCCGCCACCACCCCGCCCGGGATCGAGTAGCGCATCACCCTGCGGACGAAGTGCGGTCTGGCCCGCTCCTTGTTGGGGGCCAGGGCCAGGAAGAAGGCCGGGATGCCGATGGTCAGGGTGGACAGCAGGGTCAGGTGCCTGGGCAGGAAGGGGTACTCGACCTGCCAGCACACCACCAGCACCGCGAGCAGCACCGAGTAGACCGTCTTGACCAGGAAGAGGGTCGCCACCCGGGTGATGTTGCCGATCACCCGGCGCCCCTCGGCCACCACCGAGGGCAGCGTGGCGAAGCTGTTGTCCAGCAGGACGATCTGGGCGACCGCGCGGGTCGCCTCGGACCCCGAGCCCATCGCGACGCCGATGTCGGCGTCCTTGAGGGCGAGCACGTCGTTCACGCCGTCGCCGGTCATCGCGACCGTGTGCCCGCGGGACTGGAGTGCCCCCACCATGTCCCGCTTCTGCTGCGGGGTGACCCGCCCGAACACCGTGCCCTCGTCCAGCGCCTCGGCCATCGCGCCGGGCTCGGCGGGCAGCCGGCGCGCGTCCACCGTCGTACCGCTCAGGCCGAGCTTCGCGGCCACGGCGGCGACCGAGACCGCGTTGTCGCCGGAGATGACCTTCGCCCGGACGTCCTGGTCGGCGAAGTAGCGGAGGGTGTCGCCCGCGTCCGGGCGCAGCCGCTGCTCCAGGACCACCAGGGCGGTGGGGCGGGCGCCCTCGGCCACCCGCGCGTGGTCCAGGTCCCGGGTGGCGCGGGCCAGGAGCAGCACCCGCAGCCCTTCCTCGTTGAGGCGTACGGTTTCGGCCAGTGCCGGGTCGGCGGCGCCGAGCAGCACGTCCGGTGCCCCCAGCAGCCAGGTGCTGGTCTCCCCGTCGCCCTCGCTGAAGGTCGCGCCGCTGTACTTGCGGGCGGAGGAGAAGGGCAGCGACTCCACGCACCGCCAGTCCTCGCTGTCGGGATAGGCGTCGATGATCGCCTGGAGGGAGGCGTTGGGGCGCGGGTCGGACTCGCCGAGCGAGCCCAGCACGGTACGGACGTAGGTCTCGTCGGCCCCGTTCAGCGCCCGCAGCTCGGTGACGTCCATGCCGCCCTCGGTGAGGGTGCCGGTCTTGTCGAGGCAGACGGTGTCGATGCGGGCCAGGCCCTCGATCGCGGGGAGTTCCTGGACCAGGCACTGCTGCCGGCCCAGCCGGATCACCCCGATCGCGAAGGCGACGGAGGTCAGGAGCACGAGTCCCTCGGGGACCATCGGGACGATACCGCCGACCGTGCGGGCGACGGCGTCCTTGAAACCGTTGTTCTTCACGACCAGCTGGGTGGCGACCAGGCCGATCGCGGCCGGGACCATCATCCAGGTCACGTACTTGAGGATGGTCGAGATGCCGGTGCGCAGTTCGGAGTGGACGAGGGTGAAACGGGAGGCCTCCTCGGCGAGCTGGGCCGCGTAGGCCTCCCGGCCGACCTTCGTCGCCGTGAAGGCGCCGCCGCCCGCCACCACGAAGGAACCCGACATCACCGGGTCGCCGGGGCGTTTGACGACCGGGTCGGCCTCGCCGGTGAGCAGCGACTCGTCGATCTCCAGGCCGTCGGTCTCGGCGCACACCCCGTCCACGACGATCTTGTCTCCGGGCCCGATCTCGATCAGGTCGTCGAGCACGATCTCGCCGGTGCCCACTTCGACGGCGGCCCCGTCCCGGCGCACGGTGGGCCGCGCCTCGCCGATCACCGCGAGCGAGTCCAGGGTCTGCTTCGCCCGCCACTCCTGCACGATGCCGATCCCGGTGTTGGCGAGGATCACGAAGCCGAACAGGCTGTCCTGGATCGGTGCCACGAACAGCATGACCAGCCACAGCACGCCGATGATCGCGTTGAACCGGGTGAACACGTTGGCCCGCACGATCTCGCCGAGCGAGCGGCTGCTGCGCAGCGGTACGTCGTTCACCTCGCCGCGTGCGACGCGCTGCGCGACTTCGGCGGACGTCAGCCCGCTGGTCCTGGCCGGCGCCGGGAGGGGGACCGGATGCACAGGGTCGAGTTCCGCGCCCGCGTCGATGTGCTGCATGCATTCGACGGTACGTGCGGTTTTGCGCGTTCACATGCGGAGTGCGCCAAAGATCCGACCGGGGGAGGAGCGATGTCGTGCCCAGGTCGTAGCCGGCGCCGCGGAGGTCCTACAGGGAGCGTGCCGCTTCGGCCCGCTTGATGGCCGCGTCCCGCCTCTTCACGTACCAGATGCCGATCAGGCCCAGCCCGGCGCCGGCCAGGCAGGTCCACACCCACCAGGTGTGGCCGTGGTCGGAGTACCAGCCGTAGAAGGGGAGCTGGGCCAGGAAGAGGACGAACCAGACGATCGTGCCGCCGATGATCGTCGGGACGACGGGGCCCTCAAGGGGCTCGGGTGCCTCGTGCCGGGGGGTCCACTTCGCCATGACGCTCAGCTTACGCACCTCGCGGATCTATGCGCGGAGATAGCGATCTAGTAATCATACGTTCATACTGAAACCGTTTGTCTCTGGCCACTTCTGCTCGTAGGAACCTCCAATGTCAACCCCGGCTTCCACTCAGGCCCCCGCTCCCGAACAGCCGGGTGCGACTCCCGCGTACGGCGCACTCGACCGTTATTTCAAGATCTCCGAGCGGGGCAGCACCCTGGCCCGCGAGGTGCGCGGCGGCTTCGCCACGTTCTTCGCGATGGCCTACATCATCGTGCTGAACCCGATCATCCTCGGCAGCGCGAAGGACGTGTACGGCCACCAGCTCGACCACGGTCAGCTGGTCACCGCCACCGTGATCACCGCCGCCTTCACGACGCTGCTCATGGGCGTCATCGGCAACGTCCCGATCGCGCTCGCCGCCGGCCTCGGGGTGAACTCGGTCGTGGCGCTCCAGCTGGCGCCCCGGATGTCCTGGCCGGACGCCATGGGCATGGTCGTGCTGGCCGGCATCGTCGTGATGCTGCTGGTCGCCAGCGGGCTGCGCGAGCGGGTCATGAACGCCGTGCCGTACAGCCTGCGCAAGGCCATCTCGATCGGTATCGGCCTGTTCATCATGCTGATCGGTCTGGTGGACTCCGGCTTCGTCAGCCGCATCCCGGACGCCGCCCAGACCACCGTCCCGCTCCAGCTCGGCGGCGACGGTCACCTCAACGGCTGGCCGGTCCTGATCTTCGTCCTCGGCACGCTGCTCACCCTCGCGCTGATCGTCCGCAAGGTCTCCGGCGCCATCCTCATCTCGATCGTCGCGATGACCGTGCTCGCGCTGGTCATCAACGCCGTCGGGCACGTGACCACCTGGGGCCTGACCGTCCCGAAGTGGCCCGGCAACCCGGTCGCCACCCCGGACTTCGGTCTGCTCGGCAAGGTCAGCCTCTTCGGCGGCTTCGACAAGGTCGGCCTGCTGACCGGCATCCTCTTCGTCTTCACCGTGCTGCTGTCCTGCTTCTTCGACGCCATGGGCACGATCATGGGCATCAGCGACGAGGCCAAGCTGACCGACGCCCAGGGCTACATGCCGGGCATCAACAAGGTCCTGTTCATCGACGGTGTCGCGGTCGCCGCCGGCGGTGCCAGCTCCTCCTCGGCCACCACCTGCTTCGTCGAGTCGACGGCCGGCGTCGGCGAGGGCGCCCGTACCGGCTTCGCCAACGTCGTCACCGGCGGCCTCTTCGCCGTGGCGCTGTTCCTCACGCCCGTCGCCACCATGGTCCCGTCCCAGGCCGCCACTCCGGCGCTGCTCGCGGTGGGCTTCCTGATCCTGGCCGGCTCGATCAAGGAGATCGACTGGTCGGACTACACCCTCGCGATGCCGGCCTTCGTGACGATGGTGATGATGCCGTTCACCTACTCGATCACGAACGGCATCGGCATGGGCTTCATCACCTTCGTGGTGCTGCGGCTGGCCGCCGGCCGGGCCAGGGAGATCCCGGCCGCGATGTACGTGGTCTCGGCGGTCTTCGCCTTCTACTACCTGATGCCGGCCCTCGGCCTCACGTGAGCCCCGGGGGCCAGGTGACCCCGCAGGAGGTTCAGGTGACCCCGTAGAACCTCTCCGTCTCCTCGACGGCGGCCGAGAACCGCTCGTCGAAGTCGTCGCGAATGAGCGTCCGGACCACGTAGTCCTGGACGCTCATTCCCCTTTTGGCCGCGTGGTGCCGGAGCCGGTCGAGCAGCTCTTTGTCTATCCGCAGGCTGAGCACACTGGTCCCCATGCCTATGAGGGCGCCACATCCGTGCCTCCAGTGCGTCACTTTCCGGACTTGTCTCACTCGTACGGGTGACGATCGGGTTCAGTGGCCGAGGTCACGGGCATCCTGGCGTGTCCCGAGTGGTCTTTAGTTAGAGTAATGAGTTACTCTAAAGAACATGCCGGACCTTAGCCATGGCGACGACGCAGCCGCTGTGAACGACCTCCGCTCCGCCGTGATGCGACTCTCGCGACGGCTCAAGCACCAGCGGGTCGACGAGTCACTGAGCCCCACCGAGATGTCGGTGCTGGGCACCCTCTCCCGCTGCGGCCGGGCCACCCCCGGTGAGCTCGCCCGCAAGGAGCACGTCCAGCCGCCCTCGATGACCCGCATCGTGGCACTGCTGGAGGCCAAGGGACTGGTCCGGCTGGAGCCGCACCCCGAGGACCGGCGCCAGAAGGTCGTCACCAGGACCGAACAGGCCGAGGCGATGCTCGAGGAGAGCCGCCGCAAGCGCAACGCGTTCCTGGCCGGCCTGGTCGACGGTCTCGACGAGGACGAGTGGGCGAAACTCCGCGCCGCCGCGCCCGTACTGGAGAAGCTCGCACATCTGTAAGACGCTCTACGACCGTGAGTGAGCCGAAGGGGCGCGCCGGTGTCGGGAGGTCGAGCGCGCGGAGGCCCGAAGGGGTGAGCACGGTCGGCCTCCCGACACCGGCTGGAAGCGCCCCGTAGGCGAACGAGCCAAGAAAGAGGAGGCGAACCCACTTTGAGTACGGGATCCGGAGCACCTTCCGCCCCCGCACCGACCGCCCCTGCTACCCCCGCATCCCGCAAGTCGTCGATGTTCAGCTCGCTGAAGGTCAGGAACTACCGCCTGTTCTTCGCGGGCCAGGTCGTCTCGAACATCGGCACCTGGATGCAGCGCATCGCCCAGGACTGGCTGGTCCTCAGCCTCACCGGCTCCGCCACGGCCGTCGGCGTCACCACCGCCCTCCAGTTCCTGCCGATGCTGCTCTTCGGTCTCTACGGCGGGGTCCTGGTCGACCGGCTGAACAAGCGGCGCGCCCTCCTCTTCACCCAGACCGCCATGGGCCTCACCGGCGTCGCGCTCGCGCTGCTCACCCTCTCCGGCCACGTCCACGTCTGGCACGTCTACCTCGCGGCCTTCGCCGTCGGCCTCGCCACGGTCGTCGACAACCCGGCCCGCCAGTCCTTCGTCTCCGAGATGGTCGGCCCCGACCAGCTGCAGAACGCGGTCAGCCTGAACTCCGCGAACTTCCAGTCCGCCCGCCTGGTCGGACCCGCCGTCGCCGGTCTGATGATCACCGGTGTGGGCACCGGCTGGGCGTTCCTCTTCAACGGCCTGTCCTTCGTGGCGCCGATCGTCGGCCTGGTGCTGATGCGCGGGCGTGACCTGTACGCCGTGGAGCGGGCGCCGAGAGGCAAGGGACAGCTCCGGGAGGGCCTGCACTACGTCGCCGGCCGCCCCGACCTCATCTGGACCATCGTCCTGATCGGCTTCGTCGGCACCTTCGGCTTCAACTTCCCGGTCTACCTGTCCGCCTTCGCCGACGACGTCTTCCACGCCGGCGCCGGCTCCTACAGCCTCTTCAACACGCTGATGGCGGTCGGTTCCCTGGTCGGCGCCCTGCTCGCGGCCAGACGCGGCACGGCCAGGATGCGCGTGATGATCGCGGCCGCGGTCGCCTTCGGCACCCTGGAGGTGCTGGCCGCCACGGCACCGTCCCTGTGGCTGTTCGCGCTGCTCATGGTGCCGATCGGCATGTTCGGGATGACGGTCAACGTCACCGGCAACACCACCGTCCAGATGGGCACCGACCCGGCCATGCGCGGCCGGGTGATGTCCCTCTACATGATGGTCTTCATGGGCGGCTCGCCCATCGGCGCACCCATCGCCGGCTGGATCACGGACGCGTACGGCGTCCGCGCGGGCCTGGCCGTCGGCGGCGCGATCGCCGGTGCCGCGGCGCTCGTCATCGGCCTCGTCCTGGCCCGCGTCGGCAACCTCCGGCTGTCGGTCGGCTGGCACGGCGGCCACCCCCGCGTCCGCTTCGTCCCGAGAGGCGACCGGGAGCAGGAAGCACAGGAACAGCTCGCCCCGGTGGCCTGACACCCCCTGCCCGGGCCCGGTGCGAGGTTGCCTGTCGGCCCGGAGGACTACACCCTCCGGGCCAGCACCTGCCCGCGCCAGCCGTTCGCGAGCGTGTAGGCCTCGGTGCGGGTGAACCCGTTGCCCTCGTAGTACCGGACCAGCTTGCCGTCGGCGCCCGCGTAGCAGTCCACCCGCAGCAGCGAGATCCCGGCCCGCCCGGTCTCCTCGGCGGCGTGCGCCAGCAGGGCGCTGCCGACGCCGTTGCCCTTGAAGCGGCGGTCGGAGGCGAGCCAGTGGATGTACCGCTCGGGCTCCCCGGGCGGCGGCAGATGCGCCAGATAGGCCCCGGGGGCGCCGGTGACGGTCAGGGTGGCGGCCGGGACGCCGTCGGCCTCGGCGAGGTAGGTCACACCCTCGTCCATGTACCGGCCGACCGACTCCACCGTCTTCCGGTTCTCCGACAGCGGCGCCGTCCCCCACTGTCCGGTCCGCCCCTCGCCCACCAGCCACGCCACGGAGCTGTCGAGCATGGCGAGGATCGCGGGTATGTCGTCGGGGCCGCCTTCTCTGATGGTGATCCGCATCCGCCCATGATGGCAGGCTGGCCCGCATGAGACTCTTCGCCGCCGTGCTGCCCCCGGCCGACGTGGCCGCCGAACTCGCCGCCGAGGTCGACCGGTTGCGGCGGCTGCCGGACGCGGACGCGCTGCGCTGGACCGGACGGCCCGGCTGGCACTACACGCTCGCCTTCTACGGCGAGGTCGAGGACGGCGTCGTACCGGACCTGTCGGACCGGCTGGCCCGCGCGGCCCACCGCACCGCGCCCTTCGAGCTGGCCGTCGCGGGCGGCGGGCAGTTCGGGCATGGCAGGGCCCTGTGGGCCGGGGCGGACGGCGACCTGGCCACCCTGCGCCTGCTGGCCGACCGGGCGGAGGCGGCGGCGCGGAAGGCGGGCCTGCCCATGGGGGAGCACCGCCGCTACCGGGCCCACCTGACGGTGGCCAGGAGCCGGGAGGCGGTGGACGTGCGGCCGTACGTCGCCCTGCTCGCCGAGTTCGCGAGCCGGACCTGGACGGTGGGGGAGCTGGCGCTGGTGCGCAGCAGCCTGCCGACGTCGGGGGTGCCGGGGGAACAGCCGCGGTACGAGGTGGTCGACCGGTGGGTGCTCGGAGCGGGCGGTTAGGCTCGGAGGGTGGACCCGAAGACCCGGAACCGGATCATGGCCGGTGCGCTTGTGCTGTTGTTCGTGGTGGTAGCGGTGGCTTCCGCCATGCGGTGAGTGCTTCCGCCATGCGGTGAGTGAGGGGCGGCGGGGAACTGCGGCCGGCCGTTCGTCGTCGGCCGCGGGCCGTCCGTGGCCGGTCGCGCAGTTCCTCCCCCCAGCCTTCGGCCGGGGGTGCCCCCAGCGCCCCTACGGGGGCGCTCACCCCTGCCCGGGACTACCAGGCGAAGGCCTCCGGTGACGGGCCCGGGCCCGGGAAGATCTCGTCCAGGCCGGTCAGCAGTTCCTCGCTGAGTTCGAGCTCCACGGCCCGCAGCGCGGACGCGAGCTGTTCGGCGGTGCGCGGGCCGACGATCGGGCCGGTGACTCCCGGGCGGGTCAGCAGCCACGCCAGCGCGGCCTCGCCCGGCTCCACCCCGTGCTTGTCGAGCAGGTCCTCGTAGGCCTGCACCTGGGCGCGCAGGGAGGTGTTGGCGAGGGCGTCGGCGGCCCGGCCACCGGCCCGGCGCCCGCCCTCCACCTCCTTCTTGATCACGCCGCCGAGCAGTCCGCCGTGCAGCGGCGACCACGGGATCACCCCGAGCCCGTAGTCCTGCGCGGCCGGGACGACCTCCATCTCGGCGCGCCGTTCGGCGAGGTTGTAGAGGCACTGCTCGCTGACCAGGCCGATGGTCCCGCCGCGCCGGGCGGCGATCTCGTTGGCCTGGGCGATCTTGTACCCGGGGAAGTTGGACGACCCCACGTACAGGATCTTGCCCTGCTGCACCAGCACGTCGACGGCCTGCCAGATCTCCTCGAAGGGGGTCCGGCGGTCGACGTGGTGGAACTGGTAGACGTCGATGTGGTCGGTCTGGAGCCGCTTGAGGCTCGCGTCCACGGCGCGCCGGATGTTCAGCGCGGAGAGCTTGTCGTGGTTGGGCCAGGCGTCGCCGTCGGCGGCCATGTTGCCGTACACCTTGGTGGCGAGGACCACCTTGTCGCGGTGCGCGGGGCTCTTGGCGAACCAGTTGCCGATGATGGACTCGGTACGGCCCTTGTTCTCACCCCAGCCGTACACGTTGGCGGTGTCGAAGAAGTTGATGCCCGCGTCCAGCGCCGCGTCCATGATCGCGTGGCTGTCGGCCTCGTCGGTCTGCGGGCCGAAGTTCATGGTGCCGAGGACGAGTCGGCTGACCTTGAGTCCGGTACGTCCGAGCTGCGTGTACTTCATGGTCACCCAGCCAACGGCGTGGAGTGCGCTCTAGGCAAGGACCTGTGGAAAAGAGGGACCCCGACGCTCAGGGACCGCCGGTGCGCTCAGCGCGCTCAGAGGAAGACGCGGGCGACTTCCAGCCACTTCCGCGCGTCCTCGCCGACCGCCGTCAGGCCGGTCCCGGCCAGCGGCCTGCGCCGGGTGACGAGGAGGCAGAAGTCGAGGGCGTCGCCCCGGACCCGTTGCGCCGCCCGCTCCGGACCCCAGGCCCAGAGCCCGCCGTCGGGACCGGCCAGCTCGACCCGGAAAGGCTCCGCGGGTGGGGTCGACCGGGCGGCCTGGAAGGACAGTTCCCGGCCGATCACGCCCAGGGCGGCCACCTGCCTGAGGTGCTCCGTCGGACGGCGCGACACCCCCAGCGCGTCGAAGACGTCCTGTCCGTGGGCCCACACCTCCATCAGCCGGAGCGGTGCCATGAGGGTCGCGGTCAACTCCGAGCCGTACCAGGGGAATGCGTGGTCCAGGGGCGCCTCCCGGAGCGCTGCCACCACCTCGGTCCGGCCGGCCCGCCACTGTTCCAGCAGCACCGGCCGCGGCCTCGCCGCTCCCTCGGCGGCTTCGAGATCGGCGTACCCGCCGCCCCCGGCCTCGGCGCGCTTCAGCACGGCGTCGAAGGCCTCCGGCGTCCGCAGGGCGGTCATGACGTTCGCGTCGGCCGCGGCGAGATGCGCGATCTGGTGGGCGACCGTCCACCCCGCGGCCGGTGTCGGGACGGTCCAGTCGGCGTGCGCCGAGACCAGCGCGTCGAGCTCGGCCCCCTCGGCCACCAGGCCGGCCAGCGCGAGGTCACGGTCCAGCACAGAGGTGTCGAGCCCGTAGTCCAGCATCCGGTACCACCTTCACACGCGTCGACGGCAGCCCCGGCCGACGGGGCCGGGCCGCCCACGACCCTAACCGAGGGACCCTGCCAACTGCCGTGCGCGAAGGGCTAGTCGGTGGGGAACTCGGCGGTGCTCAGGGTGAGGCCGACAACGGTTCCCGTGAGGTCGACCTCAGTCCCGAACGCGACCCGTGTCTCGGTCGTGTAGTCCTCGCCCTTGGGGTGGGTGTAGACGTGACAGCGGCGTTGGTAGGGGTCGGCGATCAGGTAGACGGGGACCTCGGCCGTGGCGTAGGCGGCCTTCTTGGCGCCGTAGTCGTTCGCCGCCGTGCCCTTGGAGATGACCTCGGCCACGAACTCGACGCCCTGGTGACGCCAGAGCCCGCTGTCCGTCTTGGCGGCGTCCTCGGCCATCAACGTCACGTCCGACGCGAACCCGTTGAGGTGCCCCGGGTAGTCGATACGGACGTCGGACTTGACGCGCTTCCGGGGGTACTTGGTCCGTAGTTGCTCGACGATGTCCAGGATGATCTCCCAGCGGGTGTCCCGCTGTGGCGACATGAAGACGGTCCCCTCGACGATCTCGACCTTGTATCCCTCGAAGGCGGGCATCTTCTCGATCTGCTCGAACAGCTCGTCGAGCGTGATCTCGTCGTCGCTCTTGGCCATCGCGACCCTGTCTTCGAGGACGGTCATCCTGGCGCTCCTCCCCGGCCGCCCTCCGCACGAGTGCGGCCGCGCGGTTCAACGATACGCACGGTGACCGGGCGACGGCGGTTTTCGGTCAGTCCGTTCCCGCCTCGTACGGCTGTCCCACGCCCCACCCCTGCCACATCGCCTCCGCGAACGCCCCCGCGATCCGGTGCTCCCCGCTCGCGTTCGGGTGCGTGCCGTCGTAGGTGTCCGTGTCGATGTCGTACGACTCCGGGGGCGAGGCCAGCAGCAGGGGCGACCGGGGCTGGTCCAGGTCGGCGACCGCCTTGCCGAGCAGCATGTTGAACCGGTCGACCTGGGCGGCGAACGCCTCGTCCGAGGCGGCCCTGATGTTCGGGGTCACCGGCAGTATCACCATGCGGATCCGCGGGTCCGCCGCCCGCGCCGCCGCCACGAAGGACTCCACGTTCGCCGCCGTCTGCTCGGCGTTCGTGTAGAAGCCCAGGTCGATCAGGCCGAGGGAGACCAGCAGGACGTCGGCACGGTGGGCCCGCACCGCGTCCCCGATCAGCGGGACCATGTGCTGCCAGCCCTCGCCCCAGCCGGCCAGGTGGGCCCGGGGGAAGTCGGGATCGGCGTAGGCGTACGAGGTCGGGGCCTCGGCCACCTTGTCGTACAGCGTCTCGCGCGGGCCGACCAGCGTGAACGGACCGCCGTACGTGGCGCACAGGTGCCGCCACAGCCGGTACCGCCAGGTGTGTTCGCCCGCGCTGCCGATGGTCATCGAGTCCCCGACGGGCATGAACCTGAGCATCCGCTCATGATGGACGATCACGGGGAGGGGAGGGGCCGGGGAGAGGTGTGAGGCCCACCACGTGTCCCGGGGGCGTCCCCGCCGTCCCCGGTGATCGAATCCGCCGCGGGATGGCAGGCTTGGGCCATGCGCCGACGACCGCTCGCCCTCCTCGCCGGGCTCCTGCTCACGGGTGCCCTCGCCATCGCGCCCGCCGCCGCCGCGGACGGGGCCGGTGACCAGGGGTTCACGATCAAGGACCCGCGTGTCACCGAGTCCAGCGGTCTCGCCGCGTCCCGGCTCCACCCCGGCGTCTACTGGACGCACAACGACAGCGGTGACGGCCCGTACATCTACGCCGTCGACAGCGCCACCGGGAAGACCGTCGCGAGGATCACGCTCAAGGGGGTCGGCACACCCCGGGACGTCGAGGCCATCTCCATCGGCCCCGACAACCAGATCTACGTGGGCGACATCGGCGACAACCTCGACGGCAGCTGGCCGTACGTCTGGATCTACAAGCTGCCCGAGCCGAAGAAGCTCGTCGACCAGACCGTGCGGGCCACGCAGTACGTCGTCAAGTACGCGAACGGCGCCCGCAACGCCGAGTCGCTCGCCGTCCACCCGAAGACCGGGCGCGTCTACATCATCGACAAGAAGGAGGACGGCGGGCACCTCTACGAGGGTCCGGCCACCCTCTCCGCCTCGGGCACGAACGTCTTCAGGCCCGTCGCCACCGTCGACCTCTGGGCCACCGACGCCGCCTTCTCGCCCGACGGCCGGCAGCTCGCCGTCCGCGGCTACTTCGGCGGGATCTACTACGACTGGAACGGCGGGGCGATCAAGCGGAAGGGGCGGCTGGACGTGCCGCTCCAGAAGCAGGGCGAGTCGGTCACCTACTCACCCGACGGGACCAGGCTGATGTACGGGAGCGAGGGCGCCGACAGCCCGGTACAGGCCGAGGCCGCGCCCGGCGGGTCCGACAAGTCGTCCTCCGGCAACGGGACTTCGGGGAACGGCGACGACAGCGGCAGCCCGGCGTCCGGCGGAGTGAAGCTCGGCGCCCTGGCCGTCGGCGCCGTCGCCCTCGCCTTCTTCGCCCTGCGACGCCTGCGCCGCCCCTCGGGCCCCCGCCCCTGACACCCCCGGTCTGCCGTACGTCTTGACGTGACGGTGGTGTGTCAGTTTCCTGGGAGGTGCGCGGTGTATGGGAGCGCTCCCATGCCGTTCCGGGCCGTGCTCCCGAGCGAGACTCCGTGAGACTCCGAGAGGAACGGGCCCATGTTCCGCTTACGCAGCCTGCGCAGGGCGCTGTGTGCCGCAGCCGCCGCGCTCCTCCTGCCCCTGGCCGGTGCGGTGACCTCCGCGCACGCGGCGACCGCCCCGGGGGCGGGGTACTGGCACACCAGCGGCCGGCAGATCCTGGACGCGGCCGGGCAGCCGGTCCGGATCGCCGGGATCAACTGGTTCGGCTTCGAGACCGCCAACTACGTGGCGCACGGCCTCTGGTCGCGCGACTACAAGAGCATGATCGACCAGATGAGGTCGCTGGGGTACAACACCATCCGGCTGCCCTACAGCGACGACATCTTCAGGAGCTCGACCGTCCCCAACAGCATCGACTTCAGCAACGGCAAGAACGCCGACCTCCAGGGCCTGAACTCGCTCCAGATCATGGACAGGATCGTGGCGTACGCCGGCCAGGACGGCCTCAAGGTCATCCTCGACCGGCACCGCCCGGACGCCGGCGGCCAGTCGGCGCTCTGGTACACGTCGGCGGTCCCCGAGTCGACGTGGATCGCCGACCTGAAGGCACTCGCGGCGCGGTACGCGTCCGACCCGACCGTCATCGGCATCGACCTCCACAACGAGCCGCACGATCCGGCCTGCTGGGGCTGCGGTGACGTCTCCGTCGACTGGCGGCTGGCCGCCCAGCGGGCCGGGAACGCCGTCCTCTCCGTCAACCCGGAGCTGCTGGTCTTCGTCGAGGGCGTGCAGACGTTCAACGGGGTGTCGGGCTGGTGGGGCGGCAACCTGATGGGTGTCGCGCGATATCCGGTGCAGCTCGACGTGGCGAACCGGGTGGTGTACTCGGCCCACGACTACGCCACCAGCGTGGCCCAGCAGAGCTGGTTCAGCGATCCGTCGTTCCCGGCCAACATGCCCGGCGTGTGGGACTCGTACTGGGGCTACATCTTCAAGCAGGACATCGCCCCGGTGTGGGTGGGCGAGTTCGGTACCACGCTCGCCTCCACCGTGGACCAGAAGTGGCTGGCCGCGCTGGTGAGTTACCTGCGTCCGACCTCGACGTACGGGGCC
Organism: Streptomyces arenae; assembly: GCF_022343545.1. Classification (NCBI taxonomy): domain Bacteria; kingdom Bacillati; phylum Actinomycetota; class Actinomycetes; order Kitasatosporales; family Streptomycetaceae; genus Streptomyces; species Streptomyces arenae. Next base: position 227,545 of record NZ_JAKQYH010000090.1, read on the forward strand.
GACTCCTTCCAGTGGACCTTCTGGTCGTGGAACCCGAACTCCGGTGACACGGGCGGGATCCTGAAGGACGACTGGGCGACCGTGGACACCGTGAAGGACGGGTACCTGGCGAGCGTCAAGGCGCCGCTGTTCCCGGGCACCGGCGGCGGGAGCGGCGGGGGAGGTGGCGGCGGGGGCACGTCCGCCTCCTGCGCGGCCTCCTATGCCGTCACCAGCGACTGGGGGAGCGGCTTCAACGCCGCCGTCACGGTCGTCAACACCGGTACCACGGCGATCGGTTCGTGGCGCGTGAGCTGGACGTGGAGCGGGGCGCAGCAGGTGACGAACATGTGGAACGCGTCGTACACGCAGAGCGGCGGGACGGTCACCGCCGTGAACGCCGCGCACAACGGGGCGATCCCGGCCGGCGGCTCGGCGAGCCTCGGCTTCGGGGGCGCGCCGGGTGGCGGTGCCGTGCCGGTCGTGAGCTGCACGGCGACCTGAGGCGGTGTGCCGGGCCCGGACGTGACGGGCCGTCACCTGCTTGGTGGACCGTGGCGCCTGAAATGCGGGGATGTGCGGTTCCCTGGGGTCAGGCTGTTCCCGATCGCACCGCGACCGCCGAAGGAGCCCTGAGCCATGTCCCACGTGCCCGACGAACTCCGCTACACCGAGGACCACGAGTGGGTCCACACCGGTGCCGACGGCATCGCGACCGTCGGCATCACCGACCACGCCCAGAAGAACCTCGGTGACCTCGTCTTCTTCGACCTGCCCGAGGTCGGCAGGAAGGCCGAGGCCGGGCAGCCCTTCGGTGTGGTGGAATCGGTCAAGGTGGCGTCCGACCTGTTCAGCCCGGTCGCCGGCGAGGTCGTCGAGATCAACCAGGACGCCGTCGACAGCCCCGAGGACGTCAACGACGACCCCTACGGGGTGTGGCTCATCAAGATCAGGACCAAGGGCGGCGCCTCCTCCAACGGGCTGCTCGACGCCAAGGCGTACCGGAAGCTCATCGAGGAGTGACGGCACCGGGGGCCCGCGGTGACCGCCAGGGGCGCGGGGGCGCCCGCGGTGATCACCGGGCGCCCCTCGCCGTGCTGGGGCCTCAGCCCTTCACCGGCCTGAGGCTGTGCCTGCGGCGCGGTTTGGGGGCGTCCAGCAGGCTGACGCCGTTGTGGACACGGCCGTGGATGAAGAGCACGGGAGTCACGGCGAACGTGACGAAGACCGCCACGATGCTGATCGGGAACAGGGCCGGCAGCGACTGGCCCTCGGGCAGGGTCCTGCCGCCCTCGTGGACGGCGTAGGCCAGGGCCGCGAAGAAGACGATCACGCAGAGGACGGCCAGGACGCGCAGCACGATCCTGGTCCGGCGGGCGCGGGCCTCGGTGCGGACCTCGGCCAGCAGGGACGCGTCGCAGACGGGGCAGGTGAGCTCCACGGTCTGCTTGCCGGTCCCCGGGCGGCGCACCCGGAAGACGCTGTCCTTCCAGGTGATGCTGCGGGTGCGGACGAGGAAGCCGGTGACCTTGTCGCTGAGGATGTGGCGCACCGCCACCTCGACGGTGCCCGGTATCGGTCTGTTCATGTACGCGTGGATCTCCTTCGTCGCACGGCCCGGCGGGGGCGCATGGGGCACACAGTGTCCGGTGTGCGACGAAGGGGACTCAACGGCACGCGGAAGGCTTTGCCTTGCTGATGCCTTCCGGGTAAACCAGCAGCTTGTTACGGGAGTTGCCGCCGGGGCGGCGCGCTGCCGCTACAGCTTCTCGATGACGTAGTCGATGCACTTCGTCAGCGCCTCGACGTCCGCCGGGTCGATCGCCGGGAACATCGCGACGCGGAGCTGGTTGCGGCCGAGCTTGCGGTAGGGCTCGGTGTCGACGATCCCGTTGGCGCGCAGTGCCTTGGCGACGGCGGCCGCGTCGATCTCGTCGGCGAAGTCGATCGTGCCGATGACCTGGGACCGCTTGGCCGGGTCGGAGACGAACGGGGTGGCGTACTTCGACTCCTCCGCCCAGGTGTAGAGGCGGGTCGAGGAGTCCTTGGTGCGGCCGGTGGAGAAGGCCAGGCCGCCCTGCCCGTTGAGCCACTCCAGCTGCTGGTTCAGCAGGAAGAGGGTGGCCAGGGCCGGGGTGTTGTACGTCTGGTTCTTGCGGGAGTTGTCGATCGCCGTGGGGAGCGAGAAGAACTCCGGGACGTGGCGGCCGGACGCGTGGACACGCTCCGCGCGCTCGATGGCGGCCGGGGAGAAGACGCCGATCCACAGGCCGCCGTCGGAGGCGAAGGACTTCTGCGGGGCGAAGTAGTAGACGTCGGTCTCGGTGACGTCGACCGGGAGACCGCCGGCGCCGCTCGTCGCGTCCACGAGGACCAGCGCGCCCTCGTCGGCACCCGCGACCCGCTTGATCGGCATGGCGACACCGGTCGAGGTCTCGTTGTGCGTGAAGGCGTACACGTCGACACCGGCCTCGGCCCGCGGCTCCGGGTGGGTGCCCGGGTCGGAGGCGATCACGGTGGGCTCGGCCAGCCAGGGGGCGAGCTTGGCCGCCTTGGCGAACTTGGACGAGAACTCGCCGAAGTTCAGGTGCTGCGACTTGCTGTCGATCAGTCCGTGGGTGGCGACGTCCCAGAAGGCGGTGGAGCCGCCGTTGCCGAGGACGACCTCGTAGCCGTCCGGGAGGGAGAAGAGGGCGCTGATGCCCTCGCGGACCTGGCCGACCAGGTTCTTCACCGGGGCCTGGCGGTGGGAGGTACCGAGGAGGGACGTACCGGTGGCGGCCAGCGCGTCCAGCGCCTCCACCCGCACCTTGGAGGGACCCGCGCCGAACCGACCGTCCGCGGGCTTGATGTCAGCAGGAATCTGGATGTCAGCCACGAGTCGGAGGGTAGCCGTTGGGTGAAACGGGATGGAACCGTGTCCGTTCGATGAGACAAGATCGCCAAGCCCTGGACTTGTGAGGTTGTACGACGATATTGGCGTGGTTGTGGAAAAAGATCCGTGACTGTGAGTGATCGGATGCATCCTGGACGCATGACGGATCTGGCGGGACTCGAGACGGAACTGCGGGCTGCCGTCCGGGGTGAGGTCGGCTTCGGCGTCACGGCCCGGGCCCTGGTCACCATGGACGCGTCCAACTACCGGCGGGTCCCCGCCGCGGTGGTGGCCCCCCGGGACGCGGACGACGTGGCGGCCGTACTGGAGGTGTGCCGCGGCCACGGGGTGCCGGTGGTCGCGCGCGGCGGGGGCACGTCCATCGCCGGACAGGCCACCGGCACCGGCGTGGTGCTGGACTTCACCCGGCACATGAACCGCCTGGTCGGCCTGGACCCGGCCACCCGTACGGCCGTCGTCCAGCCGGGGCTGGTCCTGGACCGGCTCCAGGAGGCCGCCGCCCCGCACGGGCTGCGCTTCGGACCCGACCCCTCCACCCACAGCCGCTGCACGCTCGGCGGGATGATCGGCAACAACTCCTGCGGCTCGCACAGCGTGGCCTGGGGCACCACCGCGGACAGCGTGCGCGAACTGGACGTGATCACCGCACGGGGGCTGCGGCTGCGGCTGGGGCGGGACTGGGCCGGTGCCCCGGACGGGCTGCGGGAGCTGGTGGCCGGCGACCTGGCCCGGCTGCGCACCGGCTTCCCGGAACTGCCCCGCCGGATCTCCGGGTACGCGCTGGACGCGCTGCTGCCCGAGAAGGCGGCCGACGTCGCCCGGTCCTTCTGCGGCAGCGAAGGCACCCTGGCCGTCCTCACCGAGGCAACCGTGCGCCTGGTCGAGTCACCCCGCGCGCGTGCCCTGGCCGTCCTCGGGTACGCCGACGAGACCGCGGCCGCGGAGGCCGCGGCCGGGCTGCTCGCCCACGCGCCGCTGACGGTGGAGGGCATGGCCGCCGACCTGGTGCCCGACCCCGCCGGACTCCCACGGGGCGCGGCCTGGCTGTTCGTGGAGACGGGCGGCGAGACGGCGGCGGAGGCACGCGCGGGTGCGGAGACCGTGGTCCGGGCGGCGGACGTCCTCGACGCACGGGTCGTCACCGACCCGGCCGGCCAACGCGCGCTCTGGCGCATCCGCGAGGACGCCTCCGGCACGGCGACCCGGATGCCGGACGGCACCGAGGCGTGGCCCGGCTGGGAGGACTGCGCGGTACCGCCCGCCCGTCTCGGCGCGTACCTGCGGGACTTCAGGAGCCTGCTGTCGGCCCACGGGCTGCGCGGCACTCCCTACGGCCACTTCGGCGACGGCTGCATCCACGTCCGTATCGACTTCGACCTGCTGAGCGAGCCCGGTGTGGTCCGCTTCCGCCGGTTCTCGGAGGAGCTCGCCGACCTGGTGGTGGCACACGGCGGCTCGCTCTCCGGGGAGCACGGGGACGGCCAGGCCCGGGCCGAACTCCTCCCCAGGATGTACGGGGCGGAGACGGTGGCGCTGTTCGAGCGGGCGAAGGCCGTCTGGGACCCGGACGACCTGCTGAACCCCGGCATGCTGGTCCGCCCCGCCGCCCTGGACACGAATCTCCGCTTCGCCGCCCTGCCCCGCGAACCGGTGTCCGTGGCCTTCGGCTACCCGTCCGACGGCGGCGACTTCACGGCGGCGGTCCGCCGCTGCGTGGGCGTGGCCAAGTGCCGTACCACCGCGGTGTCCGGGCCGTCCGTCATGTGCCCGTCGTTCCGGGCGACGGGCGAGGAGGAGCACTCGACGCGCGGCCGGGCCCGGCTGCTGCACGAGATGCTGGCGGGCGAACTGGTCACGGACGGCTGGCGCTCGACGGAGGTCAGGGACGCCCTCGACCTCTGCCTGTCCTGCAAGGGCTGCCGCTCGGACTGCCCGGTCGGGGTGGACATGGCGACCTACAAGGCGGAGTTCCTGCACCACCACTACGAGGGACGGCGCCGGCCCGCGTCCCACTACAGCATGGGCCGGCTGCCGGTGTGGCTGCGCCTGGTGGACCGCACCCGCACGGCGGCGGTCGTCAACGCGCTCACGTCGGTACGACCGCTGGCGGCACTGGCCGGACGCCTGGGCGGCATCGCACCGGAGCGGACGATCCCGCGCCTCGCACGGGAGACGTTCAGCCGGTGGGAGCGGCGCCGGCAGCACCGGCGGACCCAGGACTGGCGTGAGGAGGCACGAGCGGGCCGCCGGCCGGACCTCCCCGCCCGGGCGGCCTTCCTCTGGCCGGACACCTTCACCGAGCACCTGTCCCCGTCCGTGGGCCGGGCGGCCGTACGGGTACTGGAGGCGGCGGGCATCGGACTGCTCCCGTTCCCGACCCGGCGCCGGAAGACACGCCGGCCGGACGACGGCACACCGCGGGCCCACGGCATGTCCGTACGGAACCCCCGCCGCACCCGGGCCTGCTGCGGCCTCACCTACATCTCGACGGGCCAACTGGACCAGGCCCGCACGGTGCTACGCCGAACACTGGACCTACTGGAACCGTTCCTACAGCCGGAACCGGAACTGGCGTCGGAGCCGTCCCCGTCGTCGGAAGCGGGGGGCGAGTTCCCGGCGCCGCCGTTCGTCGTCCTGGAGCCCAGTTGTGCCGCCGCTCTCCGCGGCGACCTGCCGGAGCTGCTTCCCGACGACCCCCGGGCCGCCCGTCTCGCCGCGCGGGTGCTCACCTTCGCGGAGGCACTGGAGCGTCTGGCCCCCGGCTGGACCCCGCCCCGCCTGGACCGCCTGGTCACCGGCCAGACCCACTGCCACCAGCACGCGGTCCTGGGCGACGCCCCCGACCGCCGCCTCCGTGAGGCCGCCGCCCTCACCGGCGACCTCGTGGGCGGCTGCTGCGGCCTGGCCGGCAACTTCGGCTTCGAGAAGGGCCACTTCGAGGTGTCCAGAGCATGCGCGGAGGAACAACTGCTGCCTGCGGTACGGCAGAGGGCCCCGGACACGGTGATCCTGGCGGACGGCTTCTCCTGCCGGACCCAGCTGGAGCAACTGGCGGGGGTACGCGGAAGACACCTGGCGGAGGTACTCGCGGAGGCGCTGGAGGACTAGACGGCAGCGGGGCGGCGATTCGAAGGGGGCGGGCCGCGACACGTTCTCGGTGGGGTGGTGAAAGGGTCCGCGAGCGGCGGGTGTCTGTTGTTCTTGGTCGGGTCATCGGTCCCGCAGTCCCGAGGAGCCCCGCGCATGACAGCAGCAGCCGTCGCCACCAGCCCCGTCGGCCCCCTCCGTCTCCGGCCCGTCTCCCGTGCGGAGCACCTCGCTTTCGTCGGTTCCCGTCGCTCCGTCAGCCATATGCAGCTGCCGTCCTGGGGGGACGTCAAGCCGGACTGGGAGGCGGAGAGCCTCGGGTGGTTCGACGGCGAGGGGCGGATCGTCGGGGCCGGACTCGTGTTGCTGCGGGCGTTGCCGAAGGTGCGGCGGTACCTGGCGTACCTGCCGGAGGGGCCCGTGATCGACTGGGGTGACCCCCGGCTGGAGCGGTGGCTCGATCCACTGCTGGCGTACCTGAAGGGGCGCGGGGCGTTCACGGTCAGGATGGGGCCGCCCGTGGTCGTGCGGCGGTGGAGCGCGGAGGCGGTGAAGGAGGCCATCGCCGATCCCGCTGTCCGGCGGCTGCGGGACGCCGAGCCAACCTCGTACGAACCGGGCGCCGCCGGTCTCGCCGAGCGGCTGCGCCGGACGGGGTGGCGGCAGCCGGAGGAGCACGGGACGGCGGGGTTCGCCGCCGGCCAGCCCCGGTACGTGTTCCAGGTGCCGTTCGCCGGCCGGTCGTTGGACGACATCCGGTGCGGCCTCAACCAGCAGTGGCGGCGCAACGTGAAGAAGGCCGAGAAGGCGGGGGTCAAGGTGGTGCGCGGCGGATACGAGGACCTGCCCGCCTTCCACACCCTCTACACCGAGACCGCCGAACGCGACCGTTTCGTCGCGCGTCCCCTCTCCTACTTCCAGCGCATGTGGACCGCGCTGACCTCGGAGCACCCCGACCGGATGCGTCTGTACCTCGCCCACCACGACGGCGAGATCCTCGCCGCCGCGACCATGCTCACCGTCGGCGAGCACGTCTGGTACTCCTACGGCGCCTCCACCGACCGCAGGCGCGAGGTCCAGCCCAACAACGCCATGCAGTGGCGGATGATGTCCGACGCCCACGAACTGGGCGCCGCCGTCTACGACTTCCGGGGCATCACCGACACCCTCGTGGAGACCGACCACCTGCTGGGGCTGCTCCGCTTCAAGGTGGGCGCGGGCGGGGAGGCCGTCGAGTACCTGGGGGAGTGGGACCGCCCGCTCAACAGACTGCTCCACCAGGCGTTCGCCCTGTACATGGGCCGCCGCGGCGCCGCTTCATAAGCTGGCTCTCAGCTTCATAAGAAAACTCTCAGGTTCGGGGCCGTTATACAGCTGTTACCCAGGTATTCACAGCACCTGTTTGCCGTTGGCGAGCCGACTTTGCCGTTGCTTGGGATCTGGGCCGTGTAAGTTCATCGGTGTCGGGCGGCGGGGATTGCCGAGGATGACGATCCGAAATCCCCGTACGTTGCCCAAGAGAATTCTCGTACCATCCCGCACCACTTGCACTTCGAACTCTCAAGGAGTCGGAATGAGCCTCAAGAAGCTCGCCCCGCTGCCCCCCAAGCCCAAGAAGCAGCTGCCCCCGCCGCCGCCGAAGCCCAAGAAGCGGGCCCCGAAGCCGGCCCCGAAGCCCATCCAGGGCCCGGGTCAGGACAACTGAGGCAGCTGTAGAAAGGACCGACGGTTCGCCGTCGGTCCTTTTTCACTCCCTGAATTCCAGAAATTCCGGCGGCGGAGAGCGGAGGTAGTGTGAAATGCACCTGAAGGAGAGTGACGGCAAGGAATACGACTACGGAGTCGACGACTCGGAATACGCGGGCAATACGGACGACGCGGACGACGAGTACGAGGACGACGACGAGTACACGCCCACCATCCCGTCCCGCACCGCCTTCCGCCGCTTCTGGCCGCTGACCAAGGGCCTGCGCGGCTGGCTGGTGATCGTCTGGGTGTGCACGGTGATCGCCGCGCTCGCCGAGACCGAGGCCATCCTCCTCTTCAGCGACCTCACCGACCACGCCCTCCAGAAGGGCTCGCTGAGCGCCTTCTGGAGCCCGGCGACCAAATGGCTGGGCATCGCGATCGTCGGCGCGATCGTCGCGTACGCCGGCAACTCCCTGGCCGCCTGGACCACCGAACGCTTCGTGATGCGGCTGCGGGAACACGTCTTCGACCACGTCCAGCAACTGCCCCCGCACTTCTTCCAGCGCCACCGTCAGGGCGACCTGCTCTCCCGTCTGACCAGCGATGTCGACGCCATCGAGACCCTGGTCGTGTCCGGCCTGGTCGGTGCCGCGTCCGCCCTGTTCAGCGCCATCTTCTACGCCGCCGCCGCGTTCTGGCTGCGCTGGGACCTGGCAGCCGCCACCTTCGTCCTCGCCCCGCTGTTCTGGCTGGCCGCCCGCCGCTTCTCCGGCTCCATCAAGGACGTGTCCCGCGAGGGCCGGGTCGCCGACGGCGCGATCACGTCCGTCGTCGAGGAGTCCCTCGGCAACATCGTGCTCACCCAGGCCTACGACCGCCGGGACGCCGAACGCCGCCGGCTGAACGAGGAGGCGAGCGCCTGGTTCCGTGCCTCCGTCCGCTCCACCCGCCTCAACGAAGCCTACGAACAACTCGTCCAGGTCATCGAGACCGTCTGCGTCCTCGCGGTGATCGGCATCGGCGCCTGGGAGATCTCCACCGGCCGTATGACCCTCGGCCAGCTCCTCGCCTTCTCCGCCTTCCTCGGCTACCTCTACCCGCCGGTGCGCGGCCTCGCCCAGCTGGGCCTCACCATCACCGCCGCCACCGCGGGCGCCGAACGGCTGATCGAGATCCTCGACGTGCGGCCCTCGGTGACCGACCCGCGCACCGGCACCGACTCCGGCCGGCCCGACGGCGCCATCGAGGTCCGGGACGTCGGCTTCCGCTACCCCGGCGCCGACAGGACCGCCCTGGAGGGTCTCTCCTTCACCGTCAGCCCCGGCGAACTCGTGATCATCACCGGCCCCAGCGGCGCCGGCAAGTCCACCGTCTCCAAGATGCTGCTCCGCTTCTACGACCCGGACAGCGGCGAGGTCCTCCTGGACGGCGTCCCCATCCGTGACTTCCCGCTGGCCCGGCTGCGCGAGTACATCACCCTGCTGCCCCAGGAGACCCTGGTCCTGCACGACACCGTGCGCGCCAACATCGCCTGCGGCCGCCCCGGCGCCAGCGACCAGGCCATCGAGGACGCGGCGAAGGCCGCCGACGCGCACGACTTCATCGTCCGGCTCCCCGACGGCTACGACACCAAGGTCGACCCCAACTCGGCCCGGCTCTCCGGCGGACAGCTCCAGCGCCTGGCGATCGCCCGCGCCATCCTGCGCGACGCCCCCGTCCTGGTCCTCGACGAACCGACCACCGGCCTGGACTCGATGGTCGCGCGCCGCGTCGTCAAACCGCTGCGCCGCCTGATGACCGGCCGTACCACGATCATGATCACGCACGACCTCAACCTCGCCCCCGACGCCGACCGCATCCTCGTCGTCGACCGGGGCCGCATCGTCGAGACCGGCCGCCACGACGAACTCCTCGCCCGCGGCGGCGCCTACTCCCGGCTGCACCGCTCGCAGAACAACGCGATCATGGACACCGGCGAACTGCGCCTGCCCCTGTTCGCCGAACACACCGCCCCACCGGCCCAGCAGCCCGCGCCGCAGGTCTCCTACGCGGGGGCGCAGGCCGACGGCGTCGGCGGCTACGCCTACCAGCAGCCGTACGGGAACATGTACGACTACGACGTGTACGCGGCCGCGGGGCTATGGCCCCAGCCCATGTACGAGGCCCACATGGGTGCGCCCCATGTGGGTGGGCCCCACATGGGTGCTCCCCACCAGGGGGTTCCCCACATGGATGCGGGCTATGTGGAGGCGGTCCCCACAGAGGTCGACCACGGGACGGCCCTGCCCACCACCCTCTCCGACGGCCGCCCCCTGTTCCGCGACGAGGAACCCTGGCCGGGTATCTGAGCCGCCGCCCCGCCGGAGCCGTCGCATCTCAGCATCCAGGACGGTGTCAGGGACAGTTCCATAAAGGGTTCACGCGCCTGTCCGAGTCTATTACCCTGGACTGGACAGTGCATCGCAATGAACGACGAGCCCTCTGGAACGCCCGTGACCACCCCCAGCACCCCGCAGTCGACGTCCACCTCCGTGTCCACGTCCGCCGCCACGGCGAGCCCGGGCCGGCTCGGCTCGCTCGGTCCTGTCGGGCTGGTGCTGGCCGGCGGGATCTCCGTGCAGTTCGGCGCCGCCATCGCGGTGACCCTGATGCCCAGGGCGGGCGCGCTCGGCGTGGTGGCGCTGCGGCTGTTCGCCGCCGCCGTGGTGCTGCTCGTCGTCTGCCGGCCCCGGCTGCGCGGCCACTCCCGTACCGACTGGGGGACGGTCGTCGTCTTCGGCATCACCATGGGCGCCATGAACGGCCTGTTCTACGAGGCCGTCGACCGCATCCCGCTGGGCACCGCCGTCACCCTCGAGGTCCTGGGCCCGCTGGCCCTGTCCGTGCTGGCCTCCCGACGCCTCATCAACGTGCTCTGGGCGGGCCTGGCGCTGAGTGGTGTCTTCCTCCTCGGCGGCGGAGGGTTCGGCGGCCTCGACCCCATAGGCGTCGTCCTCGCCCTGGCGGCCGGCGCCATGTGGGCCACCTACATCATCTTCAGCGCCCGGACGGGCCGCCGCTTCCCGCAGGCCGACGGCCTCGCCCTGGCCATGGCGGTCGCAGCCCTGCTGTTCCTCCCGCTGGGCATCGCCGACGCCGGCACCAGGCTCCTCGATCCGACCACCCTCGCCCTCGGCTCGTCGGTCGCGATCCTCTCCTCCGTGCTGCCCTACACCCTCGAACTCCTCGCGCTGCGGCGGCTGCCCGCCCATACCTTCGCCGTCCTCATGAGCCTGGAACCGGCCATCGCCGCCACGGCCGGCTTCCTCATCCTCGACCAGGCCCTGACGGCCACCGAGGCGGCCGCCATCGCCCTCGTCATCGCGGCGAGCATCGGCGCGGTTCGCAGCCAGGTGGGCCGCGGTGGCAACCGGCCGGCGGGCGGCCCGCACGCGGAGCCCGTGGCGGTGCCCGGCGCCCAGCCGGAGCAGGTCGTCGGCGCCCAACAGGAGCAGGAGCAGGAGCAGGTGGCCGGTGTGCGGCCGGAGGCGGTGGCGAGCTCTCAGCCGGAGGGGAACGGCAGCGCGTCCTGATAACCGTTCGACGGGCGCTGGATCTTCTTCACGGTCTCCGCGTCCAGCGCGACCGGCGCGGACCTCGTGCCCAGCTTCCCGCCGGGATGCCAGTTCCCGGTGACCGACACCCAGGTGTTGGCGGGCGGCACGCCGTTGCTGTAGATCCGTACCTTCACTGACTGCGCGTCGGCGGCGCAGCAGGAGATGATGATCCGCGTCAGATTCCAGCTGCCGCCTCCGGCGACGGGCGTGACCAGGCCGCTCATCCGCACCGTCCGCCCCTTGATGGCGAGCGTGCGGTCCTGCTGCACACGGGTGGTGAAATCCGTGAGCGTGATGGGCAGCGGTGAGGTCTTCGGCAGCGGATCGAAGCTGTCCTGCGCCGCCACCACCTTCGCGGGCTGCCGGGAGGCGGTGTACGCGCCGAGCGCCGGCGGGGCGTAGAAGAGCAGGCTCAACGCGGGCAGCAGAAGCAGCCAGGCGACCCGGGGGACAGCCGAGTGGTCGTGCCCGTGAGCCGAACCGTCACCGTGTGCGTGGCCCCCATGTCTTCCGTGTCCCTTCGTGCCCTCCCGTGCCGCCGCCTCCGCGATGCCCAGCACCAGCAGCACGAACCCGGACGCGATCAGCAGCGGCCGCATGCCCGGCTTGACGTACCGCAGGCACACGTCGGTGAAGAGGGCGGAGTGCAGCAGGCCCAGACCGCTGAGGACCAGCAGGGTCACCTGGAGCGGACGTCTCACAGCAGTACCCCTCCTACCAGCACCGCGCACAGGACCGCGACGACCGTCGTGGCCGCCGAGAAACGGGCCGCGAAGGCCCGCCCGAACGTGCCCGCCTGGAGGGCGATCAACTTCAGGTCGACCATGGGCCCGACCACCATGAAGGCCAGCCGGGCGGTGGGCGAGAAGCCGGTGAGCGACGACGCCACGAACGCGTCCGCCTCCGAGCACACCGCGAGGATGACCGCCAGTGCCGCCAGGAACAGCACCGACAGCCAGGGCGAACCGGAGAAGGTGTCCAGCACCGAGCGCGGTACGGCCACGTTGAAGGTGGCCGCGGCCATGGCGCCGACCACCAGGAAGCCGCCCGCCTGAAGGAAGTCGTGCTGGAAGGCGCGCCGGAACTCCGTCCACCGGCGGTGCCCCGGCTGGTGCCCGGTGTGCCGGACGGCGGGCCGCAGCCACTCCTCCCGGCCCAGCCACAGCCACAGCCAGCCCATCACGGCCGCGGTGACCAGCGAGGCGACCAGCCGGGCCAGCACCATGAGGGGGGTGCCGGGGAACGCGATGGCGGTGGCGGTCAGCACCACCGGGTTGATGGCGGGCGCGGAGAGCAGGAACGCGAACGCGGCGGCCGGGGTGACCCCGCGCCCGATCAGGCTGCCCGCCACCGGCACCGACGCACACTCGCACCCCGGCAGCACCACCCCCGCGATCCCGGCGACGGGCACGGCCAGCGCGGGCCGCTTGGGCAGCAGCCGGGTGAACACCCGCTCCGGTACGAACGCGTTGATCGCCCCCGACAGTGCCGTACCGAGCAGCAGGAACGGCGTCGCCTGCACGATCACCGCGAGACACACCGTCTGCCAGGCCTGCAACGCGGCCTTGCTCACGCCCTGGCCGAGGAGGAAGAGGCCGGTACCGGGCAACACGGCGGCGGCCACCAGGAAAAGGGGCCAGAAGCGCGGGAGTTCACGCGGAACCCTGCCCTCGACCCCCGCATCCGCGGCCCCCGCATCCGCGGCCCCCGTACCCGCGGCCCCCGCGTCCGTCGGGTGACCGCTCGTCGGGGGCGCTACGAAGGCCGTCGCCTGCGCCCCCACGGCCGGTTCATCAGTCCTCCGCACGCCCCGTACGCCTCACACATCACTCCATCGCCGGATGTTCGCATCGAACATAGGGCATAGGGCCGCCGTTGCCACGCCGGGCCGACCCAAGGAATGCCCCAGGGTCACCCCGGATGTCACCAAGGACCACTCGGCTCGGGCCCCTCCGGAATTAATGCAAGCACGCTTGATTGTTTCTGGTTGCGCTGCCATGCTCCTCCCCATGTCCGATCCGACGCCCGTCATCGACGACCTGTGTGCGGAGAGCGAGGAACTCGACCGGCTGGTGGCCGGGTTGGGAACCGAGCAGTGGGCCCTGCCCACCCCCGCGCCGCGCTGGACCGTCGCCCACCAGATCGCCCATCTCGCCTGGACCGACCACTCCTCCCTGCTGGCCGTGACCGACCAGGACGCCTTCGCGCGCGAGGTCGAGCAGGCCCTCGCCCAGCCCGGGGACTTCGTGGACAACGGGGCGGAGGAGGGCGCGGCCAAGCCGTCCGGGCAGTTGCTGAGGGACTGGCGGGCCGGCCGCCGGGCCCTGGCGGAGGCGCTGCGCACCGCTCCCCCACGGGCACGTTTCCCCTGGTACGGCCCGCCCATGGCGGTCGCCTCCATGGCCACCGCCCGGCTCATGGAGACCTGGGCGCACGGCCTGGACATCGCGGACGCGGTGGGGGTCACCCGTACCCCGACCGACCGGCTCCGGCACATCGTCCGCCTCGGCGTCCGCACCCGCGACTTCGCCTTCGGTGTGCACGGACTGCCCGTGCCGTTCGAGGAGTTCCGCGTCGAGCTGACCGCGCCGTCCGGCGAGCTGTGGACGTATGGGCCCGAGGACGCCGACGACCGCGTCACCGGCCCCGCCCTCGACTTCTGTCTCCTGGTCACCCAGCGCGCCCACCGCGCCGACCTCGCGCTGGACACCGTCGGACCGGACGCCGACCGCTGGCTGGACATCGCCCAGGCCTTCGCGGGCCCACCCGGCCCCGGCCGCACGCCGAAGTCCGGCGGCCCGAAGTCCGGCGGCCCGAAGTTCGGCGGCCCGAAGTCCGGCGGCCCGAAGTCCGGCGGCCCGAAGTCCGGCCCTCCGAACGGCGGCCCGGCGTGACCCTCCGCATAGGCAACGCCTCCGGTTTCTACGGCGACCGCTTCGAGGCGATGCGCGAGATGCTGACCGGAGGCGAACTCGACGTCCTCACCGGCGACTACCTCGCCGAGCTGACCATGCTCATCCTCGGCCGCGACCGCCTCAAGGACCCCGGTGCCGGATACGCCCGCACCTTCCTGCGCCAGCTGGAGGACTGCCTGGGTCTCGCCCGGGAGCGGGGCGTGCGGATCGTCACGAACGCGGGCGGTCTCCACCCCGCCGGACTCGCCGACGCCGTACGGAAACTGGCCGACCGGCTCGGCATCCCTGTGCGCGTCGCACATGTGGAGGGCGACGACCTCACCGCCGCCCACCCCGGCAGCCTCGCCGCCCACGCCTACCTCGGCGGCTTCGGGATCACCGAGTGCCTGCGGGCGGGCGCCGACATCGTGGTCACCGGGCGGGTGACCGACGCGGCCCTGGTCACCGGGCCCGCCGCCGCCCATTTCGGCTGGGGTCCTGACGCGTACGACCGGCTCGCGGGTGCCGTGGTCGCCGGGCACGTCCTGGAGTGCGGGACCCAGGCCACCGGCGGCAACTACGCCTTCTTCGCCGCGGCGGGCGACGCGGGCCGGGACCTGCGGCGGCCCGGCTTCCCGCTCGCCGAGGTCCACGAGGACGGCAGCTGCGTCATCACCAAGCACCCCGGCACCGGCGGCCTGGTCGACGTCGGCACGGTGACCGCCCAGCTCCTCTACGAGACCGGCGGTGCCCGCTACCCGGGTCCGGACGTCACCGCCCGCCTCGACACGGTCCGGCTGCGCCAGGACGGCCCCGACCGGGTACGGATCGAGGGCGTCCGGGGCGAGGCGCCGCCCCCCACCCTCAAGGTCGGGCGCAACCGGCTCGGCGGCTTCCGCAACGAGGTCGTCTTCGTGCTCACCGGCCTCGACATCGAGGCGAAGGCCGCACTGGTGCGGGAGCAGATGACCGAAGCGCTCGCCAAGTCGCCGCCGGCCGAGGTCCGGTGGGAGCTGGTCCGCACGGACCGGCCCGACGCGGACACCGAGGAGACGGCCAGCGCCCTGCTCCGGCTCGTCGTGCGGGACCCCGGCCAGGACGCCGTCGGCCGGGCACTGAGCGGCGCCGCCGTGGAACTGGCCCTCGCCAGCTATCCCGGCTTCCATGTGCTCGCGCCACCTGGCAAGGGCGCGCCCTATGGGGTCTTCGAGGACGGGTACGTCCCCCAGGAGGAGGTGCCTCATGTGGCCGTCCTCCACGACGGCCGGCGGACTCCTGTGCCGCCGGCCCAGGACACCCTCGTACTCCAGGACCTGCCGGAACCGCCGCTGCCCGAGCCGTACCCGGCCGGGCCCACCCGGCGGGCGCCGCTCGGACTCGTCGCCGGGGCCCGCAGCGGGGACAAGGGCGGCAGCGCCAACGTCGGCGTCTGGGTGCGCTCCGAGGAGGCCTGGCGCTGGCTCGCGCACACCCTGACCGTCGACGCGTTCCGCCGGCTGCTGCCCGAGACCGGCGGACTGACGGTCACCCGGCACGTCCTTCCCGGCCTCCGCGCCCTCAACTTCACCGTCGCGGGCATCCTCGGCCAGGGGGTCGCCGCCCAGCACCGTTTCGACCCCCAGGCCAAGGCCCTCGGCGAATGGCTCCGCTCCCGCCACCTGGACATCCCGGAGGCCCTGCTGTGACGGTCATCGAGACCACCCTCGACACGAACGCGCCCGACTTCCGGGCCAACCGCGACGCCATGCTCGCCAAGCTCACCGACCTGGAGGCCGAACACGCCAAGGCCCTCGCGGGCGGCGGCGAGAAATATGTGGCACGGCACCGTCAGCGCGGCAAGCTCCTCGCCCGCGAGCGCATCGAACTGCTCCTCGACCCGGACACACCCTTCCTGGAGCTGTCGCCGCTGGCCGCCTGGGGCAGCGACTACGCCGTGGGCGCCTCGCTCGTCACCGGGATCGGGGTGGTCGAGGGCGTGGAGTGCCTGATCACGGCCAACGACCCGACCGTGCGCGGCGGCGCCAGCAACCCCTGGTCGCTGAAGAAGGCCCTGCGCGCCGACGACATCGCCCTCGCCAACCGGCTGCCCTGCATCAGCCTGGTCGAGTCCGGCGGCGCCGACCTGCCGTCGCAGAAGGAGATCTTCATCCCGGGCGGCGCCATCTTCCGGGACCTGACCCGGCTCTCGGCCGCCGGCATCCCCACCGTCGCCGTCGTCTTCGGCAACTCGACCGCGGGCGGCGCCTACATCCCCGGCATGTCCGACCACGTGATCATGGTCAAGGAACGCGCCAAGGTCTTCCTCGGGGGACCGCCCCTGGTGAAGATGGCGACCGGCGAGGAGAGCGACGACGAGTCCCTGGGCGGCGCCGAGATGCACGCGCGCGTGTCGGGCCTCGCCGACTACTTCGCCGTCGACGAACCGGACGCGCTGCGCCAGGCCCGCCGGGTGGTCGCTCGCCTCAACCACCGCAAGGCCCACCCCGACCCCGGACCCGCCGAACCGCCCAAGTACGACCCCGAGGAACTGCTGGGCGTCGTCCCCGGCGACCTCAGGATCCCCTTCGACCCGCGCGAGGTGATCGCCCGGCTCGTCGACGCCTCCGACTTCGACGAGTTCAAGCCGCTGTACGGGACGAGCCTCGCCACCGGCTGGGCGAGCCTGCACGGTTACCCCGTCGGCATCCTCGCCAACGCCCAGGGCGTCCTGTTCTCCGCTGAGTCGCAGAAGGCCGCCCAGTTCATCCAGCTCGCCAACCAGCGCGACATCCCCCTGCTGTTCCTCCACAACACCACCGGCTACATGGTCGGCAAGGAGTACGAGCAGGGCGGGATCATCAAACACGGCGCGATGATGATCAACGCGGTCAGCAACAGCCGCGTCCCGCACATCTCCGTCCTCATGGGCGCCTCCTACGGCGCCGGGCACTACGGCATGTGCGGACGCGCCTACGACCCCCGGTTCCTGTTCGCCTGGCCCAGCGCCAAGTCGGCCGTCATGGGCCCGCAGCAGCTCGCCGGCGTCCTGTCGATCGTCGCCCGCCAGTCGGCCGCCGCCAAGGGCCTGCCGTACGACGAGGAGGGCGACGCGGCCCTGCGCGCCATGGTCGAGCAGCAGATCGAGTCAGAGTCGCTGCCGATGTTCCTGTCCGGGCGGCTCTACGACGACGGCGTCATCGACCCGCGCGACACCCGTACCGTCCTCGGCCTTGCCCTGTCCGCCATCCACACCGCCCCCTACGAAGGCGCGCGGGGCGGCTTCGGCGTCTTCCGGATGTGAGGGATCACGTGATCACGACCCTGCTGGTCGCCAACCGCGGCGAGATCGCCTGCCGGATCTTCCGCACCTGCGCCGATCTCGGCATCGCCACCGTCGCCGTGCACTCCGACGCCGACCGGGACGCACTGCACGCGCGCGTGGCCGACACCGCGGTACGGCTGCCGGGCGCCACGCCCGCCGACACCTACCTCCGCGGCGACCTGGTGGTGAAGGCCGCCGTGGACGCCGGCGCGGACGCCGTGCATCCCGGGTACGGCTTCCTCTCCGAGAACGCCGACTTCGCACGCGCCGTCCTCGACGCCGGCCTGGCCTGGATCGGGCCGCCACCCGAGGCCATCGAGGCCATGGCGTCCAAGACCCGCGCCAAGGAACTGATGGGCATCGCACCGCTCGGCGAGGTCACCGCGTCCGACCTGCCGGTCCTGGTGAAGGCCGCCGCGGGCGGCGGCGGACGCGGTATGCGCGTCGTGCGCCGCCTCGACGAACTGGCCGCCGCCCTGGAGGGCGCCCGCGCCGAGGCCGCGAGCGCCTTCGGCGACGGCGAGGTGTTCGTCGAGCCGTACCTGGAGTCCGGCCGCCATGTGGAGGTACAGATCCTCGCGGACACCCACGGCACCGTGTGGCCGCTGGGCACCCGCGACTGCTCCCTCCAGCGCAGGCACCAGAAGGTCATCGAGGAGGCACCGGCGCCAGGGCTCCCCGACGGGCTCGTGAAAGAGCTGTACGCGCTGGCCGTACGCGCCGCCCGCGCCGTCGCCTACGTCGGCGCGGGCACCGTCGAGTTCCTCGTCGCCGACGGAAAGCCGCACTTCCTGGAGATGAACACCCGCCTCCAGGTGGAACACCCCGTCACCGAGGCCGTGTTCGGCATCGACCTGGTCGCGGAACAGCTGCGCGTCGCCGAGGGCCACGCCCTCCCCCTCGACCCGCCGCCCGCACGCGGCCACGCCGTCGAGGCCCGCCTCTACGCCGAGGACCCCGCCCACGACTGGGCGCCTCAGACCGGCACCCTGCACCGCCTCGCCGTGCCCGCCGGCGTCCGCCTCGACACCGGCTACACCGACGGCGACGAGATCGGCGTCCACTACGACCCGATGCTCGCGAAAGTCGTCGCACACGCCCCCACCCGCGCCGAGGCGCTGCGCAAGCTGGCGCACGCGCTCGACCGCACCACCCTGCACGGCCCCACCACCAACCGCGACCTCCTGGTCCGCTCCCTGCGCCACCAGGAGTTCACGACCGCCCGCATGGACACCGGCTTCTACGACCGCCACCTCCCGGAACTGACCCCGCCCGCCCCCGATCCGCACGCCCCCCTCGCCGCCGCCCTGGCCGACACCCACGGCCGCTCCCGCTTCGGCGCCTGGCGCAACCTGCCCTCGCAGCCGCAGACCAAGCGCTACCTGATGGCCGGCGAGGAACACGAGGTCCACTACCGGCACACCCGCGGGGGCCTCACGGCGGACGGCGTACGGATCGTGCACACGGACGCGCGTCTCGTCGTCCTCGACATCGACGGCGTCCACCGCAGGTTCGAGGTGGCCCGGTACGGCGACGAGATCCACGTCAACAACACCGCCCTCACCGCCCTGCCCCGCTTCCCCGACGCCAAGGCCCAGCTGGCACCGGGCTCCCTGCTGGCACCGATGCCGGGAACGGTCGTACGGGTGGCGGAGGGCCTTGAGGTCGGGTCGACGGTGGAGGCCGGCCGGCCCCTCCTCTGGCTGGAGGCGATGAAGATGCAGCACCAGATCACCGCACCGGCGACAGGGACACTGAGCGAACTGAGGGTGACCGTAGGCCAACAGGTGCAGCCGGGCTCTCTGTTGGCGGTAGTACAAGCGCCCCTTTAGGGGCGCGGGGAACTGCGCGACCAGCCACACACAACCCGCCCCCCAAGGAGCCACAGTGACCCCCCAGATCGAAACCGACGAACACCGGGCACTCCGCACCGCGGTGGCCACCCTCGGCGCAAAATACGGCCGCACCTACATCACCCGCACGATCGCCGAAGGCCGCCCCCCGACCGAACTCTGGCAGGAGGCCGGAAAACTCGGCTACCTGGGCGTCAACCTCCCGGAGGAACACGGCGGCGGAGGCGGCGGCATCACCGAACTCTCCATCGTCCTCGAAGAACTCGGCGCGGCCGGTTCCCCCCTCCTCATGCTCGTCGTCTCACCCGCGATCTGCGGCACGGTCATCTCCCGCTTCGGCACCGAGGACCAGAAACGCGCCTGGCTCCCCGGTCTCTCCGACGGCACCCGCCTCATGGCCTTCGGCATCACCGAACCCGACGCCGGCTCCAACTCCCACCGCATCACCACCACCGCCCGCCGCGACCCGGCGAGCGGCGACTGGCTGCTCACCGGCCGCAAGGTCTTCATCTCCGGCGTCGACCTGGCCGACGCCGTCCTGATCGTCGGCCGCACCGAGGACGCCCGCACCGGCCGCCTCAAGCCCTGCCTGTTCATCGTCCCGACCGACGCCGAGGGCTTCCAGAAGCGCCCCATCGACATGGAACTCAACGCGGCCGAAAAACAGTTCGAACTCACCCTCGACGACGTACGGCTGCCCGCGGACGCGCTCGTCGGCGACGAGGACGCCGGACTCCTCCAGCTCTTCGCCGGCCTCAACCCGGAACGCATCATGACGGCCGCGTTCGCGATCGGCATGGGCCGCTACGCGCTGTCCAAGGCGATCGAGTACGCGCGCGACCGCACCGTCTGGAAGGCCCCCATCGGCGCGCACCAGGCCATCGCCCACCCCCTCGCCCAGGCGCACATCGACCTCGAACTCGCCCGCCTGATGATGCAGAAAGCCGCCCACCTCTACGACGCCGGGGACGACGTCGGCGCAGGTGAGGCCGCCAACATGGCGAAGTACGCGGCTGGAGAGGCCTGCGTGCGGGCCGTCGACCAGGCCGTGCACACCCTCGGCGGCAACGGACTGACCCGGGAATTCGGGCTCGCCTCGTTGATAACGGCCGCGCGCGTGGCTCGTATTGCTCCGGTGAGCAGGGAGATGATTCTCAACTACGTCTCCCACCAGACCCTCGGCCTGCCCAAGTCGTACTGAGGTCGCACCCAGGCCGCACCGACGTCGCCCTGAGGCCCAAGGCCGCCTTGGAGGAACCGTGTTCCGCAGCGAGTACGCAGACGTTCCGCCCGTAGAACTCCCCATCCACGAGGCCGTGCTGGGCCGGGCCGCCGAGTTCGGCGCCGCGCCCGCCCTGATCGACGGCACCGACGGCACCACCCTCACCTACGAGCAACTGGACCGGTTCCACCGGCGGATCGCCGCCGCGTTCGCCGACGCGGGCGTCCGCAAGGGCGATGTGCTCGCCCTGCACAGCCCGAACACGGTGGCCTTCCCGACGGCGTTCTACGCGGCCACGCGCGCGGGTGCCGCCGTCACCACCGTGCACCCGCTCGCCACGCCCGAAGAGTTCGCGAAACAGCTCACGGACTGCGCGGCCCGCTGGATCGTCACCATCTCACCGCTGCTGGAGACCGCCCGCCGGGCAGCCGAACTCGCGGGCGGCGTCGAGGAGATATTCGTCTGCGACAGCGCCACCGGGCATCGCTCACTGATCGACATGCTCGCCAGTGCGGCCCCCGAGCCACAGGTCGACATCGACCCCGTCGAGGACGTCGCCGCACTGCCGTACTCCTCCGGCACCACCGGCGTCCCCAAGGGCGTGATGCTCACCCACCGGCAGATCGCCACCAACCTCGCCCAGCTCGACGTCGCCGTCCCGGCCGGCCCCGGCGACCGCATCCTCGCCGTCCTGCCGCTCTTCCACATCTACGGCCTCACCGCGCTCATGAACGCGCCCCTGCGCAACGGCGCCACGGTCGTCGTCCTGCCCCGCTTCGACCTGGAGACCTTCCTCGCGGCCATCCAGAACCACCGCATCACCGGCCTGTACGTCGCCCCGCCGATCGTCCTCGCCCTCGCCAAGCACCCCCTGGTCGAGCGGTACGACCTGTCGTCCCTGAAGTACGTCATGAGCGCCGCCGCGCCCCTGGACGCCCAGCTCGCCGCGGCCTGCGCGAAGCGGCTCCGACTGCCGCCGGTCGGGCAGGCGTACGGCATGACCGAGCTGTCACCCGGCACCCACGTCGTCCCCCTCGACGCCATGCACCAGGCACCCCCCGGCACGGTCGGCAAGCTCATCGCCGGCACCGAGATGCGGATCGTGTCCCTGGACGACCCCCACAAGGACGTCGCCACCGGCGAACCCGGCGAGATCCTCATCCGCGGCCCCCAGGTCATGAAGGGCTACCTCGGCCGCCCCGACGACACCGCCGCGATGATCGACACCGACGGCTGGCTGCACACCGGGGACGTCGGGCACGCCGACGCCGACGGCTGGCTGTTCGTCGTCGACCGGGTCAAGGAACTCATCAAGTACAAGGGCTTCCAGGTGGCCCCCGCCGAACTGGAGGCACTCCTGCTCACCCACCCCGGCATCGCCGACGCCGCCGTCATCGGCGCCTACAACGAGGACGGCAACGAGATCCCGCACGCCTTCGTCGTCCGCCAGCCCACCGCCGGCGGCCTCACCGAGAACGAGACCATGCTGTACGTCGCCGAACGCGTCGCGCCCTACAAACGCGTCCGCAAGGTCACCTTCATCACCGCCGTGCCCCGCGCGGCCTCCGGGAAGATCCTCCGCCGCGAACTGCGCGACCTCGCCAGGACCCGGGAACCCGAGGAGCGCCCATGACGTTGATCGGACAGACCCGCACGCGCGCCGTCGCCACCCTCAGCCTCGACTCCACCACCACCCGCAACGCCCTGTCCGCCGCCCTCGTCGCCGAACTCGCCGAAGCCCTCACCGACTGCGCGAAGGACCCCGACGTCCGCGCGGTCGTCCTCACCCACACCGGTACGACGTTCAGCGCCGGCGCCGACCTGCGCGACCCACCCCACCCCGACGCCCTGGTCGGCCTCCTCCGCCGGCTCGTCGAACTGCCCAAGCCGGTCGTCGCCCGCGTCACCGGCCACGTCCGCGCGGGCGGCCTCGGCCTGCTCGCCGCCTGCGACATCGCGGCCGCCTCCACCGAGTCCACCTTCGCCTTCACGGAGGTGCGGATCGGAGTCGCCCCCGCCGTCATCTCCCTGCCCCTGCTGCCCCGCACCGACCCCAGGACCCTCGCCCGCTACTACCTCACCGGCGAACGCTTCACCCCCGCCGAAGCCGTCCGCCTCGGCCTGCTCACCACCACGGCCGACGACGTCGACACCGCCCTCGAACCCGTCCTCGACGGCATCCGCCGCTCCGCACCCCAGGCCCTGGCCGAGACGAAACAGCTGCTCACAGCTAGGGTGCTGGAGACATTCGACCGGGACGCGGCCCACCTGACCGCCCTCTCGGCCCGGCTGTTCGCCTCCGACGACGCGCGCGAGGGGATGACGGCCTTCCTCGAACGACGGGATGCGGCGTGGGTGGTGTGAGCACGACGGAACGCGCACGCGGGCCCCAACCGGACCGCGCCCCCAAACAGGACCGCAGCCGGGCCACCCGGCAACGCCTCCTGGAAGCCGCCGTGGCCTGCCTCGCCGAACACGGCTGGGCGGGCTCCACGGTCGCCGTCGTCGCCGAACGCGCCGGCGTCTCCCGGGGCGCCGCCCAGCACCACTTCCCGACCCGCGAGGACCTTTTCACGGCGGCCGTCGAATACGTCGCCGAGGAACGCTCCACGGCCCTGCGCGCCCTGTTCCCGCAGGGCACGGCCGGCGACCGCGGAGCCGTCGTCTCGGCCCTCGTCGACCTCTACACCGGCCCCCTCTTCCGCGCCGCCCTCCACCTGTGGGTCGCCGCCTCCAACGAGGACCAGCTGCGCCCCCGGGTCACCGAACTGGAAGCCCGGGTCGGCCGCGAGACCCACCGCATCGCCGTGGACCTCCTGGGCGCCGACGAGACCCGCCCGGGCGCCCGCGAGACGGTCCAGGGCCTCCTGGACATGGCAAGAGGCCTGGGCCTGGCGAACCTGCTCACGGACGACAAGGCGAGACGGGAGCGGGTGGTGACACAGTGGGCGGCACTGCTGGACGAGGTGCTGGGATGAAAAGCAGGGCCCGAAGGGCCCGCTTTTCAGGGGCGCGGGGAACTGCGCGACCAGCCCCCACCCACCCGCACCCGCCCACACACCCGCACAGATCAACTCAGTGGGCGATGTCCGCGTACCCCTCGATGTCCTGAGGCTTCCGCACCCCCGGCCCCACATACCGCGCGGACGGCCGCACCAACCGCCCCGTCCGCTTCTGCTCAAGAATGTGCGCCGACCACCCAGCGGTACGCGCACACGTGAACATCGACGTGAACATGTGCGCCGGCACCTCAGCGAAGTCCAGCATGATCGCCGCCCAGAACTCCACGTTCGTGGCCAGCACACGATCCGGCCGACGGTTGTGCAGCTCCTCAAGCGCCGCCTTCTCCAGCGCCTCCGCGATCTCGAACCTCGGCGCCCCCAGCTCCCGCGCCGTCCGCCGCAGCACCCGCGCCCGCGGGTCCTCCGCCCGGTACACCCGGTGCCCGAACCCCATCAGCCGCTCACCACGGTCCAGGGCCTGCTTGACGTAGGCCTCTGCGTCCCCGGTCCGCTCGATCTCCTCGATCATCCCGAGCACCCGGGACGGCGCACCACCGTGCAGCGGCCCCGACATGGCGCCCACCGCACCGGACAGCGCCGCGGCGACATCCGCACCGGTCGAGGCGATCACCCGGGCCGTGAACGTCGAGGCGTTCATGCCGTGCTCGGCGGCCGAGGTCCAGTACGCGTCGACGGCCGCCACATGCTTCGGGTCCGGCTCCCCCCGCCACCGGATCATGAACCGCTCGACCACCGAGTGCGCCTTGTCGATCTCGCTCTGCGGCACCATCGGCAGCCCCTGCCCGCGCGCCGACTGCGCGACGTACGACAGGGCCATGACCGCGGCCCGCGCCAGGTCCTCCCGGGCCTGCGCCGCGTCGATGTCGAGGAGCGGTTTCAGACCCCACACGGGGGCGAGCATGGCGAGCGCCGACTGCACGTCCACGCGGATGTCACCCGAATGGACCGGGATCGGGAAGGGCTCGGCGGGCGGCAGCCCCGGATTGAAGGCCCCGTCGACCAGCAGCCCCCACACGTTCCCGAACGAGACGTGCCCCACCAGATCCTCGATGTCGACGCCCCGGTACCGCAGGGCGCCCCCCTCCTTGTCCGGTTCGGCGATCTCCGTCTCGAACGCGACGACTCCTTCGAGCCCAGGTACGAAGTCGGACATGGGGCGGCTCCTCTTGGGGTGTAGGCGGAGGCAACTGCACCATAACCCCGAGTGCCAGAATTGGGGAGGCCAACGGCACTCAGTGCCACCCGCTGCTGGCGCCCGGGGCGGTACGGCAAGATGACCGCGTGACCGATCGTGACGCCGCCGCCTCCGACGACTCCATCCACGACCCCGCCGCCATGCGCCGGCACTACCGGGCCGAGGGCTTCGACGAGAACGACCTGGCCGCACACCCGATGGACCAGTTCACCCACTGGTTCCGGCAGGCCGTCCGCGCGGCCGACGACGGCATGATCTACGAACCCAACGCGATGGTCGTCTCCACCGCGGACGCCCAGGGCCACCCCAGCTCACGCACGGTCCTGATGAAGCAGTACGACACCCAGGGCTTCGTCTTCTACACCAACTACGACTCCCGCAAGGCCCGCGACCTCGCCGAGAACCCGCACGTCTCACTGCTCTTCCCGTGGCACCCCATCGGCCGCCAGGTCGTCGTCACCGGCATCGCCCGCCGCACCGGCCGCGACGAGACCGCCGCGTACTTCCGCACCCGCCCGCACGGCTCCCAGCTCGGCGCCTGGGCCAGCACCCAGTCCGCGGTCATCAGCTCCCGCGCCGAACTCGACACCGCGTACGCCGAACTCGGCGCCCGCTACCCCGAGGGCGAACAGGTCCCCGTGCCCCCGCACTGGGGCGGCTTCCGCGTCGCCCCCCGGACGGTCGAGTTCTGGCAGGGCCGCTACAACCGCCTCCACGACCGCCTGCGCTACACCGCCACTCCCGACGCCACCTGGCACGTGGAACGCCTCAGCCCCTGAGCGGGCCCCGCGAACGCAGACGACCCGCGAGCTCGGGTCCCTCCGCCGGAACGGAGGAGCCGGCCGGACGTACCGGCGAGCTCGCGGGTCGGGTGACTGCTTGGGATTGGGCCGGCTGCGCACGTCTCGCGCACGCTGGTCCGGCACCGCACATCGTGTGGTGGCGAGCCGCTAGCCCGCAGCCACCTCGCGCGTCCGGGTTTCACTCATTTACCCGATCACCTCCTCTCTCACGTACGGCCACCCTAAGAAGCTCCTGCGAGGGACTCAACTGTTTTTTGGAGATGCTTGCGGACCCGCTTCTCGCCGGGTGCTGTAGCCGTACCCGTCGCCGCGCTGGAGAAGCCGAAGATTCCGGTGGGAGACGTTCAGGGGGCCTTGCGGCGTGGTGAGGCTGTGCTGCCCCCTGGCCCGGACGGAAATCCGTCCCGTCCAGGTGCCTGCCCACTTGCCCGAAGGGACGATGGCACGGACGAGGTCCCCGGTGACGTAGCCGAAGTGCTGCTTGGTCCGGCAGCGCCGTAGGCGCGGGAATCCGTACCGGTCGGGTGTGGTGCGCGCGTACGAGCCGCAGCCGGTGGCCTTCGCGACCAGGACTCGTTCGGGGAACCGTACGATCGCGTCTCCGCCCTCGTGGTCGAGGTAACCGATGGACAGTGCGTCGAGGGTGTGCGTCTTGCTGAGGCCGGTGGCCGCACGGTTGACCATGGTGAGCTGGCCGGGCCAGGCATGCACGGGTCGGCCCAGCGTCTCCAACGCCTCGGCGAGTCGCGCCTGCGTCGAGTTCATCGCGGCGGCGTCCCGCAAGGTGGACCTGAGCTGGCCGAGGATCTTGGCGAGGCGGTCGGGGCGATGGGCGAGGAAGGACTCGGCGGAGTGGTTGTCCTTGGCTCTGTTGCATGGAACGCAGGCGAGGACGAGGTTGGTGATGCGGTTCGAGCCGCCTTGGCTACGGGGTCGTACGTGGTCGATGTTCAGAGGGACACCGATGGCGTCGCAATAGGCGCAGGCGCTGTTCCACTTGGCGTGGAGGTATGAGCGTGTGGTGTTTCCGGCGAGTGGGCCCTGGGCGTGTTCCACGCCCTGGAGACGGCGCCCCGCGCTCATGGAGTGGGTGTCGAAGGCTGTGCGTTCGAGGTGGATCTCGGTGACGGGTGCGTAGCGGCAGAGTCGGTGGGCCAGGGAGAACGTGGTGTCGACGCGGTGGCGGAGGGACGGCGGGAGCCAGCCCTGGGCCGCCCTCCGGTTGTTCGGTCGCGGAGCTCGGTGGCGGCAGTTTGCCGATCGCCGTCGGTGTCGGTATCCGGAGCGTTGCTCCATGGAGAGGTGGATCTGATCACCTCGGTGCTGGAGTTCCATGGAGAAGAGCCCGCGCCGGACTGTGACGACTCGGCTGTCTCCGCTGAATTCCTTCTTCTCGTCGGTGAGGGCGAGTCCTGTTCCTTTGGAGCCAGGGTCGATGCGTAGTTGCAGGCCGTCCACGGCGGATTCGGCGCGTCTGCGGTCCTTGAGCCGGATGGCGAAGGGTGTCTGCCGTGCGACGACGGCTCGTCCTTTCCTGAGGAGTTCGCGTGCGCGGGCCGGGTGGCAGGGCATGAGTGGGCATCCGTCCTTGGAGAGGACGAAAACCCTTCCGGCCCCGCTCCCACCCGCGTATTCGGGTGCATGTGTGAGAGCGTCACCGCTCTCGTTCTCTGCCGCCTGCGCCGCCGTGGCAGCGCCCTTGGCGTGACGTCGACGGGCCGGGGTGCCGGTCCCGTCGGTCTCCCCTCGCCCATGTTCCCTGCCGGTGCCCCGCGCGGCGGCGGGGTGTCCGTGAGCCGTTTCGTCCCTGCTCCCGGGGGTGTCTGCTCTCACGGATTCCAGAGCGGGCTGCTGAGGAAGCACAGCCTGGTGGGTCTGCTCGCCTGCGGGAAACGTAGTCATCGGGGGCACCTCCCTGATTCTGAGATCGCGATGACTGGGGCTGGTCACTCCACGGCCTCGTGGCGGGGGAGCGAGTGACCTCCTTTCCTCGGTGTGCAGGTGAAACTTCTGATCCGGGCCGTAACTGTTGGCTTGATCGAGCCGAAGTCGCTCATTTATGCGGATCTGACCGATTTCCCGAACGCGTACGTGATTCACCTGCTAGGTGGCCGTGATCGCTCAGCTTGGCGCAGGCGGCTCTTGATCCACTTTTGTGGCGCCTCTAGCGTGCCCGGTATGACGAACGGTGGCTGGGGCGTGGGTGGGCTGAGGGTGGTTCTTGTCGACGGGGGCGAGGCGTTGGAGGAGTGGCGGTATGTGCACAACGTGGTTGTGCCGCCTGCCGCGATGTCGGCGGCCGAGGCGCGGGAGCGGCTGGGGCGGGGGTACCGGCTGGAGAACGCGTACGTCGGGGACGTGCTCGTGGGGTGCTCGACCGTGCGGCCCGCCGTCGACGGGGTGGTGACCGTGATCGTGCGGGTGCTGCCGCGGTGGCGGGGGCGGGGGTTCGGTGCGGCCTTGTACGAGCAGGTGGTCGCGGGGGTGCGGGGGGCCGAGGCTCTTGAGACGTGTGTGCTGGCCGTCAACGAGGGCGGGCTGCGGTTCGCCGCGCGGTACGGGTTCGCCGAGGTCGAGCGGTACGTGCTGGACGGGGAGAGCGACGAGTGGGTGGATCTGCGGCTCGTGCTGTGACCGGGGGCTTACAACGATTTTCTCAATCTTCGGGAACACAGTGTGGGCTGCGTCACGTTCGAGTTGAATGAAGGTAGTGAGTGAGAACCGACGCGCCGTGCGTGCGGACGCAGCCTGATGGGGGTCCAGGTGAGTGCTTCCCGGCGTAGTGGGACCACGGACGAGCTGGGGCCCGACGAGCCCGAGCCGGAGCCGGAGCGGGACGCTCCGGAGGACTCGGGTGGCTCCGACCTGCTCGCCGCGCTCCTCGACGGCATGGACGCGGCGCTGTGCGCCTTCGACGCGGACGGCTTCGTCACCCACTGGAACCGTGAGGCGGAGCGCATCCTGGGCTGGACGGCGGCCGAGGCGGTGGGCCGGCGCGGGTTCGCCGGCTGGGCGGTGCGCGAGGCGGACGCCGAGGAGATCGAGGGGCGGCTGATGGCCGCCATGCACGCCTCCGGGCGCCAGGTGCACGAGTTCGCGCTGCTCACGAAGGACGGCGGGCGGGTCCTCGTCCGGACGCAGTCGGCGGCCGTGCGCGGACCGGACGGCAAGCCGGCGGGTGTGTACTGCGCGTTCAGCGAGGTGCACGCGCAGATCGACCTGGAGCGGTCGATCGCGCTGAGCGAGGCCCTGTTCGAGGACGCGGCCTGGGGGGTCGTACTGGTCGACGCGGATCTGCGGCCCGCCGTGGTCAACGCGCACGCCGCGCGGGCGCTCGGGATCGGGCGTTCGTCGGCGCTGGGGCGGCCGCTCGGTGAGCTGCTCGCGCAGGGCGTGGAGGACCTGGAGAGCGCGCTCACGCACGTGCTGGCGGAGGGTGCGCCGCCCGCGCCGGCCGAGATGTGGGTGAGCGTGCGGACGCCGGAGGGCGAGCAGCGGCGGTGCTGGCGGTCCGGGTTCCTGCGGTTGGCGTCGCCGCTCGCGGAGGAGCCGGTTCCGCTCGGGGTGGGCTGGCTGTTCCAGGACGTCACGGAGGCCAGGCTCACCGAGCAGGAGGCTGCTGTGCTGCGCTTCCGGGCCAACCAGCTGCACCGCGCGGGCCGCGCGGCGGCCGAGTGCGAGGAGCCGTTGGAGGCGGCCACCGTCCATCTCGACTTCGCGCTGGCCGGGTTCGCGGACCACGCGGTGATCGACCGGGTGGTGGGCGGTGCGCGCGCGGACGGGGACGTCGGGCCGGTGCGGTTGGTGCGGATCGCCGCCACGCCGACCGGGGCGCCGGGGCCGAGCCTGCTGACGGGCGCGGCCGGGCTGCCGGTGCGGTACGAGGAGGGGCATCCGGCGCTCCAGTGCGTGCAGCGGGCCGGGAGCGTGCGGGCGGACGCCGGTTCGGTGCCGCCGGACCGGGCGCGGGCGTGGGCGCTGGACCGGCAGTGGCCCGGCGACGCGGTGCACGCGATGTGCGCGGTGCTGCGCAGCCGGGGGCGGACGCTGGGCGTGCTGACGTTCCTGCGTGGGCCGGGCCGTAACCGTTTCGAACGCCTGGACGCGGTGTACGCGGAGGACGTGGCCGTGCGTATCGCCACGGCCCTGGACCTGGCGGGCCTGACGCGACAGCGTTAGCCCCCGCGAGCGTCGGTACCCGCGTCGGCGTCGGTCCCGATGGCGGGCCGGCGTCGCGTCAGTGCTGGTAGAAGATGCGGTCGGCGTATTCGGCGAAGACGCGGGCGTTCCATTCGTGGCCGCCGTCGACGTTGCCCGAGCGCAGGAGCGGGGGTTCCACCCCGCGGTCGGCGAGGGTGGCCGCGGTGGTGGCGAGGACGGCCTGGAGCAGGGCGCTGGTGACGACCGTGGAGGCGGGCGCGAAGGGCGCCGGGATGGTGTCCAGGGTGAGCTCGGCGTCCCCGACGGAGATCTTCGAGTCGAGGACGACGTCGCAGTGGTCCTTGAGGTACGTGCCGGAGGAGTGCCGTGACGAGGTCTGCCCGGCGTACGCCACGGAGGTCACGCCGATGACCTTGGCGCCGCGCCGGCGGGCCTCGACGGCCATCTCGACGGGGAGGGCGTTGCGGCCGGAGAGGGAGATGATCACCAGGGCGTCGCCGGGGCGGAGGGGTGACGTGTCGAGGACGGCGGTCGCGAGGCCGTCCACGCGTTCCAGCCGGGAGCCGAGGGTGGCGGGCATCACGTCGACGCCGACGAGGCCGGGCGCGGGGAGCAGGTTCATGAGGGCGAGGCCGCCGGCGCGGTAGACGACGTCCTGGGCGGGCAGCGAGGAGTGCCCGGCGCCGAAGGCGAACAGCCGGCCGCCGGCGACGACGGTGTCGGCGAGGAGGGTGCCCGCGGTGGCGATGGCCTCGGCCTCCTCCTCGCGGACCCGTTGCAGGAGGCCGATGGCGGCGTCGAGGAACAGGTCGGCGGGTGTGCCGTCGCTCATGCGGTGCCCCTTTGCACGGTCGGCGTCAGCGCGGGTTCCGGCACCCGGTGCCAGCGCCGGTGTCAGCGTCTGTGTCGCGGATCACCCTCCGGTCTGGACCATCTCGGTGTCAATACGGCCGGTGGGTCGGTGCGGGCGCGGCCGGCCCCGGTGTGGGCGGGGCCGCCGCCCGTTCCTGCGGGGGCTGTGCGCCTGTTCCTGCGAGGGCTGCGTGCCCGTTCCTGCGGGGGCTGTGCGCCCGTTCCCGCGACGAGGTTCTGCGCCTGTTCCTGCGACGGGGCTGTGCGCCCGTTTTTCCGGTGCGGCCCGGTTGTCGGTGGGATCCGGCAGAATTGGTTGCAGGGCCAGCGCACGCGGCCGGGCCGCCGGCAGAGGTATTCGGCAGAGGTAATCGAGGGGCACGTATGTCCGGACTGATCGACACCACGGAGATGTATCTCCGCACCATCCTCGAGCTTGAAGAGGAAGGCGTGGTCCCCATGCGCGCCCGCATCGCGGAGCGGCTCGACCAGAGCGGACCGACGGTGAGCCAGACGGTGGCGCGGATGGAGCGGGACGGACTGGTGTCCGTCGCCACCGACCGCCATCTGGAGCTGACCGACGAGGGCCGCCGGCTGGCGACGCGCGTGATGCGCAAGCACCGGCTCGCGGAGTGCCTGCTGGTCGACGTGATCGGCCTGGAGTGGGAGCAGGTGCACGCCGAGGCGTGTCGCTGGGAGCACGTGATGAGCGAGGCCGTGGAGCGGCGGGTGCTCGAGCTGCTGCGGCACCCCACCGAGTCGCCGTACGGCAACCCGATCCCGGGCCTGGAGGAGCTGGGCGAGAAGGACGGCGCGGATCCCTTCCTCGACGCGGGCATGGTGTCGCTGGCCGACCTGGACCCGGGCAGCGACGGCAAGACCGTGGTCGTACGCCGGATCGGTGAGCCCATCCAGACCGATGCGCAGCTGATGTACACGCTGCGGCGGGCGGGTGTGCAGCCGGGCTCGGTGGTGAGCGTGACGGAGTCGGCCGGCGGGGTGCTGGTGGGCAGCGGCGGTGAGGCGGCCGAGCTGGAGGCGGACGTCGCCTCCCATGTGTTCGTCGCCAAGCGCTGAACGTCCAACTTCCGCCGCTGGTCACGGAGTTGGCGCCCGCTTCGATGTCCGTCGCGGGCTTGTCGGGGGCGTCGGATCGCGATTCACTGCGTCGAATCGCAGCGCTCGGACGCTTCGCGTGCAAGGCTGTCGCGGAAGGCGTGTGACCTGAGGGGGCGGGGCTGGTGTGCCGAGGGCGGAGGGTGTGCCGAGGACGCCGACGCGGTCATGGGATTGGCCCCGGCGCCTTCCGGCGCCGGGGCCTGTCCTCCCCGGTGCTGACCCGGAGCCCCGAGCTCCCAGGGTCATCCCCTCGGACCGTTTTCCCCGAGCGGTCCGCCCCCCGCAGAAGAAATCCCCCCGACGGCGCCGATCATGCCTGGGGAGGGGTCACTCGAATGAGGGGTGTTGCCCGCAGCAAGCCGATTTTCGAATAGGTATTCGATAGTCTGGAGCGGTACCGAAGCATCACGAACCGATACGAGGCGACACTAGGCACGCGGAGCTAGGGGGGTGCCAGGCCCATGGCACGGCGCATCGACGTGACAGGAGCCGGCGGCGTACACCTCGCCGCCTGGGAGTTCGCGGACCCGCCCAAGTCGGACGACCCGGACCGGCCGTCGCCCGGCGTGCTGTTACTGCACGGCCTGATGGGCCGCGCCTCGCACTGGGCGTCCACCGCCCGCTGGCTCTCCGAGCGGCACCGGGCCGTCGCCCTCGACCAGCGCGGTCACGGCCAGAGCGACAAGCCCCCGCAGGCCGCGTACACCCGTGAGGCGTACGTCGAGGACGCCGCGGCCGCCGTCGAGCAGCTGGGACTCGCCCCGGCCGTGCTCGTCGGCCACGCCATGGGCGCGCTGACCGCCTGGCAGCTCGCCGCGAAGCGCCCCGAACTGGTGCGGGGCGTGGTCATCTGCGACATGCGGGCGTCCGCGCTGGGCGCGGCCTCGCAGCGGGAGTGGGCCGAGTGGTTCCGGTCCTGGCCCGTCCCCTTCGCCACGCTCGCCGACGTACGCAAGTGGTTCGGTGAGGACGACCCCTGGGTGGAGCGGCCGAACCCCGCGCGGGGGGAGTTCTACGCCGAGGTGATGCACGAGTGCGGCGACGGCTGGCGGCCGGTGTTCGATCCCGACCGGATGCTGAGGTCCCGGGAGACCTGGGTGTACGACGCGCACTGGGAGGAGCTGGCCCAGGTGCCGTGCCCCGCGCTGGTCGTACGCGGGGTCGACGGGGAGCTGGGGCGGGCCGAGGCGCAGGAGATGGTCCGGGTGCTGCCGCAAGGGGAGTACGCGGAGGTGGCCGACGCCGGGCACCTGTTGCCGTACGACCGGCCGGAGGCCTGGCGGGCGGCTGTGGAGCCGTTTCTCGACCGGGTGGGGGAGCGTTAGCGCCCACGGGGGAAGGGGGCCCGGTGCGCCGGCGGCTGCGGGTGCGTCGTGGTTGCTCGCGCAGTTCCTCCCCCAGCCTTCGGCCGGGGGTACCCCCAGCGCCCCTTAAGGGGCGCCGCAGTCACCCCCTGCTGACGGCTGTCAGGATTTCCGGCAGATGGGCGGCCGTGCGGGGGGCCGCCGCGTGTAGGCCCGCCCAGGTGATCGCCGCTCCGTAACCCGCGCCCACCGGGAGTAGGAGCCATGTCCAGGCGTCGCCCCCGGCGGTCACGTTCAGGGCGATCGTCAGGGTGATGACGGGGGCGCACAGCAGGGCCGCCGCGACCATGCCGCCGAAGATCGCGATCCAGGCCAGGCCGGTCTGTCCGGCGGCCACGTTGCGGTGGCCCTCCTGGGGGATGGAGTACGGGAAGCGGGCCGAGGTCCAGGCGCCGGTCGCCAGCATCGCGCCGAGCAGGGCGAAGGAGAGGCCCAGCACCTCGGGCAGCCGGTGCCAGTCGCCGAGCAGCGCCGTGGTCAGGACGGTCACCAGTGTCGCGTACGGCAGGGTGATCACCAGCAGGGCGAGGGCCCGGCCGCGCAGTTCGACGTAGGCGTCCCGCGCGGACGAGACGGTCATGGCCACCATCCAGAAAGCGGAGGTGTCCTGCCCGAACTGGTTGTACATCTGGATGCCGAGCATCCCGGCCGCGAAGCACGCGAAGTAGACCGACCCGGTGCCCTGCACGGCGTTGAAGACGGGCACGATCAGACCGATGGCCAGCGAGGTCACCCAGGCGGCCTTGGTCTTGGGATCACGCCAGACATAGCGCAGGCTGCGCGCCATGACCGTGCCGGTGCGTCCGGCGGGGAGCAGACCGCCGAGGCCGCCGCCCCCGGACGTACGGCGCCGGCCGGCCTGGTCGGGGGCCTGGAGCGTGGAACCGTCGGGTGCGGTCATCAGCCGGGTCAGGGTCCGCGCCCACGCGCCCACGAGCAGCGCCAGCGCGGCGCCGGACAGGGCGAGTTGCAGGACCGCAGTGCCGTACGACCCGTCGCTCGCCGAGCGCACCGCGCCGATCGCCGACGCGGGCGGCAGCCACCGCAGCACGTCGGCCACCGGTGCCAGCTCCCCGAGCCCGGCCGAACCCAGGCTGCGGGCGGCGAAGTTGACCAGCTGCGCCCCGACCGCGACGACCAGGCCGCTCAGCACGGCCAGGTCCCGTCCCTTACGGCTGCTGAGCAGTCGTACGTTCGCGGCGGCGACCGCCCGCGCGAGCGCCACGCAGACCAGCAGCGCGAGGACGACGCCGACGACCGCGACGCCGTACCCGGCCGCCCCGTGCGCCACGGCCACCGCACAGCCCACCAGCAGCAACAGCGAGAACAGCGGTCCGATGCCGACCAGGGAGGCGGCGAGCAGGGCCCGTACCAGCGGCCGTGGCCGCAGCGGGAGCATCACCAGCCGGGTGGGGTCCAGGGTCTCGTCGCCACTTGGGAAGAACAGCGGCATGAACGCCCAGCCCAGCGCCAGCACGGCCGCCGCCGGTACGGCCACCGCGTCCGCGTGCGGGTGCCCGCGCAGCAGCACCAGGCCCAGCAGTTGCAGTACCGCGAAGAGCAGCGCGAGGACCGCCGACGCGATGAACGCGGCCCGTCGGCCGCCGGACTGCCGCAGTCCGTTCCGCAGCAGCGACAGCTTCAGCCGTACGACGGTGGAGGTCACGTCCGTCATCGGGCCCCGCCGCCCAGCCAGTCCAGGTCCGAGGCCGCGTCCCGGCCGCTCGCGCCGACGAGTTCCAGGAACGCGGCCTGGAGGGTGGGGTGGTCGCCGCGGACCTCCGCCAGGGTGCCCGTCGCGCGGATCCGGCCCGCCGCCAGCACCGCGACCCAGTCGCACAGCGACTCGACGAGTTCCATGACGTGGGAGGAGAAGACGACGGTCGCCCCGGAGGCGGTGTAGCGCTCGAGTACGCCCCGGATGGTCTGCGCGGACACCGGGTCCACGCCCTCGAACGGTTCGTCCAGGAAGAGCACCTCCGGGTTGTGCAGCAGCGCGGCCGCGAGGCCGATCTTCTTGCGCATCCCGGTCGAGTAGTCGACGACGAGCTTGTGCTGGGCACCGGCGAGATCGAGCACGTCGAGGAGCTGGGTGGCCCGCTTGTCGACCTCGGCGCCGGGCAGGCCGCGCAGCCGTCCCGAGTAGCCGAGCAGTTCGCGTCCGGAAAGCCGTTCGAAGAGCCGGAGCCCTTCGGGCAGTACGCCGATGCGGGCCTTCACCGCCACCGGGTCCCGCCAGACGTCGTGCCCGACGACCTCGACGCTTCCCTGGTCCGGCCGGAGCAGCCCGGTCACCATGGAGAGGGTGGTGGTCTTCCCGGCGCCGTTGGGCCCGACCAGCCCGACGAACTTCCCGGCGGGCAGCGACAGATCGATACCACCGACGGCGACCTGCTGCCCGAACCGCTTCCAGAGCCCACGAACACGCACGGCATCGGTCATGCCTGAACCCTACGGGGGGCACCACAGCGCCCCGTCAGGGGCGCGGGGAACTGCGCGATCGGCCACGACGCACCCGCGGTCGCCGACAACGCGAACCCGGCAACCCAGTAGGCGCCTACCGGTCCCTCCCGCACGCATACGCCAACGCCGAGATCAGCTCCTCCGCATCCGGCAGCCACCGGTTCGCAGCGGTCGGCCGGCAGGCCCACTGCACGGCCCCCCGCGACCCGTACCGCGTCGGCGGCGCCGGTACGTACGCCCCCTCGCCCAGCGCCGTCAGATCCAGGGACGCGGGCGACCAGCCCAGCCGCCGCACCAGGTCCGGCAGCTTCACCGCCGCCCCGGGAAGAACGAAGAACTGCATCCGCCGGTCCGGGGTCAGCGTCACCGGCCCCAGCGTCAGCTCCATCCGCTCCATACGGGCCAGCGCCAGGAACCCCGCCGTCTCCGGGACGGTCAGCGCGTCGAAGGTCCGGCCCGTCGGCAGCAGGATCGACGCCGTCGGCTGCTTCTGCCACATCCGGCGCGCCACCGTCGCACTACCGGTCGCCTGCGACGCCCAGTCCGGACGCGCCGCGTGCGCGCCGGGCGCCGCGCACGCGACCTCCCCGCAGGAGCAGCGCTGCACCCCCTCGGCCGCTTCCAGCCAGGTCCCCGGGAAGACGTCCCAGTGGCGCTCCTCGGCGTAGCGTACGGCGGTCTCCAGCAGCGATTCCCCGCGCTGCTTCGGAATCTGAGCGGCTTCGGCGCCGACGATCGTCTCTTCCACGCCCAACACAACTCCCGCACCCACCTGGAGTTACGGGCGT
This sequence comes from Streptomyces arenae, assembly GCF_022343545.1. NCBI lineage: Bacteria > Bacillati > Actinomycetota > Actinomycetes > Kitasatosporales > Streptomycetaceae > Streptomyces > Streptomyces arenae. The sequence continues at coordinate 263,830 of NZ_JAKQYH010000090.1, forward strand.
TACGCGCGCGGGGGAGGAGCATCTTCTCCGCAATCGGGGCGCATGGATGCATGTGCGGGGGCGCGCAGGAGGAACCCGGGGCGTGAGCGGGTAGTCAGAAGTGGGGGGTTGGCGGCGGCCGTGCCCGCAGTTCCGCCGCGTTTACCCGGCAATCCTCGCATGTCCCGCATTTTCGGTATGTCCGCTGGGCAGTGATCGCAAAGGCCGGATCTTTTCCCAACAGGGAGTTCGCAGGGGGTACGCCATGGCCGCAAGGCCGCTTGTCGCGCGGCAGCCGAACGAACGGTTGCAGGCGCTCATCCAGGAGGCGGGGTGCTCGAACGCCGGGCTCGCCCGCCGGGTCAACATGTGCGGCGCCGAGCACGGTCTCGACCTCCGGTACGACAAGACGTCGGTGGCGCGCTGGCTGCGCGGCCAGCAGCCGCGGGGCCGGGCGCCCGCGATCATCGCCGAGGCGCTCGGGCGGAAGCTGGGCCGTACGGTCACCATCGACGAGATCGGCATGGCCAACGGCAAGAACCTCGCGTCGGGCGTCGGTCTCCAGTTCTCGCCGACCGTCCTCGGGGCCATCGAGCAGGTCTGCGAGCTGTGGCGCAGTGACGTGGGGCGCCGGGACTTCCTGTCCGGTTCCTCGGTCGCCGCGTCCGCGCTGGTGGAGCCGAGCCGGGACTGGCTGATCTCGGCGCCGGACGCCCAGGTGGCGCGCCAGGCGGGGCCACGGGTCGGGCAGGCGGACGTCGCGGCCGTGAAGGCGATGACACAGGCGCTGACCGACCTGGACCACCAGTTCGGCAGCGGGCATGTGCGCCCGGTCGTCGTGCACTACCTCAACAGCGTCGTGTCCGGGCTGCTGGCCGGCTCCTACCGGGAGTCGGTCGGCAGGGAGTTGTTCGCCGCGGTGGCCCGACTCACCGAACTGGCGGGCTACATGGCCGTCGACACCGGTCAACCCGGGCTCGCGCAGCGGTACTACATCCAGTCGCTGCGGCTCGCGCAGGCCGCCGGCGACCGCGGTTACGGCGGCTACGTGCTCGCCGCCTCCATGAGCCACCTCGCCGCACAGCTCGGGAACCCGCGGGAGATCGCCCAGCTGGCCCGGGCGGCGCAGGAGGGGGCGCGTGGTCGCGTGACCCCGCGCGCGGAGGCGATGTTCTTCGCCGCCGAGGCCCGCGGACACGCGCTGCTCGGTGACGTACGGGCCACGCAGCTGGCGTCCGGGCGGGCGGTGTCGGCGATGGAGGCGGCCGACCCCTCCTCCGGGGACGACCCGGCGTGGATCGCGCACTTCGACGAGGCCTATCTGGCCGACGAGTTGGCGCACTGCCACCGTGACCTGGGACAGGCCGAGGCGGCGGCCAGGTGCGCCCGGCAGTCGCTGGACGGGCACCCGGAGTCCCGCGCCCGGCGCCGCGCCATCGGCTATGTGCTCCTCGCCACAGCGCAGGTGCAGCAGCGCGAGATCGAACAGGCCTGTGCCACCGGGACGAAGGCGGTCGAGCTGCTGGAGACCGTCCGCTCCAACCGGGGCGCCGAGTACCTGGAGGACTTCCAGCAGCGACTGGAGCCGTTCCGGGACGAACCGGTGGTAAGGGAGTTCGGGGCGCGCCTGGACCTCCAGGCGGCCGCGTGAATTCATGCCCCGCGGATGTGTGAACGTGTGGCAAACCACACCTTGCCGCACAGAACACGGCATATACAGCGCACCGCGGGGCGGTTTCGTCACCACCGTCACCGGGAACAAGATCGCGCCCCTGGCTGCGTGGCACCCGGTGGAGGGGACCCGGTAGCGTGAGCCGACGATTCACAAGGTCCCCCATTAGTAGGAGTCCCGGTGACGCAGAGTGGACAGGGCGAGCCCGCGCGCGAAGGCATCGTGCTGCCCTCCGACGGTGGCGAGCCCTTGCTGCCCGGCATGACCGGCGGCTCCGCCCGCCCGGTCCAGCCGCCCGCCACGGCCCCGGCGCCGGCCACCGCGCCCACCGAGGGGCAGTCCTGGGGACAGCCCTGGGGGCCCGGCCACCAGAACGGCCACCAGAACGGCCACCAGAACGGCCACCAGAACGGCCATCAGAGCGGCCACCAGCAGGGTGCCGCCCAGCCCCAGCAGAGCTGGCCGCAGGCGGCCGGCCAGGAGTGGAGCACCCCGGACCAGTCGTCCGCCTGGAACGGCCAGTCCCACGCCGCGCACACCCCGGGAGCCGGTCCGCTCCCGCCCGAGGGGGCGTCGGCGGCCCCGTACGGCGGCGGCTACGAGCAGTCGTACGGGAGCGGCTACGGCACCCCGCCCCAGCAGCAGTCGTACGGCGCCTCGATGCCCCCGGCCGCCGGCCAGGACCCCTACGGCGCCCCCGGCGCGCTGCCGTCCGCCGACGAGGGCGCGACCCGGTACATACCGCCGGTGCCCGCCGCACCGGTCGACGAGGGCGCCACCCAGTTCATACCGCCGGTGGCGGCCGCCCCCGAGGGCGCCACCCAGCTGATCCCGCCGGTCGGCCCGGGAGCGCTGCCGCCGGAGAACTCGCACGAGCAGACCACCTTCCTCGGCCGTCAGCCCGCCCCCGCGGCGCACTCGGACGCCGACGCCACGCAGTACATCGCGCCCTACCCGGCCGGTGGCCCGCAGGGCGCACCGGGCGCCGACCGGCAGCCGCCCGCCGAGTTCGACAACCTCTTCCGCAGCGGGCCGGGCGGCGAGCCCCCCGCCGCGTCCACGGCCCAGCTGCCCCGCTTCCAGCAGCAGCCCCAGCCCGCCTACACCCCGCCCCCGCCCCCGCCGTCGTACGACCGCTACGACGACGCCGGCAACGGCGGTGGCCGGGGTGGCCGTACCCGGTCGAAGGTGCCCCTGATCGCGGCCGTCGGGATCGGGATCGCCGTCCTCGGGATCGGCGCCGGTGCCCTGCTCGGCGGGGGCGGCGACAAGTCGGACGACAACAAGACGGTCGCCGCGTCCGCGTCGGCCTCCGCGGACTCCTCGGCGGCCGCGGCCGACCCCGCGAAGGCGCAGGCCGTGGCCCTGGACAAGCTGCTCGCCGACAGCGGCAGCAGCCGGGCCACCGTGATCAGCGCGGTCGCCAGCGTGAAGCAGTGCGACAACCTGGGCGGCTCCGCCTCCGACCTGCGCAACGCGGCCAAGCAGCGCACCGAGCTGGTCACCCGGCTGTCGAAGCTGTCCGTCGACAAGCTGCCGAACAACGCCGAGCTGACCGCCTCGCTCACCAAGGCCTGGCAGGCCTCCGCGAACGCCGACAACCACTACGCGGCCTGGGCCGACCAGGCCGGCGGCAAGCACGGCTGCAAGAAGGGCCAGGCCCGCGTCACCGGCCAGACCGCGGCCGGCAACCGCGAGAGCGGCACCGCCAGCTCCCAGAAGGTGAAGGCGGCGGCGCTGTGGAACACGATCGCGAACAAGTACGGGCTGACCCAGCGGCAGCCCACCCAGCTGTGAGGACCCCCGCGCCCGCGGCCGGCTGAGGCTCAGCTGAGGTCGGCGTTCGCCAGGATCTCCGTCATGTCGAGGGCGTTCTTGTTGGCCGACTGGAGCAGGCCGCCCTTGACGGTCTGGACGTTGACGTCGGCGTTGACCAGCCGGGAGAACCCGGCCGCGGCCAGCTTGCCCTGGTAGGGCCAGGTCAGGGTGGGGGTGAGGCCGCCGGTGGACACCTTCAGGCCGTCGTTGAGGGTGCGGCGCACACTGTCGGAGGTCACCTCGCCGTCGCCGATCTTCTCCAGGACGGCGGTGAGGACCTTGTAGGCGATCCAGGTGGTCTGCACTCCGGCGTCGGCCGGGTCGATCCGGTTGTCGCCGAACGCCTCCTTGCTGATGACCTTCTTCATCTCGTCCCAGTGCGGGTCCGAGGCGACCGGGTACCAGCCGGTGATGTACGACCCCTCGTACGGGCCGGACGCCCCGCCGGTGGAGTTGATGACCGTCTGGTCGACACTGCCGACCTCGGCGGCCGTCTTCACCGTCGGGTAGTCCTGCCGGGCGCGCTGGAAGCTGTCCATGAAGGTGGCCGTGCGGCCCCCCAGCTCGGGCACCACGCAGCCCGTCTTCGCCGAGTCCGAGGACGCGCTCCCCAGCGCCTTCTTCGACTGCTCGTCGTACGCGGTGAGGTCCTCGGCGGCGAGCTGGTCGATCGCCTTCGCGTGGCCGCCCGCCCGCAGGCCCGAGTCGAGCAGCTGGGGCAGCTGGTCGCCGGCGATGCTGTCCGGGCGGACCAGGGTGACCGGACCGCAGGACTCGGCCAGGGCCTCCCCGAGCCCGGCCAGCAGCGTGAGCTGGCCGCCGTTGACGGGATAGGAGACGGGACTGGTGAACTCCACGTTCGAGGCCCCGTAGCCGCCTATGTACGGGATGGCGGCACCCTCCAGCGGGGCGAAGTACGAGTCGCCGAACTGGCTGTAGGAGCCGACCACCGCGACCACGTTCTCGTCGGCGGCGCGCTGGGCGCAGTTCGCCGCGCCCACGCTGGTGTTGTGGTCGTTGCAGGTGATCAGCTTGAGCTTGCGTCCGCCGATGCCGCCCCGGGAGTTGAGCCAGCGGACGACGGCCGACGCCATGGCGGGCATGCCCGGCTTGTTGGTGGCGCCGGTCTTCTGCGGCGCCCAGGTCATCACCTTGATCTCGTCGTCGGCCGCGCCGGCGAACCCTGGGACGGTCCCGCAGCCGGCGGCGAGGGACACACAGGCCGCCATGGCCACCGCGGACAGGGCGGTGGTTCTGCGGGGCCGGTGGGGCAAGAGGGGGAATGTGCTGCGCTTGTGCCGACTGCCGGTCATGGACACGCACGATTCCGTCACATCAAAAACCCGGGAGTGACCCTCGGTCAACGAAAGGTGACGCGCAGGTGAATTACGGGGGCGGGTGAAGGGCGTGTGTCGAGGAACGTACGATCGATGACCGTGCAAGGTTCGGAGAACTCTTCCCGTCGCGGCCGTCGCTCCTCCACCATGGGCGACATGCCACTCAATGACATGCCATGGTGGCGCTGGCGCAGCAATGTGCGCTCCGCGCTGCACATGCTCTCCGACCCGGACTTCCAGCGGAACGTCTGGCTGGCCGGCCAGGACGGGTACGGCGACGTGACCGACGCGGTCTACCGGCTGGTCGAGGACACCTGGCTGGACAACTGGTCCGCCGAGAAGTACGTCGGGACGATATTCCGCGACTCGCAGGAGGCGGCGCTCGTCGACACCGCCGTGCTGCGGGTGCTGCGGATCATGCACCAGGTGGGGCCGGACGCGCAGGTCTCCGCCTACCTCGACCACCAGGGGTGGCCGGACGCGGTCCGGGCCGCCCGGGACGCGCACATACGCCTGGCGACGAGCGACGGTGACGACCCGGAGATCCCGCCGCGCAGTCTGGAAGTGCTGCGGATCATGACGCGGGCGGCCTGAAACCGGCTCCGGGCGGTCCGGGATGCGGGCATCCCGTGTCCGGGGCGGCGGGACATGAGATTCTGTGGTGCATGACCGATCAGCCCACCCGAGCCCAGGCCGCGCTGGCCGACCAGTACGTCCTCACCCTCGCCTGCCCCGACAAGCAGGGCATCGTGCACGCCGTGTCGAGCTACCTCTTCATGACCGGCTGCAACATCGAGGACAGCCAGCAGTTCGGGGACCACGACACGGGTCTGTTCTTCATGCGGGTGCACTTCTCGGCCGAGGCGCCGGTGACGGTCGACAAGCTGCGGGCCAGCTTCGCGGCGATCGGCGACTCCTTCCACATGGACTGGCAGATCAACCGGGCCGACGAGCGGATGCGCATCGTCCTCATGGTCAGCAAGTTCGGGCACTGCCTGAACGACCTGCTGTTCCGCGCCCGGATCGGGGCGCTGCCGGTGGACATCGCCGCGGTGGTGTCCAACCACACCGACTTCCAGGAGCTGGTGGAGTCGTACCACGTGCCCTTCCACCACATCCCGGTGACGAGGGAGACCAAGGCCGACGCCGAGGCCCAGCTGCTCGAACTGGTCCGTGAGCAGGGTGTCGAGCTGGTCGTCCTGGCCCGTTACATGCAGGTCCTCTCGGACGACCTGTGCAAGCAGCTGAGCGGCCGGATCATCAACATCCACCACTCGTTCCTGCCGAGCTTCAAGGGCGCGAAGCCGTACCACCAGGCGCATGCGCGGGGCGTGAAGCTGATCGGTGCGACCGCGCACTATGTGACGGCCGACCTCGACGAGGGGCCGATCATCGAGCAGGAGGTCGAGCGGGTGGGGCACGACGTCACCCCGGACCAGCTGGTCGCGATCGGCCGCGACGTGGAGTGCCAGGCGCTGGCGCGCGCGGTGAAGTGGCACGCGGAACGCCGGATCCTGCTGAACGGCCGCCGGACGGTCGTCTTCGCCTAGAGGGCAGGGCGGTCCCTGTCGCAGGGCGGCTGCGGGTTCGTCGTGGTCGCCCGCGCAGTTCCTCCCCCAGCCTTCGGCCGGGGGTACCCCCAGCGCCCCTTCAGGGCGCGCTGCACCAACGCCCCTGAAGGGGCGCGGGGAACTGCGCGACCAGCCGCGAACCACCCGCACTCGCCGTCCCACAGAGCCTCCCCGCCCCATAGGCGTACGCCCCTACATCCGGCTCAGGCTCGCCGCCGCGAACAGGACGTCTCTGATGGCCGTGCGGTCGCCCCGTTGGCCCGCGGCCGCCTCCTCCGGAGGCACGTGACCCGCGGCCAGCTGGCAGAACTCGACGTCGTCCAGCGCCACATGCGCCACCTCGTGCTCCGCCGACCCCACCGCCCCGGGCGAGTCCAGCGGGATCAGCCACTCGCCGCCGCCGCTGCCCTCGATCTCCAGCCGCAGGCTCCGGCCGGGCTGTCCCGCGGGGACCAGGTGGGGCGTCGGACCGGGCGCCGCCAGCCCCGCCTGCCGACGGGCGGCCAGTGCGACGGGCAGCATGCGGGCCGCGAGGTCGATCATCTTGTGCAGGTGCCGAGGGGCCGGCGGCCCGTAGGGGTAGTCCACGGCCTCCGCGATGTCCTCGGCGTGCACCCAGCACTCGAACGCCCGGTCCAGCATCGCGTCGTGCAAGGGCAGTTCGAAGTCGCCGTACGACACCCCGAGGCGCCCGGCGCCGCCGCCGGTGAAGGAGACGGTCTGCACCAGCCGGTGGCTCTGCTCCCGCCAGGGCACCCGCACCGCACGGGTCGGCGGGAAGTACGACGCCTCCCAGAAGGCCTCGGTCCGGGCGGCGGGCCCGGTCACCGGGGCCTTGCCCAGGGGGTCGTCCAGGCCCAGCGCGGCCGCCACCAGCCCGTCCACGGACAGCAGGTGCGCGATGACCCCGGCGACGGTCGTACGGCGGCTCGCCGGCGTCTGGCCGTCGAACCAGCGCAGCCGCACCGGTGCGTGCCACTCCGCGTCGCCGATGTCCTGGAGCAGGGCGTCCAGGCGGGCGGTCTCGGCGTCGTAGGGCGCCGCCCAGGCGGGGATCGGGATCCGGGCCGGCCGGCGGTCCAGGCAGGCCTCCAGGACCCGGGTGCGCAGCCCGGGGTCGAGGTCCAGGCTCTCCGGCTGGTGCAGCAGGCCGACCGCGTCCCGCAGCCGCAGCGCCTCGTCCGCGCAGGCCCCGCAGTCCCCGAGGTGGGCCTCGACGGCGAGGGCCTCCGGTGCCGAACAGGCGGCGAGCGCCCACGCCCCGAGCAGCGACTTCAGGACGTCGTGCGACAACTCCAGCGGTACGGAGGGCAGGTCGGCCGGCTCGGGCAGCGACTGCCCGCCGTCCTCCACGGAGGCCCTGGGCACCGGTATGCGCGGCGGCCGCCCGCTCCCGCCACCACCCCGGGGCACGTCACCGTCCCCGGAACCAGAACCGTGCCGACCGTGTCCCCCACGCCCACCGTGCGAGCCGACCCCGCCGTCCCCACCGAATCCCCCGTGCCGCTCGCCCCCGCCAGGACCCTCGCGCCCGTCGGGTCCGCCGTTCTCACCGGATCCACCGTGCCGCTGGCCCCCGCCAGGACCCTCGTGCCCACCGGGTCCGCCGTGCCCACGGGCTCCGCCGCGTCCGCCGTCCCCACCGGCTCCCCCGTGCCGCTCGCCCCCGCCAGGACCCTCGTGCCCACCGGGTCCGCCGTTCCCACGGGCTCCGCCGCGTCCGCCGTCCCCACCGGCTCCACCGTGCCGCTCGCCCCCGACAGGGCCCTCGTGCCCGCCCGGTCCGTCGTGGCGGGCGTCCCCGTCAGGGCCCTCGTGCCTGTCGGGTGACTCGTAGGTGTCGCTCATGCGCCGCCTCCGTGTCCCGGCGGGTTTCCGGCGTCGTGTGCGGTGGAGAGCAGTTGCAGGCCCAGGCGCAGCCGGCGGCGGGCCTCGTCCTCGGTGACGCCGAGGCCCGCCGCACCCTGCGCTCCAGTTCCTCCGCGGCCTCGGCCGAGCCGCCGGCGCCGGCCGGGAGCGCGGCGGTCTCGGTGGCCCGCAGGCGCTGCACGGCGAGCCGGTGGGTCAGCGCGGCGACCCAGGAGCGCAGCGGCCCCTGCCGGGGGTCGTAGGCGTCGGGGTGTTCCCAGACATGGGTGAAGACCTCGCGGGTTATCGCGTCCGCGGCGCTCTCGTCGCCGAGGACGCGGTGGGCGAGGCCGTGCACCAGCGAGGCGAAGCGGTCGTAGAGCTCACCGAGGGCGGCCGCCTCGCCGCGCGCGAGCCGCTGCTGCATCTTGCGGTCCCAGCGGGGCGGAACGTCCTTCTTCGCCATGCGGCCCCCTCCCCGTGCCCGTGTCCAGCGTGTCTGCACCGTCTCCTCGAATGTAGTCGGCACGTCCGGCGACGCACGCCCCTTTGTGGCAATGCGCGCCCCCTGACGGACATGGAGTGGTAAAGACCCGCCCGGACCGCGCCGTGCCGTTCCGTCGGCGCAGCCGTGTCCGAGCGAACCTCCTGTTTCTGCCCGAACAGGATCGACCATGACTGACCGGGATCGACAGTGACTGAAACAAGACCTTTCCTGATCGTCGCTCGTTTGCCATCCGGGGTTTCGGGGAACGGCCGCTGGGCAGCCGCGCGAAAAGAAGCGTAGGAACTGGCTCCGTTTCCGGGCGGTTCCGGAGATCCGGCGAGCGGAGGGCTGAGCCGTGGCTTTCAAGGTGACCGGCGTGGAACAGGGCGAGTGGGCCGTGATCGGGGTGTCGGGCGAACTGGACCTGGTGACCTCGCCGGTGCTGCGCCAGCGGGTGCACGACGCGGTGGCCGAAGGTCATCACTGCCTGGTCCTCGACCTGTCCGACGTCTTCTTCTGCGACTCCAGCGGGGTCGGGGTGCTGATCGCCGCCCGCCGGCTGATCCGCTCCTGCCGGGGCCGGCTGCGGCTGATCCTGCCCGCCCAGGGGGCGAGTGACGGTTCTCACGTCAACCGGGTGCTCGGCGCCCTCGGCGTGCGGCGGCTGTTCGACGTGTACGCGGACATCGACAGCGCGGTCTCCGACGAGGCGGACCCCCTCTCCGCCTGACACCCCACGGGTGCACATAGCCGACGAACCCGCCAGTGCCACATTGTTGTCGCGGAATTCCCCCGGTCTTGGCACAACCGACGTTTTCCCGCTCCCCGGCCGCCGCCCACGTCGTACGCTCGCTGCGAAAGGAACCCCCACGTCACGTAAGGCGGCCCGAACACACATGGTCAGCACCGAGTACGAGCGACGGATCGCCGCCCGCTTCGCAACCTTCGACCAGGACGGCAACGGCTGGATCGACCGCGAGGACTTCAGCTCGGCGGCCAAGGCGCTGCTCGCCGAGTTCGGCACCCCCGCCCGCTCCGACCGCGGCCAGGCCCTGTACGCCGGCGCCGAGGCCTTCTGGCAGGGCATGGCCGGCATGGCGGACCGCGACGGCGACCAGCGCATCACCCGCGAGGAGTTCGTCAGCGGCGCGGTCAAGCGGCTGCACGACAACCCCGACCGCTTCGCCGAGATCGCCCGCCCCTTCCTGCACGCGGCCCTCGCCCTCGCGGACACCGCGGGCGACGGCACGGCGACGGTCCCCGACACCGTGCGGGTGCTGCGCGTCCTCGGCGTACCCCCGGAGACCGCGCGGGCGGTCGCGGCGGGCCTCGACACCGACGGCGACAACAGGGTCGAGGAGGCGGAGATCGTCCCCGCGTTCGCCCGCTACTTCACGATCCCGGAGTAGCACCGCCCGAGAAGCGCTCGCGCAGCCGGTACTTGAGCACCTTGCGCAGGGTCTCGTTGCGCGGCAGGGCGTCCACCACCTCCAGCCGCTCCGGCAGTTTGTGCACCGACAGCCCTTCCGCGCGCAGGTACGCCACCACCTCGGGCAGCGTCAGCGCGGCGGTGCCCGGCGGCTGTTCGACCACCGCGCACACCAACTCCCCGCGCTCCGCGTCCGGCAGCCCCACCACCGCCGCGTCGCCGACCGCCGGATGCGCGGCGAGCAGGTCCTCGATCTCCTTGGCCGAGATGTTCTCGCCCTTGCGGATGATCACGTCCTTGAGCCGTCCGGTGAGGACCAGGTGACCGGTTCCGGTCACCCGGCCGAGGTCGCCGGTGCGCAGGAACCCGTCCTCGTCGAAGGCTTCCGCGGTCTGTGCCGGGTCCAGGTACCCCTGGCACACCGCCTCCCCCCGCAGCCGTACCTCGCCGCCCTCGGCGATCCGGATCTCCATCCCGGCCGGCGGCCGCCCCTCGGTCGTCGCCAGGTTCTCCGCGGTGTCGTCCGGCGCCCCCATCGTGATCATCGGCACCTCGGTCATGCCGTACCCGTGCGTCAGCTGCACCCCCATCTCCCGCACCACCGCGTGGTACACCTCCGGCGGCTTGGGCGCCCCGCCGCCCGCGAGCAGCCGCAGCGACGGAATCACCCTGGTCCCCGGCTGCCTGCGCTGCTCGGCCAGGAACATCGAGTAGAACGCCGTCGACCCGCCCGCGACCGTCACCCCGTGCCTGCGGTACTCCGGCAGCGCGTCCGGCAGCGCGAACTGCTCGAACAGCACCGCGGGGAAGCCGTACAGCAGCAGCATCACCGTGTAGTCGGGGCCCGCGATGTGCGCGTACGGGAACGCCATCGAGCCCACGTCCGCCGCCGTGAGCCGCAGCGCGTGCGCGAGACACGAACCGCCCGCGATCAGCGAACGGTCCGTGTGCAGAACGCCCTTGGGGTCGGAGGTGGTTCCCGAGGTCCAGTAGATCCACCGGACCGAGGTGCCCTCGGCGGGCGGGGCGGGCAGGACGGCCGGGTCGCCGTCCGGCAGCCCGTCGGCGTCGTACACCTCGAAGACGCCCTTCGCGCCCAGCCGCCGGGCCATCTCCGTGTGGTCGAAGCCGCGCCACACACCCGGTACCGCGAAGAACTCGGCCCTGGACTCGCGCAGCGCGAAGCCGACCTCGCGGTCGCGGTAGAAGGGGATGACGGGCGACTGCACGGCACCCAGCCTGGCCAGCGCGAAGGACAGCACGGCCGTCTCGATCCGGGTGGGCAGCTGCCAGGCGACGACCGTGCCGGGCCGCACCCCCATGCCGTACAGGCCCGCCGCCACGCGTTCGGCACGCGCGCGCAGTCCGCCGAAGGACAGCGCCCGGTCGCCCTGGAGGAACACCGGGCGCCCGGGGGTCAGTTCGGCGCGACGGGCGGCCAGGTCCCAGAGGGTGCGGGAGGCGCTCAGCTCGTGTGCGGTGGCGTTCGTGTCGTCCATGGCCGGCCCTGCTCCCTCTCCAGCTGACGAGTCGTCAGATCGTAGGTCCTGGCGCCTTGTCGGTCCAGAGGCGCGCGGCTAGCCTGCGAGAACTGACGCGCCATCAGTTCCGTGGGGGTGCCTGCCGGTGGATCTGTCGTACACGCCCGAGGAGGAGGACTTCCGGGCACGTCTTCGGGAGTGGCTCGCCAAGGTGCTGCCCGGCCTCCCGCCGAAGCCGCGCCCCGAGGACTGGCCGGGCCGCCGCGCCTACGATCTCGGCTGGCAGCGCACGCTCCACGACGCCGGGTACGCGGACGTCCACTGGGACGCATCCCCGACCGTCCGGCTGATCTTCCTGGAGGAGACCGAGCGGGCGGGCGCACCCTACGTGGGCGCCAACTTCGTGGGTCTGCTGCACGCGGGTCCGACCATCGCCGCCGAGGGCACCGAGGAGCAGCGGGCCCGCTGGCTGGCACCGATCCTGCGCGGCGACGAGGTGTGGTGCCAGGGGTTCAGCGAACCGGACGCCGGCTCCGACCTGGCCGCGCTGCGCACACGCGCGTGGCGCGACGGCGACGACTACGTGGTCAGCGGCGCCAAGATCTGGACCTCGCACGCGGAGGTCGCCGACTGGTGCGAGCTGCTGGTGCGCACCGACCCCGCGGCGCCCCGGCACCAGGGCATCACCTGGCTCGCGATGCCGATGGACGCGCCGGGCATCACCGTACGGCCGCTGCGCACGCTCGCCGGGTCCGCCGAGTTCGCCGAGGTCTTCCTGGACGAGGTACGGGTCCCGGTGGCCAACCGGGTGGGCGCCGAGAACGACGGCTGGCGGGTCACCATGGTGACCCTCTCCTTCGAGCGCGGCACCGCCTTCGTCGGCGAGGTCGTCGCCTGCCGCCGGGTGCTCGGCGAACTCGCCCGCGCGGCCCGTGCGAACGGCGGCTGGGACGACCCGGTGCTGCGCCGCCGCCTCGGCCGGCTGAACGCCGAGTTCCGGGCGCTGTGGCGGCTCACCCAGTGGAACGTCAGCGAGGCGGAGGGCCGGGGCGTGCCCGGTACCGGCGGTTCGGTCTTCAAACTGCGCTACTCGCACGCGCGCCAGGAGCTCTACGACGCGGCCGCCGCCGTGCTCGGCCCCGACGCGCTCGACCTCGACCGGCCCTGGGTCCTCGACCGGCTCTCCTCCCTCTCGTACACCATCGCCGCCGGGACCTCGCAGATCCAGCGGAACATCGTGGCCGAGCGGATCCTCGGCCTGCCGAAGGGGCCGTGAGCGAACGTGCGTTTCCAACCGACCGACGAACAGAAGGCGTTGCGGGACGGCATGCGGGCGCTGCTCGCACGGAGATTCGACGCCGGTGCGCTCCGGGCCGCCGTGGCCGCGCCGGGACTGGACCGTGAGCTGTGGCGGGAGCTGGGGGCGGCCGGGTTCTTCGCGCTGCGGCTGCCGGAGGCCGAGGGCGGGGTCGGACTGGGCCTGCCGGAGGCCGTGTTGGTGTTCGAGGAGGCCGGACGGGCGCTGCTGACCGGCCCGTTGACGGCCACCCACCTGGCGGCGGCCGACGTGCCAGGCGCGGCCGACGGGCGGACCGTGGTGGCCCGCGCGGACGGCGGCCTGGTGGAGTGGCTGGCCGAGGCGGACGTGGTGACGGGGGACGCGTCGGGGGCCGTGCCGCTGCGCTCCGTGGACCCGTTGACGCCCCTGCACCGGGTCCCGGAGGCGGTCTCCGGGCCCCCCGACCCGGTGGCCGTGCTGCTCACCGCCGCCGAGCAGCTCGGCACGGCCACACGCGTGTGCGAGCTGGCCGTGCAACACGCGCGCACGCGCGTCCAGTTCGGCCGGCCGATCGGGGCGTTCCAGGCGGTCAAGCATCTCTGCGCCGAGATGCTGGTGCGCGCCGAGACCGCGCGTGCGGCCGTCTACGCGGCCGCCGTCACCGCCGACCCCCTGGACATCGCCGCGGCCCGGCTGCTGGCCGACGAGGCCGCCGTGGCCGGTTCCCGGGACTGCCTCCAGGTGCACGGCGGGATGGGCTTCACCTGGGAGGCAGAGGTCCACCTGCACCTCAAGCGGGCCTGGGTGCGATCCCAGCGTGTCGGAGGTGTCACACAGAGTGAGGAAGTGCTCGCCGCCGAGCTGCTCGGGTGAGCGTTCGAAACGGCCCTGGTCTGCGGATTCGACGTTCCGAAGGCCAGGATGTCGCGGATTGTGGCATATCGTGATCACGGAGCGTTGATACCGGGTTGTGTCCAACGCGTGACTCGTCACGGCCTGGAGTCGGGTGTCCCCTCCGGTACCTTCTGTGGGATGCGAGTGGTTCCGAGGACGAGCCATGCCGGCGGCGCCGTCGAGACGGCCCCGCGGTTCATGGCGCGTGCCGCTGCTCGCAGGGCGGTAAGGGTCCCCGGTCCCGCGTGTTCGACTCCCCGCCAGGAGCGTCGCACAGTATGGCCTACGCGTACTCCTTCGCGCTGGAATATGCCCGAAGCGCTTGTTGGGGTGACTGTACGTCAACCATGCTGTCTCGTAAGGGAGTCACGTTCCGTGACCCTCGCTCTGGCCGTTGTTCTGGCCATGCAGAAAATGGCTACGATCGTGGCCCTCGTCGCCGTTGTCGTCGCGATCCTCCTCGCGGCGCCCGCGCGGCGCGGGTTCATGTGTCCGCCGGTTCGGATGGTGTGAGCGGTGCAGGTGCTTCAAGTGCAGCTGGAGATCCGGCCCGACCCCGCGGAGGTGGGGCGGGCCAGAAGGTGGGCGCGCTCGCGCCTCGCCGGGTCCGGTATAGCGGTGGACGAGTCGCTGGCCGAGACCTTGATCCTGCTGGTCTCCGAGCTGGTCACCAACGCCGTGGTGCACACCGGCCGGCCGGCCGTGCTGCGCCTCTCGCTGCCGGGCGCCGACCGCGAGGGCGCCGACGAGGCGGCCACCGTGCGGCTGGAGGTCGCCGACACCAGCGCCCGCGCGCCCGTGCCGAGGTGTGTGGACGGTGACGCGACCGGCGGCCGCGGTCTCGCCCTGGTCGACGGGCTCGCCGACCGCTGGGGCTGGAGCCCCGAGGGCGCGGGCAAGCGCATCTGGTGCGAACTCGACCGGTGTTCGGAACCCAGGCAGGGCGTGGCGGTGGCGTACGGGGGCGGTCTGGCCTCGTTCGAGGGGCTGGCTTTCGAGGCGGTGTGATCCCGGTGCGCGGTGATGCGCCGGGGGGTTGCATCCGTGCGCGCCCACGATGAACCGGGGCACAGGCCGTAAAACCCCGAACGGGTGTTGACGCCCCGTGACCATTTGAACACGCTTGAGTCTGCGATTCGCCGCGAGGGGACGGCGAGGGGTTTGGTGACGGACGCCCTCGTCGAGCGTGGGTCGACACGGACGGTGGTGCCCGGGGCCGGGTTCGGGGCGGGCCCGCGCGCGTGACCGTCCGGTTTCCGGGGGGATGGGGGAGGGTCGGTGTCACGCCGGGTCGGCGTGACACCGACTCCGGCTTCACAGGACGGCCACGGGGGCGACCGGAGTGCCGGTGGCCCCGGTGATCGGCTCGGGCATCGCCGACAGCAGGAACGCGTACCGGCCGGTTTCTCCACAGGCTGTGGACAACTCTTCGAGATTCCAGTTCTGGCCCTGGAGCATGCCCATCTCCACCAGGTCCAGGGCGTGCACGGGCAGCCAGAGGTCCTCGATCTCCGGCGGGAAGATCTCGAAGGTCAGGGTGTCGTTGGCGACGGCGGCCACGTC
Source organism: Streptomyces arenae (assembly GCF_022343545.1). Classification (NCBI taxonomy): domain Bacteria; kingdom Bacillati; phylum Actinomycetota; class Actinomycetes; order Kitasatosporales; family Streptomycetaceae; genus Streptomyces; species Streptomyces arenae. The sequence goes on from NZ_JAKQYH010000090.1 coordinate 279,188, forward strand.
CCGCGCGTGGAACCACTCCGGGGTCCGCACCGACAGCCCCGGCGACGGATAGCCGTACCCGTGCTTGTCCCCGGCCAGGTACACCTGCACCTGCCCGGTCCGTACGAGGACGATGTCGCCGCCGCGGACGGTGGTCCCGGCGAGCTCCTCGGCCGCGTCCAGGTCCTCCGGGGTGACCGCGTGGCCCCCCGCCAGCCGTTCGACACCCCGCGCGCGTGCCACGTCCAGCAGCACCCCGCGCGAGACGACGTGCCGCGCCTTGTCGATCCCGCCGAACTCCGCACCGCCGTGCGCGGTCACGGTGTCCGCCGGCCGGCCGTTGTACAGCCGCCCCGAGTGCGAGACATGGGTGAGCGCGTCCCAGTGGGTGCCGGCCTGGAGCCCCATGGTCACCGCGTCGTCGCTGCACGCGACCGTCCCCGGGCCGAACAGCTCCTGGTTGATCTGCACCATCGTGTGCAGCGGGTTCACCCGCCCCGGGATCATTCCGGTCTGCACCCCGTCCTGCCGGAGCGGCAGTGCCAGCGGGACGCGCCGGCCGGTGCGGACCGTCGCCGCCGCCTCCCGGACCACCTCGTCCGTGATCAGGTTCAGGGTGCCGATCTCGTCGTCGGCTCCCCAGCGCCCCCAGTTGTTGACGCGCTCGGCGATCTCGTGAAACGCGGGATGAAGGGTCGGCAGTGACATCCGGTTCCTCCCCGGGGCTTGTGTCCGCACATCAGACGCGCCATAAAATCTAACGGTCCGTCAGAAACCGCGGGAAGGGGCCGGGCGTGGGGAACTTCTTGGCAGGCAGGGTCGTCGCCGTGACCGGTGCGGGGCGCGGTATCGGACGGGCGGTGGCGCTGGCGGCGGCGGCCGAGGGGGCGAGGGTCGTCGTCAACGACTACGGCGTGGCGGTCGACGGCGGATCGCCCGCCGGCGAGGTCGCCGAAGCCGTGGTCAAGGAGATCGAGGCGGCGGGCGGCGAGGCGGTCGCGGTGGCCGACGACATCTCCACGATGGCGGGCGGACAGCGGATCGTGGACGTGGCGCTGGCCTCGTACGGCCGGCTCGACGGAGTCGTGTGCGTGGCGGGGATCCTGCGCGAGCGGATGCTGTTCAACATGACCGAGGAGGAGTGGGACCCGGTCATCGCCACCCACCTCAAAGGCACGTTCACGGTGTTCCGGGCGGCGTCCGCGGTGATGCGGAAGCAGCGCGCCGGCACGCTGATCGGCTTCACCAGCGGCAACCACCAGGGTTCCGTCGCGCAGCCCAACTACAGCGCCGCCAAGGGCGGGATCATCTCGCTGGTGCGCAGCGCGGCGCTCGGCCTGCACAAGTACGGGGTGACCGCGAACACGGTGGCGCCGGTCGCGCGTACCCGGATGTCGGCGGGGGTGCCGACGGAACTCGCGGAGATCGGCGAACCGGAGGACGTGGCCGCGTTCGTGGTCTACCTGCTGTCGGACGCCGCGCGGGACGCGGGGATCACGGGGCAGGTGTACACGGTCGCCGGGCCGAAGATCGCGGTGTGGGCCCAGCCGAGGGAACTGCGCGCCGCGTACGCGGAGGGCGGCACCTGGACGCCGGAGCGGATCGCCGAGGTGCTGCCGGGGAGCGTGGGGGTGGACCCGATGCCGATGCTGGCGCGGCTGGCGGCGATGGAGGCGGCCGCGCGGGCGGGGAGCCGGCCGAACGCCTAGGGGGCAGGGGGGTGCGGTGCGAGGGCGGGTGCGGGTGCGTCGTGGTTGTTCGCGCAATTCCTCCCCCAGCCTTCGGCCGGGGGTACCCCCAGCGCCCCTGGGCCCGCTGCCCCCACCGGCGTTCGGACCTGACCCGAATCATCTTTGGAGGTCACCGTGGAGTTCGGTTCAGTGCCGGAGGACGAGGCGTTTCGTGGGGAAGTCCGGGCCTGGCTCGGCGCGCACGTCGCCGGTGGTGTGGACCGGCGCGGGTGGGAGCGCGTGCTCGGGGCGGACGGGTGGATCGGGCTCGGGTGGGCCGAATCCGGGTACGGGAACCGGACCGGCACCCTCACCCAGCAGGTCGTCTGGGCCGAGGAGTACGCCAGGTCGGCCGCCCCGCCGCGCTCCGGGCACATCGGCGAGAACCTGCTGGCGCCGACGCTCATCGCACACGGCACCGCGGAGCAGAAGGCGCGGTTCCTGCCGCCCGTCGCCGCCGGCGAGGAGCTGTGGTGCCAGGGGTACAGCGAGCCCGGCGCGGGATCGGACCTGGCCGGCGTGCGGACTGCGGCCGTACGGGAGGCGGACGGCTACCGCGTCTTCGGGCAGAAGATCTGGACCTCGCTCGCGCACGAGGCCGACTGGTGCTTCGTGCTCGCGCGGACCGAGGCCGGTTCACGCCGGCACCACGGACTGAGCTTCCTGCTCGTGCCCATGGACCAGCCCGGCCGGATCGAGGTCCGGCCCATCCGGCAGCTGACCGGCACCGCCGACTTCAACGAGGTCTTCTTCGACGGCGCGCACGCGGAGCATGTCGTCGGCGGCGAGGGCAACGGCTGGCGGGTGGCGATGAGCCTGCTCGGCTTCGAGCGGGGCGTGTCCACGCTGGCCCAGCAGATCGGGTTCGCCGAGGAACTCGGCAGGGTGGTGCGGGACGCCGTGGCGAGCGGCGCCGCCGCCGATCCCGTCGTACGCGCACGGCTGGTGCGGCAGTGGGCCGAGTTGCGGGTGATGCGCTGGAACGCCCTGCGCACGCTCGGGAACCCGGCCGCCGAACCCGGCGCCCCGAGCGTGGCCAAGCTGCTGTGGGCCGGCTGGCACCAGCGGCTCGGCGAACTCGCCGTGCAGGTGCGGGGCGCGGCGGCGAGCGTCGGACCGGCCGACTGGTCGGCGGCCGCGCCGTACGAACTGGACCCCGCGCAGCACCTGTTCCTCTTCTCCCGCGCCGACACCGTCTACGGCGGCTCGGACCAGGTCCAGCGCACGATCATCGCCGAGCGCGTGCTCGGTCTGCCGAGGGAACCGAAGGGGGTCGAGTCGTGATGCGTGGTGTGGTGTTCGACGGGAAGCAGGTGCAGGTCGTCGACGACCTGGAGGTACGGGAACCGGGGCCGGGCGAGGTGCTGGTGGCGGTGGCGGCGGCGGGGCTCTGCCACAGCGACCTGTCCGTGGTGGACGGGACCATACCCTTCCCCGTTCCTGTGGTGCTCGGACATGAGGGTGCGGGCGTGGTCGAGGCGGTGGGTGTGGGGGTGACCCATGTGGCGCCGGGAGACCATGTGGCGCTGTCCACCCTCGCCAACTGCGGGGCCTGTGCCGACTGCGACCGGGGGCGGCCGACCATGTGCCGCAAGGCCATCGGCCGTCCGCAGCAGCCGTTCACGCGCGGCGGCCGTGACGTCCACCAGTTCGCGTGCAACTCGGCCTTCGCGGAACGCACGGTCGTCAAGGCCGTGCAGGCGGTCCGGATCCCGAAGGACATCCCGCTGACGTCCGCCGCGCTGATCGGCTGCGGGGTGCTGACCGGGGTGGGCGCCGTACTGAACCGGGCCCGCGTCGACCGCGGCGACACCGTGCTGGTCATCGGCACCGGCGGGATCGGGCTGAACGTCATCCAGGGCGCGCGGATCGCGGGCGCCCTGCGGATCGTGGCCGTGGACGCCAACCCGGCCAAGGAGGAGGTGGCCCGGCAGTTCGGCGCCACCGACTTCCTGACCGCCACGGATGGGGTGAAGGACCTGCTGCCCTACGGCGTCGACCACGCCTTCGAGTGCGTGGGCCGCGTCGAACTGGTGAGGCAGGCCATAGACCTCCTCGACCGGCACGGCCAGGCGGTCCTCCTGGGCATGCCCGCCGCCACCGCCGAGGCGTCCTTCGTGGTCGCCTCCATGTTCCTCGACAAGTCCGTCCTGGGATGCCGCTACGGCTCCTCCCGCCCCCAGCACGACATCGCCCTGTACGCCGAGCTGTACCGCCAGGGCCGCCTGCTCCTGGACGAACTGGTGACCGCGACCTACCCGGTGGAGGACTTCGAGAAGGCCCGCGCGGACGCGGAGGCGGGGCGGGTCGCCCGAGGGGTGCTGACCTTCTCGCGGGCGGCGGCGGACGGCCGGGGGCCGGTGGGCTCCGGGGACTCGCCCGGCGCGGTGCGGAAGGTCCGTCGGTAGGCGGTCGGGGTGACGCCCAGGGTCGCCTGAAGGTGCTGGCGCATCGACTGGGCGGTGCCGAACCCGGCGTCCCGGGCCACCTGGTCGACCGACAGGACGGTGGACTCCAGCAGGTGGCGGGCGCGTTCGACGCGCTGCCGGGTGAGCCACTGGCCGGGGCTCACGCCGGTCTCCTCGCGGAAACGGCGGGTGAAGGTCCGTACCGACATGGCCTCCTGCTCGGCCATGTCGCGCAGCTGGATCGGCTCGTGGAGGCGGCCCAGCGCCCAGGCGCGGGCGGCCGTCGTGGTCGCCGTCTGGAGGTCGGGGACCGGGCGGTGGATGTACTGGGCCTGGCCGCCGTCCCGGTGCGGGGGTACGACGGTACGGCGGGCCACCTCGTTGGCGACGGCCGTGCCGTGGTCGCGGCGGACCATGTGCAGGCACAGGTCGATGCCGGCGGCCACCCCGGCGGAGGTCAGCACGTCACCGTCGTCGATGAACAGGACGTCCGGGTCCACCTCGATCCGCGGGAACAGCCGCTGGAGATGGTCCGCGTCGGCCCAGTGCGTGGTCGCCGGGCGGCCGTCCAGCCAGCCGGCGGCGGCCAGCACGTAGACGCCGGTGCAGATGGAGGCGAGCCGGGTGCCGGGGCGGACGTGGGCCAGGGCCGCGGCCAGTTCGGGGGTGAGGACGCCCTCCTCGAAGAGCGGACCCAGTTCGTACGACGCCGGGACGATCAGCGTGTCGGCGGTGGCCAGCGTCTCCGGGCCGTTCGGCACGTGGATCGAGAAGTCGACGTCGGTCTCGACCGGGCCCGGCGGGCGGACGGAGCAGGTCACGACCTCGTACAGGTGCCGGCCCCGGGCGTCCTTGGGGCGGCCGAAGATGCGGTGCGGGATGCCCAGCTCGAAGGGGAGCAGGCCGTCCAGGGCGAGGACGACCACACGGTGCGGGCGGAAACCGGGCTCACTGCTCATGGCCCGATCGTAGCGAATACTGTCCTTCGGGCCACTCGATGGAGTGAACCCCCTGACCGAAGCTTTATGGCGTGACCCAGACAACCGAAGCCGCAGCAGCCCGCCGGGACCCGAGGCCGACCCGCGCCCCGCGCGTCCACCGCGCCTGGTTCGTCGCCGCCGTCACCTTCGTCACGATCATCGGCGCGGCCGCCTTCCGTTCCCTGCCCGGCCTGCTCATCGACCCGCTGCACGCGGAGTTCGGCTGGTCGCGCGGCACGATCGGGGCGGCCGTCTCCGTCAACCTCGCGCTGTACGGGCTCACCGCGCCCTTCGCGGCCGCCCTGATGGACCGGTTCGGCATCCGGCGCGTGGTCGCCGTCGCGCTGACCGTCATCGCGCTGGGGTCCGGTCTGACCGTGTGGATGACGGCGGCCTGGCAGCTGATGTTGTGCTGGGGCCTGCTGGTCGGCCTGGGCTCCGGCTCGATGGCGCTGGCGTTCGCCGCCACCGTCACCAACCGCTGGTTCACCGCCCGGCGCGGCCTGGTCACCGGCATCCTGACCGCCGCCTCCGCCTCCGGCCAGCTGATCTTCCTGCCGCTGCTGTCCTGGATGGTCGAGACGTACGACTGGCGCCCGGCCGCCGTCACGGTCGCCCTCGCCGCCCTCGCGGTGGTCCCCTTCGTCTGGCTGCTGCTGCGCGACCACCCGGCCGACGTGGGCCTGAAGCCGTACGGCGCGACCGAGTTCGTGCCGAAGCCGCCGCCGGTCACCGGGGCCGCCCGCCGGGCGGTCGGAGTGCTCCGCTCCGCCGTGCGCACCGGCCCCTTCTGGCTGCTCGCCGGCACCTTCGCGATCTGCGGGGCGTCCACCAACGGCCTGATCCAGACCCACTTCGTGCCCGCCGCCCACGACCACGGCCTGCCGGTCACCGCGGCGGCCTCCCTGCTCGCGGTCATCGGCGTCTTCGACGTCGTCGGCACGATCGCCTCCGGCTGGTTCACGGACCGCTTCGAACCGCGCCGCCTGCTCGCCGTCTACTACGCCCTGCGCGGCCTCTCACTGCTCTTCCTGCCGATGCTGCTCGGCCCGTCGGTGCACCCTCCGATGATCTTCTTCATCGTCTTCTACGGCCTCGACTGGGTCGCCACCGTCCCGCCCACCCTGGCCCTGTGCCGCGAGCAGTACGGCGAGGACAGCGCCATCGTCTTCGGCTGGGTCCTCGCCTCCCACCAGATCGGCGCGGCCCTCGTCGCCTTCCTCGGCGGCGTGGCCCGCGACGTCTTCGGCAGCTACGACATGGTCTGGTACGCGTCGGGCGCCCTGTGCGCGGCGGCGGCCCTGATGGCCCTGGTGATCCGCCGCCGTACGGTCCCGGCCGCGCCCGCCCTCGCCGTCTAACCGCCCAGTCCGGCGAACCGGCCCCGGTGGAACAGGAGCGGGGCGGCCTCTCCGTCGCCGGCCCCCAGGGCGGTCACCCGGCCGACCACGATCAGGTGGTCGCCGCCGGTGTGCACCGCGTGGACCGCGCAGTCGATCCACGCGGCGGCACCGGCGAGGCGGGGCGCCCCCGAGACCGGGGCCGCGTCGTACGCCACGCCCGCGAACTTGTCCGTGCCGCTCGCCGCGAAGGCCCGGCACAGCCCGTCCTGGCCCGCGCCGAGCACGTTGACGCAGAAGACGCCGGCACGGGCGATGCGCGGCCAGGTGGCCGACGTACGGCCGACCATGAAGCAGACCAGCGGCGGGTCGAGGGAGAGGGACGAGAAGGACTGGCAGGCGAAACCGGCGGGGGCGGGCTCGCCCCCGGCGGCCGGTGCGGTGATCACGGTCACCCCGGTCGCGAAGTTCCCGAGGACCCGCCGGAACTCGCCCTGCTCGACCGGCGCCCGCTCGTCCGCGCGCACACACCGCAACTCCGGCCGCGGCAGCGCTTCCACCGGCCCCCGCGCGGGAGCCGACCTGAGATAACGAACGGCGGCGGCCGCCGCCCCTGCGTGTCCCATCACCTCTTCATTGAAGCTGACGCACCGTCAGATGAAAAGGGTGGCGACGGACGCTGTATGGGCACCTAGTGTGCGGGCTCACCGGCCCCGGAAAACGGGGCTTCTGCGCTCCGTGAAGGCCCGTAGGCCCTCCTGGGCGTCATGGGTCGTCATGTTGATCTCCTGGGCGGCGGCCTCGGCGGTGAAGGCGGACGCGCGGTCGCCGTCCAGGGACGCGTTGAGCAGCTGTTTCGTCAGGGCCAGGGTGCGGGTGGGGCCGGCGGCCAGACGTACCGCCCACTCCCGTGCCGTCTTCGCCAGCTCCTCGTCCGGCACGACCCGGTTGACCAGGCCCATGCGCTCCGCCTCCGGCGCGGAGAGCGCGTCGCCGAAGAACATCAGCTCCTTGGCGCGCTGCGGGCCGACCAGGCGCGGCAGGAGGTAGGCGCCGCCGCCGTCGGGGACCAGGCCGCGCCTGACGAACACCTCGATGAAACGGGCCGACTCGGCGGCCAGCACCAGGTCGCAGGCGAGCGCGAGATGGGCGCCGAGCCCGGCCGCGGTGCCGTTGACCGCCGCGATCACCGGTTTCTCGCAGTCGAGGACGGCGGCGATCAGGCGCTGCGCGCCGAGCCGGATGGTGCGGGCCACGTCACCGGGAACGCGCTCGGCCGTGGCGCCGCCGCCCCGCAGGTCGGCGCCCGCGCAGAAACCGCGGCCGGTGCCGGTGATCACCACCGCGCCGATCCCGGGGTCCCCCGAGGCCCCGGCGAGGAGGCGGATGACGTGGTCCCGCTGGTCGGGCGTGAGGGCGTTGAGGGCTTCGGGGCGGTCGAGGGTGAGGTGGGCGACCCGTTCCGCCGTCACGTACCGGACGCTGTCCATCAGCGGCACACCGCCAGCGCGTCCAGCGCCACCGCGCCCTGCCCCTGGTCCAGCACCATCAGCGGGTTGATGTCGAGCTCCGCGAGCTGGTCGCCCAGTTCCAGGGCCATGCGCTGGACGCGCAGGATCACCTCGACGAGCGCGTCGAGATCGGCCGGCGGCCGGCCCCGCACCCCGTCCAGCAGGGCCCGCCCGCGCAGTTCGGCCAGCATGTCCCGGGCCTGTTCCTCGCCGAACGGCGGCACGCGGACGGCCGCGTCGTGCAGCACCTCCACCAGCACCCCGCCGAGCCCCACCGTCACGGTCGGCCCGAAGAGGTCGTCGTGGGTGACCCCGACGACCATCTCCACCCCCCGCTCCACCATCTGGCAGACCAGCACGCCGTCGAGGGCCACCCCCTCGTACCGGGCGATGTCGGTGAGCTCCCGGTAGGCGTCCCGGACCTGGCTGGCCGAGGTCAGTCCGACCTTCACCAGGCCCAGCTCGGTCTTGTGGGCGAGCTGCCCGCCGGACGCCTTCATCACCACCGGGTAGCCGACCAGCCCGGCCGCGCGCACGGCCGCCGCCGCGCTGGTCACCAGCTGCTCGCGCGGCACCCGTATGCCGTACGCGCGCAGCAGCTGCTTCGCCGCGTGCTCGCTCAGCTGCTGTCCGGGCCGCATCAGCGCCAGCGCCTTGCGGTAGGAGGGCGAGGGGGTGCGCGGGGCCTCGTCGAAGGGGGAGCGGTAGCCGCTGACGAAGCGGTGGTGGTCGAGGTGGGCGCGGACGGCGGTCAGGCAGTTGCCGACGGTGCGGAAGGTGGCCACCCGGGAGGAGCCGAGGAGCACCTCGCGGTAGGCGGCCTCGGTGCCGACCGGCGAGCCCCACACCACGCAGACCAGCTTGTCGGTCGCCTCCGCCGCGTCGACCAGGTCTCGGACCAGCCTGTCGCTGAGCGGCGGGAAGGGGCCGGTGACCGGGCAGATCAGCACCCCGACCTCCGGGTCGGCGAGGATCGAGTCGATGATCTTCCGGCCGCGCCAGTCGCCCACCGGATGCCCGCCGTTGTCGACCGGGTTGGCCACGCTCAGGTACTCCGGTATCCACTGGTGCAGCTCGGCCTGCCGGGCCTCGGACAGCACCGGCAGCCGCAGGCCCAGGCCGGACGCCAGGTCGGCGACGTGCGCGCCCGTGCCGCCCGAGATCGAGTAGACGACGACCCCGTCGGAGCGCGGTGCCCGCGCCCGGGCCAGCAGGGCGGCGGTGTCCTGGAGTTCGTCCAGACCGTCGACGCGGATCACGCCGTACTGCCGCAGCGCCGCGTCGACCACGTCGTCCGCGCCGGTCAGCTTGCCGGTGTGGGAGGCGGCGGTGCGGGCGCCGGTCTCGGTGCGGCCGACCTTCACGGCGACGACGGGCACCTTGCGGCGGGCCGCGCGGTCGGCGGCCAGGAGGAAGGCGCGCCCGTCCTTCAGCCCTTCGACGTAGCAGGCGATGGCGCCGACCTCGGGCCGCTCGGCGAAGTAGGAGATGAAGTCGGCGGTCTCCAGGTCGGCCTCGTTGCCGGTCGGGGCCCAGTGGGAGAGGCGGATGCCGAGTTCCTGCGCGGCGAAGACCGGGCGGCCCTGGTGGCCGGACTGGGTGATCAGGGCGATCGCCGGGCCGTCCAGGTCGTCGCGGAAGCGCTCGAAGGCGTTCAGGTTGGTGTTCGGGCCCAGCAGGCGGAGCCCGGAGCGCCGCACGGCCGCCGCGAGCCGCGTCTGGGCCGCCGCCCCCGCCACGCCGGTCTCCGCGAACCCGGAGGCGAAGGCCACGGCGAACCTGACCTTGGCCTCGGCCAGTTCCTCGATCACCGGCAGCGGGTCGGCGACCAGCAGCACGGCGAGGTCGACCTGCTCGGGCAGGTCGGCGACGGAGCGGGCGCAGGCGATGCCGAAGACCGACGGCCGGGTGGGGTGCACCGGATGCACCCGGGCTCCGACCCGCCCGGCCCAGTCGAGCAGCTGCCGGGTGATACCGGTGTTGGGCCGCCCCTCGGCGTCCGAGGCGCCGATCACGGCGACGGACTCGGGCCGGAAGAACCGGTCCAGATCCGGCACGTCCGCGTACAGCGGCCGTCCGCTGACGTCCAGTTCGTCCTCGTCGGCCGTCCGGCCGTGGACGGCGGGGCCGGGACGCTGCTCACCGCAGGCGATGGCCCGGGCCCGGCGGGAGTCGGTGGTGAGGGTGCCGTGGGTTGATCCAAGCATCGGTCCGCCCGCTCCTGTGTGACAGCTCCTGTGTGACAGCACAATTAACTGACGCAGTGTCAGATTACTGAACTGACACTGCGTCAGGAACCAGTGTGCACGCAAAGTTGAGGCCGAAAACGCTCCGTCCGCTACCCGAGGGCGGCCAGCACCTCCTTGGCCGCCCGCTCGCCCGACCGCACCGCTCCGTCCATGAAGCCCGTCCAGAACGTGGAGGTCTCCGTCCCGGCCCAGTGCACGCCGTCGACCGGCTTGCGCAGGGCGGCCCCGTACGCGGTCAGCACACCGGGCGGTGCGTAGGCCACCGGGCCGCCCCGGGAGAAGCCCTCGTTGTCCCAGCGTTGCAGCACGAAGGAGGTGGGTGATGCGGCCTTGTCGCCGAAGTAGTTGACGTAGTCGGCCAGCACGGCCGCCTTGATCTCGGCCTCGCCCGCCGCGTCGTACGCCCGCATCTCGTCGGCCTCGATGAAGCCCATCAGCGCGCCGTAGGAGGCGTCCGGCGGGGAGTTGTCGAAGGTCGAGCGGACCACGCCGGAGTCGCTGACGGCCTGCCCGTTGAGGCCGTCGGCCCGCCAGAACGGGGTGTCGTACACCGCGATCGCCTTGCCGATCGAGCCCATCGGCATCCGCTGGGTGAGCTGGTCGCGGGCGGCCGGCAGCAGCGGGTCGAAGGTGATGCGGGCGGCCAGCGGCGGCGGTACGGCGACGATCACCCGGGTCGCGGTGACCGTGACGCCGTCCGCCGTGACCAGGTACGAGCCGCCGGACTTCACGACCGAGCGCACCGGGGCGCCCAGCACCACCCGGTCGCCGAGGGTCGCCGCCAGTCTGATCGGGACCTGCTGGGAGCCGCCCACGAAACGGGACTCCTGGGCGCCGTTCGCGGTGTCGGTGAGGCGTTCCAGGGTGCCGGGCGTGGACTCGTTCCCGGCGGCGGCGATGTAGTAGAGGACGTAGAGCAGGGAGAGTTCGCGGGGCTGCGCCGAGAAGATCGACGTGCAGGCCAGGTCCAGCAGGAACTTGGCGGAGGGGATGACCGCGTTGGCGTTCAGCCAGCTCTCGAAGGTCTGCTTGTCCCACTCGGCGGCCTTGGCGGCGGTCCAGGGCGCGTCCACCGGCACCGTCGCGGCCATGCTGTCCAGCTCGGACTGCACGATCGCCGCGTTGGCGAGCCCGGCCGCGTCCACCGGCGGGACCGAGCCGAGCAGGCCGCTGGTGTCGTAGGGGGTGCGCTTGCCGCCCTTGTAGAGGAGGTTGTCGCCCGTGTTGTAGGTGGTGAAGGTCGCCACGCCCAGGGAGTCGGCGAGGGCCTTGATCCGGTCCTGGGTGGGGCCGATGAACTCGCCGCCGCCCTCCGTGTGGCCGCCGTTGGCCAGCTTCAGGTTCACCACCCGGCCGCCGACCCGGTCCCGGGCCTCCAGGACGGCCACCGTCCTGCCGCCGGCCACCAGGTCGCGGGCCGCGGTGAGCCCGGCGAGGCCGCCGCCGACGATCGCGACGTCGACGGTCCGGGAGCCGGCCGTGGTCGCCGCCGCGGCCGCCCCGGCGGAGACCGCCGAGACCGTGGTGAGGCCGGCCGCCCCGGCGGCGGCACCGCCGAGCAGGGCGCGGCGGGAGAGCTGTCTTTCACGTGCCACGTGCGTCCTCCGTACTGAGCGAGAGGGGTGGAGCCGGAAAGTTGAGCAGGGCTCACATTCTGGTCTCGCGCGCGGGCATGCTGCTACCGCCGGTAACAAACAACTCTCGTCGCGTCGGTCACATGGCCAAGAGGACGTCTACGTAAGGAGGTTGAGGACGGTTGAGGACTTCTACGCCGTCCGGGCGCGCTTGGCGAGCGCCTTCGCGATCTTCTCGGCGTCGATGGCCATCTCGCGGAACATGCCGCTGATCGGGTTGGTGTAGCCGGTGAAGTAGAGGCCGGGGGCGTTCCCGGGGGTGCGCGGGCCGTGCACGACGGGGCGGCCGCGGCCGTCGAGGACGTCGAGGTGGCCGACCAGGCCCTCCAGGGCGCGCACGTATCCGGTGGCCGCGATCACCGCGTCGGGGGAGGTGCGGGTGCCGTCGGCGAGGGCGACCTTGCCGTCCTCGAAGCCCTCGACGGCGGCCACGATCTCGACCCTGCCCTGCCGCACGGCGTCGATCAGGCCGACGTCCAGGACCGGGATGGAGCCCTGCTTGACCCGGCTGTAGAGGCCGGTGTCGGGGCGGGGCAGCCCGTGGGCGGCGAGGTCGGGCACGCTGACCTTGGCCATGGTGCGGGCCAACCGGTCCACCAGGCCGGTGGGGAGCCGTCGTACCAGGATCGAGTTGTACTGGGCGGCCCAGCCCGCCGTGGAGCGGCGCACGATGTGCGGGACCGTGCGGACAGCCAGCCGTACCCGGGCCGCGCCGCCCTCCGCCAGGTCGACGGCGATCTCGGCGCCGGTGTTGCCGACCCCGACGACCAGCACGTCCTGCCCGGCGAACGGCCCGGCGTCGCGGTACTCGCCGGCGTGCAGGAACCGGCCCCGGTAGCCGTCGAGGCCCGGCCAGTCGGGGATGCGCGGGGTGTGGTTGAAGCCGGTGGCGACCACCACCGCGGAGCCGGTCAGTTCGCGGCCGCCGGAGGCGTGCAGCAGCCAGCCGTCGCCGTCGGGCGAGCGCTCCACGCGGGACACCTCGACACCGGTGACGATCTCCAGTTCGTGGTGCTCGGCGTACTTCTCCAGATAGCGCACCACGTCGTCGCGGGAGACCCAGCGGCCGAACCGGCGCGGCATGGGCAGCCCGGGCAGCGCGGACAGCCGGCGGGTGGTGTGCAGGTGCAGGCGGTCGTAGTGGCGGCGCCAGGACGCGCCGACGCTGTCGGACTTCTCCAGGACGACGGCACGGACACCCCGGGCCCGCAGCGCGTACGCGGCGGCGAGACCTCCGGGGCCGGCGCCGATGACGTAGACGGGCGAAACGGTGGGGGAGAACACGGCCATGAGCGCGAGCGTAATCACGCTTCAGGTTGATGGGTCTCGGTCAAGACCGGAATTGGTTGCGGATTGATCACACCCGTAGGAGTCGTGGGTGGGATTTGTGGCGTAGCCCACTTGGTCTGCGCGGAAACGGAACGGAGAGGGTGCGAAAAGGCCCGTGCCGTCGGGCTCCGGTGCGCTGGAGCCCGACGGCACGGGTGGGCGGTGTCCTCAGACAGACGGGAAAAGGACACCGCGTTCGGGGAGGCTATCGCGGCAGTGGGGGGCCTATCTCGATTGTGAGAGGTTCTTACCTCTGCGAGGGCCGCTGCTTTTACGAGCGCTTCTTGCCCTTGCGATAACCCGTCACTTCCGCGATCCAGGTGATGAAGTCACCGGGGTCGGTGTTGGCGCCGTGACCCTGGTCCCAGTAGTAGAGGTGGTCCACGTCGTCGCCGAGGTTGTCCAGACGGGCGGCCAGGTTCGCCGAGATCACGTGCGAGGTGTCGGAGTCGTTGGTGCCGAGGCGGATCCACCAGTGCTTGGACCGGCGGTCGTTGACCTTCTCCACCAGGTGGTACATCGGGTTCATCAGGTTCAGCTTCGCGGGGATGTCGGCCGCGACCCGCCTGCTGCTCAGCCCGGTGCTGTCGTTCTTCGCGCCGTACGCCGTGAAGTGCCGGCTCGCCGTGGTGCCCGCGCCGAACTCGTTGTTCTCGCCCGCCGACAGGTCGAAGGCGTCGAAGGCCGGGGTGTCCTTCTTCCGGGCGCCGACGTGGGTGAGGAAGTCGGCCCAGGTGAAGGTGGCCTTGCCGCCCGACCAGGTGATGAAGGTGTTGGACGCGAGGTACGTCTCGCGGTCGGAGTCGGAGAGCGCGGCGAGGTAGGCGGTGGCGGACGGCTGGAGGTACTGCTCGACCAGGTAGTCGTCGTAGTTGCGGGCGGTCAGCGGGCCGAAGCCGGCCAGGCCGCGGAGCCGCAGGCCCGCCTGGTACTCGGCGAACTGCCCCTTGAGGTCCTTGGAGACGGACTGGTCGACCTGCTTGCCGGTGGCGAGCGCGTTGGTGCCCCAGTTCCACTCGTAGGCGCCGTCGGCGTGCTCCAGATCGGTGATCGGGCACCAGGCGCCGACCGCGAAGACCGCGTCGGAGGCGTCGGCGGCGCCGAGCTCCTTCAGGTACTTCACGTAGAGCGGGCTGTCGCCGGAGGCGCCGAGCAGCGTGGACAGGGCGCCGCCCGCGCTCGTGCCGGCGGACACGATCCGCTCGACGTCACCGGGGATGACACCCTTGTTCGCCTTGATGTACCGGACGGCGGCCTTGAGGTCGACGATCGCGGCGGGCGCGGTGCCGTAGTACTCGCCTGCGGAGTTCTTGAGCGTACGGCCGCGGGCGCCCGGCTCGATCACGACGTACCCGGCGGCCAGTGCGAGCAGCTGGTTGCTCGAGGTGGCACCGCCGGTCGCGTTGGTGTTGCCGTTGGCGTTCGGGGCCGCGCTGGTGGTGGAGCCGGGGGCGCCGCTGGGGGCCGCGCCGCCGCCCATCGCCGAACCGCCGCCGCCGACCTCGGTGGCGTCCGCCACGGAGGCGGGCAGGTAGCCGCCGATCGAGTTGGCGAGCAGGATCGGCGCGTTCGCCGGGTCGACGGTGCTGCCGTCGATCTCGACCGGGGCGCTGACGATCAGGGACTGGTAGGTCTCGTCCACCGGGTTGGCGACATAGGTGATCGCCTTCCAGAAGTGGTAGGTCACGGAGTGGTCGGCGCCGTCCGCGTCGGTGATGGTCTTCGTCAGCTTCGTGTAGGCGTCCGGGTCGAACACCAGGGAGCCCGAGGCGCCCGAGGACCCCCCGGACGAGCCGTCGGCCGCCTGTGCGCCGAGCGCGATCCCGCCGGCCGCCGCGACGCCGGCCGTGGCGCCGATGCCCATGACGACCGTCCTGCGCTTCACTGACCTGTGCTTCACGGTGCTGCCCCTCGTCTTCCGGCTCCTTGGCCCTGCGTCTGCGAACGTAGGCGAGCGCCAACAAAATCGTCAACAATTTCCGGGGATTCATGGGCGGCGCACAGCCCCGCGGGGAACGCACAGCCTTTTCAGGTCCGGCACTCGGTTTTCCCGCCGACCTGACGTACCGTCAGATGCATGGATGCGACGACCGGCGACCCGTCCCCCGGCACACCGCCGCCCCGGCGCCACGACCTCCCCGAGCCGGACGCCTTCACCCGCCCCTACTGGGAGGCGGCGGCCGAGGGGCGGCTGCTGCTGCGCCGCTGCCGCCCGTGCGGCCGGGCCCACCACTACCCTCGGGAGTTCTGTCCGCACTGCTGGAGCGAGGACGGCACCTGGGAGCCCGCGACGGGCCGCGCGACCCTCTACACCTGGTCCGTCGTCCACCGCAACGACCTCCCGCCGTTCGGCGACCGGGTCCCGTACACGGCCGCCGTGGTCGACCTGGCGGAGGGGCCGCGCATGATGACCGAACTGGTGGAGACGGTCCGGCCGCGCGCCGGTCTTCCCCTGGAGGTCGCCTTCCGGGACGGGGTGCCGGTGTTCCGCCCGGCGGAGCGCTGAAACCCGCTGGGCCGCCACCTGCCCCACGGGTTTCAATGGGCGCATGGCCCTGACCGACGAACAGCCCGCCGCCCGCCGTCCCGACCCCGCCCCGCACGGCCACGGCCTGCGACTCGACCACTGGGACCCGGACACGGAAGCCCATCTGGAGAGCTGGCTGCGCGGCCGTACCGACCCGGAGTTCCGCCGCTGGAACACTCCGCTCACGACCGAGACCGACCTGGCCGGCGCCCGGGCCGCCCTGGTCAGACAGCAGGCCCAGGTGGACGACGGGATCTGCGTGCCGTTCCGCATCGCGGACGCGGCGAGCGGTGCGACCCTCGGTCACATCGGCATCAACGTGATCGACCGGGTGTTCCGGTCGGCCCGGGTCGGTTACTGGGTGCTCCCCGAGGCACGGGGCCGCGGGGTCGCCACCCACGCCCTGGACCTCGCCGCCGCCTGGACCTTCGCCGAACTGGGCCTGTACCGGCTGGAGCTGGGGCACGCGCTCGGCCACGAGGCGTCCTGCCGCATCGCACGGACCTGCGGGTTCCCGGCCGAGGGGACCCTGCGCGGCGCGATGTTCGAGGCGGGCCGCCAGGACGCCTTCCGGGACGTCCACCTGCACGCCCGCCTCGCGACGGATCCCGCGACCTCCGTGGCCGGCTAATTCAGGTGCCGGACCGGGCCGTCGGAGGGGACCATCGACCATGAACCCCCGAACACACACGCCGGCCTGGCACTTCACCACCGACGTCGACGAATTCCTCGCCCACACGCGGGACTTCCTGCACTCACGCCCCGACCTGCACACCGTCCACCTGACGGTGACGGAGCAGCTGCGGCGGAGCGGGCCGCGGGCCTACGGCGACCGGCCGCCGCTCCTCGGCCGTCTGGCCCGGGCGGACGGCAGCGTGGGCGCCGCGCTGCTGCACACCCCGCCGTACGCCCTGCGCACCACCGGGCTCACCGCCGACGAGACCGAGACGCTGGTCGACGCACTCCTCGACCGCGGCCATCCCGTCACCGGGTTCGCCTCCGAGCGGGCCACCGCGGAGGCGTTCGCGACGGCGTGGCAGCGGCGGACCGGGGTGCCCGCACGGCTCGGCGAACGCCATCGGCTGTACCGGCTGGCCGAGTTGACCGAGCCGTCGCCGCTGCCGGCGGGCCGGGCGCGGGTCGCGTCCGAGGCGGACCGGGACCTGCTGGTCCGCTGGTACGGCGAGTTCGTCGAGGACACGGGAGCGCACGCCGGCCGGGACGGCGGTGAGTGGGCCGACTTCCGGCTCTCGTACGGCGGAGTCACCCTCTGGGAGACCGCCGACGGCACGCCCGTCTCCATGGCCGGGGTCACCCCGACGATCGCCGGGCAGGCCCGGATCGCACCCGTCTACACCCCGAGGGAGCTGCGCGGCCGGGGTTACGCCGGGGCGGTCACCGCGCGGGTCAGCCGGGCGGCGCTGGCCGAAGGGGTCGGCGAACTCCTCCTCTTCACGGACCTCGCCAACCCGACGAGCAACGCCCTGTACCAGCGCATCGGTTACCGCCCGGTGGCCGACTGGGCGGAGTACGACCTCGGAGCCTGACCGGCCCGTGCGCCGTTCCCTCTCCGGACGGAACCGTGCGCGCTGTCCCCGCTCCGGTCCGGGCCGTGTGCGCCGTCCCCTCTCCGGCCGCGCGGCGGGGGCCGGTCGGAGGGCCGCGCTGCGCGGCCTGCGGTGCGCGTGCCGTGCGCGGGGCCTGCGGTGCGCGTGCCGTGCGCGGGGCCTGCGGTGCGCGTGCCGTGCGCGCGGCCTGCGGTGCGCGTGTCGTGTCGTGTCGTGCTGTCAGTCTGTGGTCCCGGTCAGCCATTCGTGCTCCTCGCCCGGTTCGGGGAGGACGCGGCCGCCTTCGACGGCGGACCGGGCGGGGCCGTCCTGGAGCACCACCATGGTCCGGTCCTCGTCGAGTCCGGAGACCCGGGCGAGTGCCGAGGACAGCTCCACCGCCAGCCGGGTCGCCTCGTCCTGCGGATGGCCGCGCCGCACCCAGCCGGTGAGGATGAGCGGCGCCGCGGGCCGCCCGCCCGCGAAGACGCTGTCCGCGGGAAGTTCGGCGAAGACCACGTTGACGTAGGCCGGGGGCACGTGGTTGGCGGCCGCGTGGATCCGGGTGATCTCGGCGGCCAGCCGGGCTTTCACCTCGCTGGTCAGCGTCCCCCGGGCCGCCGTGCAGGTGTAGACGGGCATGGTGTCCTCCGTTCCGGGTTCCCGGGTCGCCGACCCGGTCAGAAGCCTCTGCGCACGCCGCCGTCGATCTGGAACATCGTGCCCGTCAGGTACGACGCGGCGGGCGACAGGAGGAAGGCGGCGGCGCGGCCGAACTCGTCCGGGGTGCCGTACCTGCGCAGGGGAGCGCTGCCGACCGCCCGCTCGCGGGCCGCGTCGGGATCGCCGGAGCGGGCGTCGAGTTCCCGTACCCGGCCGGTCTCGATGTGGGCGGGGACCAGACCGACGACGCGGACGCCCCGTGGCCCCACCTCGTCGGCGAGGGTCTTCGCATAGCCCGCGAGGGCCGGGCGCAGGGCGTTGGAGGTGGCCAGCCCGGGGATGGGTTCGTACACGGAACTGGAGAGGACGAAGGCGATGACCCCGCCCTCGCCCAGTTCCGGCAGTACGGCCCGCGAGAGCCGCACCGCGCCGAGGAAGACCGACTCGAAGGCCGCGCGCCACTGGTCGTCGCCGATGGTGTCGGAGCTGCCCAGGGGCGGCCCGCCGACACTGACCAGGATCCCGTCCAGTTGCCCGAAGGCGTCGCGGGCCGCGGCGACGAGCCGGTCCGGGGTCCCGGGGTCGGCGTTGTCGGCCGCGACCCCGGTGGCCTGTCCGGGGCCGCCGAGCTGCCGCACGGTGTCGGCCACGGACTCCTCGCCGCGGCCGCTGACGACCACCCGCGCACCGTCCGCCACCAGTTCCCGCGCGGCCGCCCTGCCCAGTCCCCGGGTGCCGCCGGTGACGACGTACACCCGGTCCTTCAGTCCGAAGTCCATGACTGCCGTTCCCTGTCCGGTGCCGCGGACCGCCCTAGAGCATGGCCTTCTGCGGCTGCGTGGCGACGACGATGACGGTGGTGGTGTCGGCGGTCAGGGCCGACTTGAACTCCCGCTCCAGGTCGCCGGCGGTCTCCACGTCGACGGCCCGGCAGCCGAAGCCGCGGGCCACGGAGGCGATGTCGAGGCCGGGCAGGTCGAGGCCGGGGACGCCGGGTGTCTCCTCGAGCACGGCGAACGACTTGAGGATCGAGTACTCCTGGTTGTGCATGACGACGTAGACGATCGGGAGCCGGTGCTGTGCGGCGGTGTAGACGGCCTGTACGGAGTACTGGAAGGAACCGTCGCCGATCAGGCCGACGACGGGGCGCCGCACGCCCCGGTCCCGGTCGCCGAGCGCGACCCCGACGGCGGCCGGGGTGCCCCAGCCGATGCCGCCGCTGGCGGTGGCGAAGAAGGAGCCGGTGCGGTTGGTGGGCAGCCACTCGATCTGCTGGGCCATGGTCGAGGTGGACTCGTTGACGATGACCGCGTCGGCCGGGCGGACACTGCTCAGCGTGGCGTAGACCTCCGGGGGCGTCATCGGCCTGTTCGGCGCCGGCGGGAGCTCGCGGGGACGCGGCATCGGCTGCGGGGCGGGGCGGGCGGAGCCTTCCGTGACCGTTTCGAGGAGCAGTTCGATCGCCGCCCTCGGATCGCCCAGCAGACTGTCGCCCACGCGTGCCGAGGCCGCCACGTCGGGGTTGCCGGTGATGTGCAGGAGTTCGGTGCCCTCGGGCAGGTAGGGGCCGGGCACGTAGGGGTAGTAGCGGAACACCTCGCCGCCGATGACCACCACCAGGTCGTGCCCGGTCAGCCGGTCGCCGATGGTCTTCACCGACATGCCGAGCGGCCCGGCGAACAGGGGGTGGTCCTCGGGGAAGGAGGCCCGGTCCAGCAGCGGGGCGCCGTAGACGGTCGCGCGCAGCTTCTCCGCGAGGGCCACCGCCGCGTCCCAGCCGCCGGCGCGGTCCACCTCGGGGCCGAAGACCAGCGCGGGACGGCGGCTGGCGGAGATGCGCTCGGCGAAGCCGCGCAGCCGCTCGGGGTCGGGGGCGACCCGGACGCTGACCGTCCGCGTGCGGGTGAAACCGGACAGCGGCCGCTTCCAGTCGTCCATGGGGACGGACAGGTAGACCGGGCCGGCGGGCGGCTGGAGGGCCGTCGCGTAGGCACGCAGGAAGGCCTCGGGGACGTCCTCGGCGCGGGCCGGTTCGTACGACCACTTCACCCACGGCTTCGGCAGCTCGGTGGCCTCCCGGTTGCCGAGGTACGGCTCCCCGATCACCAGCTCCCGGTGCTGCTGCCCCGAGGTGAGGATGAGGGGCGTGTTGCCGTGGTAGGCCGCCACCAGGTTGCCCATCGCGTTGCCCATCCCGGCCGAGGAGTGCAGGTTGACCAGCGCGGGGCGGCCGGTGACCTGGGCGAAGGTGTCGGCCATCGCGATGACGGACGCTTCCTGGAGTCCCAGGACGTAGGTGAAGTCCTCGGGGAACTCCTGGAGGAACGGCTGCTCGGTGGAGCCGGGGTTCCCGAAGACCGTCGTCAGGCCGAGGGACCGCAGCAGGTCGTAGGTCACGCTGCGGACCGTGGATTGCTCAGACATGATCGATACCGGCTTTCTCGGAAAGCGGATGAGCGGGAGAAGGGGCGGGAGAAGAACGGGAGAAGGGGCGGGAGACGAGCGGGAGAAGTGGGAGAAGCGTGCGAAATGGCGACTAAACCCGCGAACTATTTGACATCTGCATAAGAGCACTGGTAACGAGTGTCGGCAACCGGAGGAAAACGGGACGGAGGTGTCGATGAGATCCGCCGTTGAGAACACCGATCCCCGGGCCGTCCGCACCGTCGCCGCTCTGCGGCGGGCGGTCGTCGAGCTCGCCTCCGAGCAGCCCGTCTCCCGGATCACCGTCGCCCGGCTGGCCGGGCGCGCCGGAGTCACCCGGGCGACGTTCTACAACCGGTACGGCAGCCCCCTGGACGCTCTCGTCGCCGCTCTGTACGCGGACCTGGAGGCCGGGCACCGGCTGGAGGACCGGCGGCGTGCCGAGGGGGTGGCCAGCACGGAGCTGCTGCGGCTGGCCGTCACCGAGGTGGCCGATCACGTCGAACGGTTCGCGGGCGTCTACCGGCACGCCCTCGACGACCCGGCGGACCGCGGGGTCTACGACGCGCTGGTCCGGCACTTCACCGGCTACGCCCTCGACTACCTCGCCCGGGCCTCCGGCCCGGACGTCCCGGGCGCCCGCCACGAGGTGATGGCCGGCTTCCTCGCCCACGGATTCGCCGGGGCGATCGGGGTGTGGCTGGGCGACCCGGCCACCACCAAGGACGACCTGGTCCTGGCCGTCGTGGCCTGCGCCCCCGCCTGGTGGGCGGACGCGGACCTCACGGCGAGAGCGCCCGGCGGGGAACCCACGGCCGGATAGGACCGCGCGCCCCGGGGCGTCGGTGCGCAGGCTCCGTGACCGGTCCCAGGACCCTCGTCGGTCACGGTGGGCGGGCCGGTCACGGCCAGAGCAGTTCCCTGTGCCACCCGCCGTCCGGCCGCGCGGCGTACCGCAGGCGTACGTGCCGGCGTTCCGGGTCGCCCTGGAAGAACTCGGCCTCCTCGGGGCGCAGGTGGTAGAGGGTCCAGGTCGGGGAGAGGGCGGTGGGGTCGGCGCGGGCGCGTTCCCAGGCCGCTTCGGACGCCTCGCGCAGCTCCTCGAGCGAGGACAGCCTCCCGCTCTGCAGGCCGGTGAGCGCGGCGGCCAGGGCACCCGTCGAGCGGGCGTGCAGATCCGCCTGGCTCTCCTCGGACGGGGCGGCGGTGACCGGGCCCCGGAGCCGGACCTGGCGGCCCAGCACCGGCCAGTAGAAGACCAGGGCCGCGTACGGGCGCGCGTTCAGCTGGTGTCCCTTGCGGCTGGTCACGTGCGAGGCGAAGGACCAGCCGCCGGCGTCCGCGCCGTGCAGCATCACGATCCGTACGTCCGCCCGGCCCTCCGCGTCCGCCGTCGCCAGCGACACGGTGTGCGGCTCCGGCTGCCCGGCCGCCACCGCCTCCGCGAACCACGTGGTGAAGAGCGGGAGCGGGGCGTCGGGAGCGGCCGCCGGGTCGAACGGCCGTAGGTCCGTGTTCTCGGGGGACCAGACGCGGAGCGATTTCAGGAGCGTGTGGAGATCCGTTGCTGCCATGTGCCGAGTATCACTCGGGCACCTCCGGCAGCCGTGTCATCAGGGGCTCGTACGGCGTCCGGGCGTTCCCCGAAGTGCGCACGCGCGGGGCCGGCCGGGCAAACCGCTGCGAACGCCCGCGCCCCGGCAGCACACTGTCCGGCATGAGGGGACCCAGGACCGTGAAAGTGGCCGTACGCCACGTGCGCGGCGATGCCGGACGGCGCCGTACGCGTGCTGTGACCTGGGCCGCCCGTGACTTCCAGCTGGTCCGGCCGGCCGTCGGCCTGGACCGGGTCGAGCTGGAGTGTCCCGTCTGCGCGGTCCCGGTCCTGGCCGAGGTGCGCGACCACGCCCGCACCCGGCGCGTCCGCGCGGCCTGGGCGGCGGCCGGCGTCCTCGCGCTGCTCCTCTGCGCCGTCTCGCTCGGCTACGCCCTCCACGAGGGCGCCGCCACCCGCCCGCCGGGGCAGCCGTCGGCCGCCCTGGTGCCGGCCGGCGTGGTCGTCGCCGGCGTCCTCCTCGCCGTGGCCCTGACCGCGTTCACGGTCCGCCGCGGCCACATCGGCGTCCGACTCCTCACCGACGGTCCCGGGGCCGGCCGCGGCCACCGCGTCGTCCCGGTGCGCGGGTAGCGCCCTCGGGGGCTCCGCCCTCTCAGTGGCGGGTGAACTGGAGGCCGGTCCGCTGGACCGTGTCCGGGCGCACCGCGAGGGCGGGTACGACCAGCTGCTCGCCGTAGATGTCGGTGAGCCGGATCCCGCTCCCGCAGCCGGTGCCCTGCTCGGAGAGGAAGTAGTTGTACCCGGTGCGGGTCAGCGCCAGCCAGCCACCGCCGGTGCGGACCTCCAGGCGGGCCAGCGGGTTGCGGTGGCCGATCGCCTGGATGCCGCACCAGTACTGGGTGGAGCCGGTCTTGTAGCGGATCGAGACGGTGTCGGAGGTGGCCGGGCTGAGCAGGCTCCAGGTGATCGCGATCCGGCCGGCCGAGAGCGGCGCCAGCTTCGCGAACGCCTGCCTGCTGAGGTCCAGCTGGCCCACCGCGCAGGGCGCCGGGCACTCGTTGGTGATCCGTACCGTGATCGACGCGCCGCCCGCCGCGCGGACGGACACGTACGCCCCGCACGCCTTGGCCGTCTCGTAGTCGGCGGTGTTCATCGCCGCGGTCATCACGTCGGAGGTCGGGCCGTAGGAGCAGGCGCCGTTGCCGTCGCCGGCGTCGTACGCGGTGGCGACCCCGTCGTAGGTGGTGCCGGGGCGGATCCGGCCGGGCGCGGGGGCGGTGGTGGTAGCCGGGGTGCGGGCGGTGCCGGTCGCCGCCTGCCGGGCCGGGGAGGCCGCCGGCCGGGCCGTGGACGCCGACGGCGCCGTGGTGCGCCTGCTCGCCGTGGGTGCCGGCTCGGCGGACGACGGCTTGGGCGAGCCGGGTGACGCGGACGACGGTGCCGACGCCCGTTCCGGCGCGCCGGCCGCGGTCGCCGAGGAGGACGCGGACACGGCACGGGCCTGCCCGCCGCCGTCCGAGCCGCCGGGGCGGAACGCCACGACCAGCGTCACCAACAGGGCGACGCCGGCGACGGCGGCCACCGCGAGCAACGGGCCGCGGACCGGCTGCCATTCGAAGTCCCGGTGCTGCCGCGGGCGGCGGCGATGGGTGGAGGAGGCCACGGGGGATCCTTACGCGGTTCGGCGGTGCACGTCCTTCGAAACATCGAAGCTTCCGGTACGGCAGTGGCCGCCGGGGCCGGAAAGGTTGCCGCGGTACGCCGGATTCCCATACGGACGGGGCACCGGTCGCGCTCACCCCCGCCCCAGCACCACCGTCCCCGACGAGCAGAACCAGCCCCCCGTCCCCGACGCCACCCCGAGTTCCGGCAGTCCCCCGTCCGCCCGGCGCACCTGCCGGTCACCGGCCTCGCCGCGCAGCTGCCGTACCGCCTCCACGAGCAGGAACAGGCCCCGCATCCCCGGGTGCTGGGCCGAGAGGCCGCCCCCGTCCGTGTTCACCGGAAACTCCCCGCCCGCCACCCGCAGCCGCCCCTTCTCCACGAACGCCCCGCCCTCGCCCTTGGCGCAGAAGCCGAGGTCCTCCAGCGTCACCAGCGTCATGTAGGTGAACGCGTCGTAGATCTCGGCGAAGTCGATGTCGGCGGGGGTGACCCCGGCCCGCCGGAACGCCAGTTCACCGCTGACCGCCGCCGGGGACACCGTGAAGTCCGGCCACTCCGACATCGTGGCGTGGGACAGGCTCTCGCCCGTCCCCAGCACCCACACCGGGGCGGTACGGCAGTCCCGTACGTACTCCTCGGCCGCCAGCAGCACCGCCGCGCCGCCGTCGGAGCGGATGCAGCAGTGCAGCTTGGTGAAGGGGTCGGCGATCATCGGTCCTGACAGGACGTCGTCGACCGTGATCGGGGTGCGGAACATCGCCTCCGGGTTCAGCGCCGCGTTCGCCCGGGCCTGGACCGCCACCTCGGCCAGCTGCTCGAGGGTCGTGCCGTGTTCGATCATGTGGCGGCGGGCCGCCATCGCGTACTTGGCGACCAGCGTGTGGCCGTAGGGGACCTCGAACTGAAGCGGGCCGCGGGCACCGAAGGACAGGTTCCCGGTCCGGCGGCCCGCCCTGATGTCGGCGCGGGCCGTCGAGCCGTACACCAGCAGCACCGCGTTGGCGTGGCCCGCCGCTATCGCGTCCGCCGCGTGCGCCGCCATCACCTCCCAGGTGGCGCCCCCGACGGAGGTGGAGTCGGCCCAGGTGGGGCGCAGGCCCAGGTACTCGGCCACCTCCACCGGCGCCAGCGTGCCGAGGCCCGCCGACGCGAAGCCGTCCACCACCCGGCGGCCGAGGCCCGCGTCGGCCAGCGCGCGCCGGGCCGCCTGGGCGTGCAGGGCGTAGGGGGTGGCCTCGTCCACCCGGCCGCAGTCGGAGAGGGACACACCGACCACGGCGACCTTGCGGGGTCCAGTCATGAATCTGACGGTACATCAGATCTGCCGCTCGCCGCCCCTGGGCATCTGCATCCGGCGCCCCTAACATGACGGGCCGTCAGATCGTCAGGAGGTCCCGTCATGGACGCCCGCTTCACCGACGAGCAGGACGAGATCCGGCGCGCCCTGCGGGAACTGCTCCACAAGCGCTGCGGCACGGAGGACGTACGGGCCGCCGTGGACCGGGCGGAGGGCCACGACCCCGGCCTGTGGACCGCCCTCGCCGAACAACTCGGCCTGCCCGGACTCGCGCTGCCCGAGGAGTACGGCGGCGTCGGCTGCACGCTCACGGAAGTCGCTCTGGCCGCGGAGGAGTTGGGGCGCACCCTCGCTCCCTCCCCGTTCCTCGCCACCGCCGTCCTCGCCGCCCCGCTGCTGCTCGCCCTCGGTACCGGGGCCCAGCGTGCCGAACTGCTCCCGAGGATCGCCGCCGGCGGTCTCACCGCCGCGCTCGCCGTCCCCGGCACCCGGCTCGGCGCCGCCCTCGCGCTCACCGGCCCGCCCGCCGCCGACTGGGCCGGCGGCGGCCGGGCCGGCGGGGTCCAGGCACGGCGCACGGCGGAGGGCTGGCGGCTGTACGGGGAGGCCGACCAGGTGCTGGACGGCCACAGCGCCGGGCTCCTGCTGGTCCCGGCGCACGCCGGAGGGTACGCCCGCTCGCGTGTGCTGCTCTTCCTGGTCGCGGGGGACGCCACCGGGGTCGTACGGACGCGGCGGACCGCCCTTGACCCGACCCGCGGGCAGGCGCGCGTCCAACTGCGCGACGTATCGGCCGAGTTGCTGGGCGACGAGGACACCGACATCCATCCCGCCCTCGCCGCCCTCGGGGACGCGGCCGCCGCCGTGCTCGCGGGCGAGGCGGTGGGGGCGGCCGACCGGGTGCTGGAACGGACCGTCGAGTACGTGAAGCAGCGCGAGCAGTTCGGGCGGCCGATCGGCTCCTTCCAGGCGGTCAAGCACCGGCTGGCCGACGTGTACGTGGCGGTGCGCGCGGCCAGGTCGGCGGCCTACTACGCGGCCTGGGCGACGGTCCACGGCGAACGGGTCGGCGGGGTGGCGCTCGCGCAGGCGCTGGAGGCGCTGCGGACCGCCGCCGGGGAGGGCATCCAGTTGCACGGCGGGATCGGGTTCACCTGGGAGCACGAGGCGCATCTGTACTTCAAGCGGGCCGCCGGGGACGAGTCGCTCTTCGGGCCCGTGCACCGGCTGCGCGACCACGCGGCCGGCCAAGCCGGTCTGTTCGAGGGTGCGGGGGTGGCGATGTGATCGGGGTGCGGCTGGTGCAGAAGGTGTCCGCGACCCGGGGGTTCGCGAAGGTCGCGCCGCACGTCGTCCCGGCGCTGGACCGGGCGGTGCACCGGCTCAGCGGGGGCCGGGTGCTGCTCAGCGCGCGGATGCTGCCCGGGGTGGTCCTCACCTCCACGGGGGCGCGCAGCGGGCAGCCCCGCCGTACGCCGCTCGCGTGCATGCCCGACGGCGACGGCTGGTACCTGGTCGGGTCCAACTTCGGTCGGACCGGTCACCCCGCCTGGACGCGCAACCTGCTCCGGCATCCGGACGCCGGGATCAGCTGGAAGGGGCGGGACATCCCGGTCACCGCCCGGCTGCTGACGGGGGAGGAGCGGGCGGCGGCCTGGCGGGCGCTGCTGGTCTTCTGGCCGCCGTACGCGGCCTACCAGGAGCGCGTGGAACGGGAGATCAGGGTCTTCCGGCTGGACCGCACGGCGTGACGGCGGTGCCGGGCCTCACAGCGCGTGCTGGGCGAGGAGGAGTGCGCCGATGCCCAGCATGGCCGCCCCCGAGGTGCGGGTCACCGCACGGGCCGCCCTCGGGCGGGCGGCGAGCAGGCGGCGGGCCAGGACGCCGACGGTCAGGTAGACGGCGGCGCAGCACGCCATGTGGAGGGCGCCGAGCAGGGCCGTCTGGGCCGCCACCGGGGCGTGGGCACCCTCGGTCACCAGGAACTGGGGGAGCACGGAGAGGTAGAGCAGCAGCCCCTTGGGGTTCAGCCCGCTGATCGCCGCCCCCCGCCAGAAGCCACCGGCTCCGCCGTCCGCGCCGCCGTCCGCCGCCCGCGGTGCCGCCGGGTGGCGCAGCACGCTCCAGCCCAGCCACAGCAGGTAGCCGGCGCCCGCCACCGTGAGCGCCGTCAGCAGCCGCGGCGACCCCGCCACCAGCACCGCGAGCCCCGCGACCGCCAGCGCCGTGTGCAGCGCGTACCCGGCGACCAGGCCCGCCACCGCCCGTCCCACCGGGCGGCCGCGCACCCCGGCGGCGATCACGTACGCCCAGTCGGCGCCCGGGACGCAGACCAGCAGCAGGTCGACGGCGAGGAAGGAGAGCAGAGGGGTGAGGTCCATGGAGGGGACATTAGGCGCGTACTGCCCGAAAGTGTTGTCAAAATTTGCTCGGGACCGGCGGTTCTCGGGGAGAATCTGCCCCATGGACGACATGGACCGGAAAATCCTTGCCGAGCTCCAGCAGGACGGGCGGCTGACCGTGACCGAACTGGCCGGGCGGGTGCGGCTGAGCGTCTCGCCCTGCCACCGCCGGCTGCGCGAACTGGAGCGGACGGGTGCGATCAGCGGGTACCGGGCGGTGGTGGAACCGGCCGCCGTGGGGCTGACCTTCGAGGCGCTGGTGTTCGTGTCGATGCGGCAGGAGGACCGGGACACGGTCGCCGACTTCGAGCGGGCGCTCGCCGAGATCCCCCATGTGCTGGACGCGCAGCGGCTGTTCGGCGAACCCGACTACCTGCTGCGGGTGGCCACCGCCGACCTCGCCGCCTTCCAGCGGCTCTACGACGAACGGCTCGCGACCCTGCCGGGGGTGCAGCGGCTGAACTCGACGCTGGTGATGAAGCACGTGGTGCGGGACCGGCCGCTGCCCGCGTAGGGCGACAGGCGGTGGTTCACCGCTGTGCGTGAACCACCGCCTGCCAGACAGGACCCCGTGCTCGGGTTACTTCGTGGGCTTCTTCCCGGTCACGCCCAGGTGCACCAACAGGGCCAGGTTCGGCTTGAGTTCGGCCTGCTTCACGCCCCAGCTCTGGAACCCCTTCTGGTGCGCGGCGACGGCCGCGAGCATCGCGACCAGCGAACCGGCCACCGCCGCCGGGTTCACGTCCTTGTCGACCCTGCCCTTGGACTGCAACTCCGAGATGGAGTCGGTCAGGGAGTTGTTCACCGAGTTCAGGATCTTCATGCGGATCTTGTAGAACCGTTTGTCCCCTTCGGCGGCACCGAGGTCGACCACGCGCAGGATCGCGTCGTTCTTGCGCCAGAACTCCAGGAAGCCGTCCACGAGTTCCTGCGCGGTCGCCCAGCCGGCCTTGCCGACCCAGGAGCGCCCGGCCAGCAGCTCCGTCAACTGGCCGCCCTCGGTGGCCATTTGCTCGGCGATCTCCAGGACGGCGCCCTCGACGTCCGGGAAGTACTGGTAGAAGGTCGCGGGCGAAGTCCCCGCCTTCCGGGCGACATCGATGACCTTGACGTCCCGGTACGGGGAGGAGCTGAGCATCTCGCTGAGGCAGTCGAGCAGTTTCTGCCGGGTCGCCTGCCCACGCCGACCGGCCACCCGGCCGTCGACGGTACGCACTTGTCCTGTCATGCCGTCAGCTTACCGAGGGGTGATCTGAGCGCGATTCGGCCGACTGCAAATGGGGTGCGCGGGTGTGGAGGGAGTCTGCCCGGAAGGGAAACGGGCGGGAACGCCCCGGTCACTCCGGGCGGGTGCGGCCGGTCTGCGGGGTGCGGGCGGGGCGGTTACTTTGACGACATGGCCGAAAACAGGGCAGCCGCGTACGCGGAGGGCGTCCCGTGCTGGGTGGACGTCCAGCTTCCCGACGTCGAGGCGGGCAAGCGGTTCTACGGTGACCTCTTCGGATGGAGCTTCGAGAACGACACCGCCGACCCCGCGGACGGAGCCGCCGGTGCCGCCGGCGGGGGTTCCGCGTGGGCCCGGCTGGGCGGCGCGGACGTCGCGAGGCTGGCGCGGAAGACGGACGGCCGGATGCCCACCGCCTGGACGGTGTTCTTCGCCACCCCCGACGCCGGCGACCTGTGCCGGCGCGTCCTGGTGGCCGGCGGCACCGTCGTGACGGCCCCCGCGCCCGTCCGCGACCTCGGCACCGCCGCGCTGGTCGCCGACCCGCAGGGAGCCGTCTTCGGCGTCTGGCAGGCCGGCGCCCACCGCGGCTTCGGCGTCCGGCACGCCCCCGGCACCTTCGCCTGGGCGCAGCTCTACACCAGCGACACCGACGCGGCCAACGCCTTCTACGCCCGCCTCTTCCACGACGCCCTGTTCGGCGCCGGTGCCGACCCGGACTTCGGCCGGGCCCCGGTGACCGAGGTGTTCGCGGCCGGGATGCCGTCCCAGTTCGTCGTGCACTTCCGCACCGGGGACGTGGAGGCCGCGACCGGGGCGGTACGGCAGCTCGGCGGCCGGGTCCAGGCGCCGCCTTTCGAGACGTCGTACGGAAAAGTGGCCGTCGTGACCGACAATCAGGGGGCGTCCTTCGCGCTGCTGCAACGCTGAGGTCACCGGAAGGTGGATGTCGGCAGTCAAATGTCTCACTTTGTCACGAGACACCCCGATTGGTCGCCGGGTTCGCAACCTGCGCTCGGGCCAGGAAGAATCGGGGTGCGTGCCGCCACGGCGGTGCGGTGGTGAGACGCTGCACGGGGTCGCGTACATATGTGGGTGGACGTGGCCCGTACGGGGAGGTGGCAGGCAAGTGGTGGATCAGCTGACGCAGCACGATCCGCGGCGGATCGGGCCGTTCGAGGTGCTGGGACGGCTGGGGGCCGGCGGCATGGGGCTGGTCTATCTCGCGCGCTCGGCGTCCGGCCGGCGCGTGGCGATCAAGACGGTCCGGACGGAGCTCGCCGAGGACCAGCTGTTCCGGGTCCGCTTCACCCGCGAGGTGGAGGCGGCCCGCGCGGTCTCCGGCTTCTACACCGCGGCCGTCGTCGACGCCGACCCGCGCGCCGCCGTGCCGTGGCTCGCCACCGCCTACGTGCCCGCGCCCTCGCTCGAGGAGATAGTGAACGACTGCGGGCCGCTGCCGGCCCAGGCCGTTCGCTGGCTCGCCGCGGGCGTCGCCGAGGCCCTCCAGTCGATCCACGGCGCCGGGCTGGTCCACCGCGACCTCAAGCCCTCCAACGTCCTCGTCGTGGAGGACGGCCCCCGGGTGATCGACTTCGGTATCGCCTCCGGCGTCTCCAACACCCGCCTGACCATGACCAACGTCGCGGTCGGCACCCCCGCCTACATGTCCCCCGAGCAGGCCAAGGACTCCCGTAGCGTCACCGGCGCCAGCGACGTCTTCTCGCTGGGCTCCATGCTGGTCTTCGCCGCCACCGGCCACCCGCCCTTCCACGGCGCCAACCCGGTCGAGACCGTCTTCATGCTGCTGCGCGAGGGCCCGGACCTCGAAGGCCTCCCGGACGAGCTGCGCCCCCTCATCGAGTCCTGTATGCAGATGGAGGCCGCCGCCCGCCCCAACCCGGCCGACCTCCAGGCCCAGCTGGCCCCCCATCTGTTCGGCTCCGGCTCCGACGACAGCGGTACGGCGTCCGCCTGGCTGCCCGAGAAGGCGGTCGGGCTGATCGAGTCCCGCCGCGGCGGCCGTCCGGCCGTGAAGCCCTCCGCCCACCCGTCCGGCGGCCGCGGCGGCGGCCGTCCGGTGCTTCCGCCGCCGCCGTCGTACGACCCCGCCATCCCCGCGCCCGTCCCGGTCGGCGCCCCCGACACCGGCCCGGTCCGGCTGGCCGGCGGCCAGGTGCCGATCGGCCCGGGACCGCGGGTCGCCGACGCCCGCGCCGCCGCCGTCAAGGCGCCCCCGCCGGAGGCCGGCCTGGTGGCCAGCTGGTCCCGCCCCGGCCCCGGGGTCAACGGCGCCGACCCCGCCGTACCGCCGGTGCCGGTCCAGCCCCCGGAGACGGCGTCCGGCTGGCGGCCCTGGCGGTTCCGGATGTCCAACGACGTCTGGGGCACCCCGTCCGTCGACGGCGACCTCGTCTACGTCACCTCCTTCGAGGTGCACGCCCTCGACGTCGCCACCGGCCGCCGCCGCTTCAAGACCCGCGACGTCGCCTGGTCCATGGCGGTCGCCGACGGCCGTATCCACGCCTCCGACGGCCCCACCCTGTTCGCCCTGGAGGCCCGTGAGGGCGGCGACCTGTGGCGGCTGTCCACCGACGCCTGGGTGTACTCCCTCAAGGCCGACCGCGGCACCCTCGTCACCGGTACCCGGGGCGGCGGGGTACAGGCCTGGGAGGCCTCCACCGGGCAGAAGCTCTGGGAGCTGTCCGGCGCCCAGACCGACTTCGAGGCGCCCGAGTCCGGGCCCGCCCTGCACGAGGGCAAGGTCTTCGTCTGGCAGGACGCGAGGCTGCGCGCGCTGGACGCCAGGACGGGCGAGGAACGCTGGTCGTACCCCATCGGCGACGCGGCCTCCTGCGGCGGCGTCCCGGTCCGCCTCACCCACGCCGACGACGGCTTCGTGTACGCCTCCGCCGGCACCCGTGTCATCGCCCTCGACACCGCGACGGGGCGGGTCCGCTGGCACTTCGAGGCACCGGCGGTGTTCCTCTCCCCGCCGGCGTTCGTGCCGGGCCCCGCGGTCACGGGCGGAGGCATCTACCTGGCCGACTACCTGGGCACGGTCTACGCCCTCGACGCCACGGACGGCCGCGACCGCTGGCGCATCGCCACCGAGGCCCGGGCGTCGATCGAGCCGGTGCTGGTGGCGGCGGGCCATGTCCACGTCGGCAGCGGCAAGGGCCTGTACACCCTGGACGCGGTCACCGGGACGCCCAAGTGGCGGTTCCAGGCGGGCGGTGACGTGGTCGGCGCCCCGGCGGTGGCCGAGGGCCGGATCCACTTCGGCTCCACCGACCACCTGCTGTACACCCTGAAGGCCGACGACGGCCGGTTGCGGTGGAAGCTGGCGACGGGCGGGGAGATCACCGGGTCGCCGGTGGTGCGCGACGGGGTCGTGTACGCGTGCAGCAAGGACCGGTGCGTGTACGCCCTGGACGCGGAGAAGGGCACGGGGACGGCCCGCACGGCGTGACCCCGGCCGACGGTCGAGTGTCGGCTGCGGGTGCGCGGGGGTCATTCGCGCAGTTCCCCGCGCCCCTAAAGGGGGCGCACTGCACCGGCCCTTCTTTTAGGGGCGCGGGGAACTGCGCGATCAGCCCCCACGCACCCGCAGTCGCCCTGCGACGCAGAGCCGCTACCCCTTGGGCGGACCTCTCTCACCGGATACGGGGAGGTGTGCGCGGCCGGTCGGCGAACAGCTGCGCCTGCCGCTCCTCCGGCAGGTTCCCCAGTGTGATGAGGTGCGGCGCCGTCGCGAACCCCCGTTCCCGCGCCGCCTCCTTCGCCGCCCACAGGGCCCGCACGCTCCCCTGCACCCCTTCCGTCGGATACCCGGCGATGACGCGCGCGCAGCGCACCGCCGCCGCCAACGCCCCGCCCGCCTCCGTCACTTCGGACACCAGCCCCACCTCGTACGCCCGCCGCGCGGAGACCCGCTCCGCGTTGCCCATCAGCACCATCCGGGCCACCTCCCCGTACGGCATCCGCTGGGCCATCAGCACCGCCTCGTAGGCGCTGACCATGCCGTAGGAGGTGTGCGGGTCGAAGAAGACCGCGGTCTCGTCGGCGACGACGAAGTCCGCCTCCCCGAGGAGGTAGAACGCACCCCCGCAGGCCATCCCGGCGACCGCCGCGATCACCGGCTTCCACAGGTCGTTCGCCTTCGGCCCGATCGCGAGCAGCGGATCGTCCTGGCTGTACGGCGACGCGGGCTGCGGCACCGCCGCGTCCCGGTCGAGGCCGGTGCTGAAGGCGCGTCCGCCGGTCCCGGTGAGGACGACGGCCCGCACCGTGTCGTCGAACCGCAACGCCCGCCAGGTACGGGACAGTTCGCCGGCCGTCTCCAGGTCGACGGCGTTGTGCCGCTCGGGGCGGTCGAGCGTGACGACGGCGACTCCGGTGTCCTTGTCGGCCGTGACGCGCACCGTCACGGCCGCTCCAGGACCCACTGCGGCAGACCGTCCGCGAAGACCGCCTGCACCCGGGCGCCGATCCGGACGCGGTCCGGGGGGAAGGAGCCGAGAGCGGCCCCGGCCTCGCTGACCAGGTTGCCCACGAGCCGCACCCGAGGGGCGTCGTCCAGCTCCACCACCACGACGTTGTACGGGGCCTGTGCCGCGTAGTCCGGCAGCAGCGGCGGGTGCGGGACGACGTACGACCAGATCCGGCCGCGTCCGCTGACCGGCCGCCACTCGCTCGCGAAGGACTGGCAGTGCGGGCAGCAGGGGCGGGGCGGGAACCGGGGTTCACGGCAGTCGGCGCAGGCCTGGACGCGGAGTTCGCCGCGGGCCGCGTACTCCCAGAAGGGGGCGCCGTCGGTGTCGGTGACCGGTCGCAGCATGTCAGCTCCGGTTGGTGAGGAGGAGGGCGGAGGTCGGGACGCCCTCGCCGGCGGTGACCAGGCAGGCGGCGGCGCCGGGGACCTGCGCGGTACTGGTGCCGCGCAACTGCTTGACGCCCTCGGTGATGAGGTTGAAGCCGTGCACGTAGGCCTCGCTGAGCCCGCCGCCGCCGGTGTTGACCGGCAGCCGCCCGCCAATCTCCAGCGCCCCCTGCTCGGTGAAGGCGCCGCCCTCACCGCGCCCGCAGAAGCCGTACCCCTCCAGGGAGAGCGGGACGAGGGCGGTGAACGCGTCATAGATCTGGGCGACGTCGACGTCCTCGGGGGTGAGGTCGGCGTGCTTCCACAAATGCCGGGCGGCGGTCCAGGCCGGGCCGGTGAGCGGGTCGTCGTTCCAGTAGTTGACCATGCCGTGGTGCTGGGCGGGCAGGCCCTGGGCGGCGGAGTGGACGTAGACGGGCGGCCGGGC
The DNA here is from genome assembly GCF_022343545.1 of Streptomyces arenae. NCBI lineage: Bacteria > Bacillati > Actinomycetota > Actinomycetes > Kitasatosporales > Streptomycetaceae > Streptomyces > Streptomyces arenae. Next base: position 312,965 of record NZ_JAKQYH010000090.1, read on the forward strand.
GCAGTCCCGTGCGCGTTCCCGGGAGACGACCACGCAGGCCAGTGCGCCGTCCGTCTCCAGACAGTTGTCGAAGAGGCAGAGGGGTTCGCTGATCCAGCGGGAGGTCATGTACATCTCGCGGGTGAGCGGACGGTCGTACATGATCGCGGCGGGGTTCTGGTTGGCGCGGTTGCGGCAGGCGAGGGCGACGTTGAAGAGGTGGTCGCGGGTGGCGCCGTACTCGTGCATGTAGCGGCGGGTGAGCATGGCTATCTCGTCGGCGGGCCGGAGCAGGCCGAAGGGGCGGGTCCACTGGGCGGGGGTGGGGAGTTGCACGGTGGTGTTGGTCCAGGGCCTGGGTCCGCTGCCGCGCTTCCGGGACCGCCACGCGACCCCGACCGACGCCTGCCCGCTCGCGATCGCGGCGGCGAGGTGGGCGACCGTGGCGCAGGAGCCGCCGCCCCCGTATCCCACCTTGCTGAAGAAGGTCAGGTCGCCGAGGCCGACCGCCTTCGCCAGTTCCACCTCGTCGGTCTCCTCCATGGTGAAGGAGGCGAGCGCGTCCACCTCGCCCGGGGCGATGCCGGCGTCGTCGAGGGCGGCGAGGACGGCCCGGCAGGCGAGGGTCCGCTCGTCCTCGTCGAGCCGTTTCGCGAAGCGGGTCTGCCCGATCCCGACGATGGCGGTGGCGTCCTTGATGCCTCTGGGACCGGCCATGTGCCCGCACCTCCACGGCTCTCGCGGCTTGCTGACAGGCCGTCAGGCTACAGCTAATCTGACGGACAGTCAGCTATGCGTCCGGGGAGGCCGGTTGTGCGCGGTGACAAGGAGTGGGGGACCGTTCCGGGGCTGGTGCGGTCGGCGGCGAGGCGGTACGCGGACGCCGAGGCGGTGGTGGACGGCCGGACCCGGATCAGCTACGCCGAACTGGGTGCCCGTGTCGAACGGTCGGCGGCCGCCTGCCTGGCCGCCGGCGTCGGCACGGGCGACCGGGTCGGCATCTGGGCGCCGAACTCCCTGGAGTGGATCGTCGCGGCGCTGGGCGCGGTGTCGGCGGGCGGGGTGCTGGTCCCGCTGAACACCCGCTTCAAGGGCGCGGAGGCGGCGGACGTGCTGCGTCGCAGCGGGGCCCGGCTGCTGTTCGTGACCGGTACGTTCCTCGGCACCTCGTACGTGGCGTCGCTGCGCCGGGCGGCGGGGGAGGGGACCGGGCCCGGTCCGCTGCCCGGCCTGCCGGACCTGCGGGACGTGGTGGTGCTGGCCGAGGACGCGCCCGCCGACTTCCGCACCTGGAAGGACTTCCTGGCGGCGGGCGAGGGCGTCGGGACCCGCGAAGTCGCTTTGCGGGTTGCCGAGTTGGACGGCGACTGCCTGTCGGACATCGTCTTCACCTCGGGTACGACCGGACGCCCCAAGGGCGCGATGATCACACACGCGCAGACCCTGCGGGCCTACGAGGTGTGGGCCGACCTGGCGGGTCTGCGCGCCGCCGACCGCTACCTGATCGTCAACCCCTTCTTCCACACCTTCGGTTACAAGGCCGGGGTGATCGCCTGCCTGATGCGCGGCGCGACGATGATCCCGCAGCCGGTGTTCGACGTGGCGACGGCCCTGGCCAACGTGGCCGCGGAACGGGTGTCGGTGCTGCCCGGCCCCCCGACCCTCCACCAGTCCCTCCTGGACCACCCGGCACGCGCCGCCCACGACCTCTCCGCGCTGCGCCTGGTGGTGACCGGAGCCGCCGTCGTACCCCTGCGGCTCGTGGAACGCCTGCGCGGTGAACTCGGCGTCGAGACGGTCCTCACCGCCTACGGCCTCTCGGAGGCGAGCGGGATCGTGACCATGTGCCGCCGGGGCGACGACCCGACGGTGATCGCGTCGACGTCGGGGCGGGCGATACCCGGGACGGAGGTGAGGGTCGACGAGACCGGGGAGGTGCTGGTCCGGGGCTTCAACGTGATGCGCGGCTACTACGAGGACCCGGCGGCGACGGCCGCGACGCTGACACCGGACGGCTGGCTGCGCACCGGCGACGTCGGGATCCTGGACGCGGCGGGCAACCTCCGCATCACCGACCGGCTGAAGGACATGTTCATCGTCGGCGGCTTCAACGCGTACCCGGCGGAGATAGAGCAACTGCTCGGCCTGCACCCGGACGTGGCCGACGTGGCGGTGATCGGCGTACCGGACGCCCGTCTCGGCGAGGTCGGCAGGGCGTTCGTGGTCCGCCGCCCGGGCGCCCTGCTGACCGCCGACGACCTGATCGCCTGGTCCCGCCGCGAGATGGCGAACTACAAGGTGCCACGGACGGTGGAGTTCGTTGCGGAACTCCCGAGAAACGCGAGCGGGAAGGTGGTGAAGGGCGTACTACGGACCCGCTGAACACACCTCGGCCGCGGCGGCTCCCCCTCGGCGCCGCCGCGGCCGGTGTTCCCCCTGGTCGTGGTTCAGCCCGCGGCCTCGGTGGTGGCGTGGTTCTCCAGCAGCGCCTTCTCCGCACCGGTCGCGTGGTTCTCCAGCGCCACGACGTCCTCGGTGTCGGTGGTGCTGTTCTTCAGCAGTGCCTTCTCCGCACCGGTCGCGTGGTTCTCCAGCGCCACGACGTCCTCGACGTCGGTCGCGTGGTTCTCGTCGGGCGTGGTGACCGACTGGCTCGTCTTCTCGTCGCTCATCGGTTGTGCTCCTCTGCGTGAAAGTAGGCAAGGCCTGTCCGGCAGCTCCCCCGGGTGCCGCCGGACAGGCGCGGCGGCCGTCACCCTAATGGGTGGGCCTGCCGTGTCGATCCGCCTGCCCCCCGACGCGCCGGATCGATGAATCGAGAATGGCGTGTGGCGATAAACGAACGATGAACGCGTGACGGCGCAGGTCAGGCAGCGGCCGTCGGTTCGAGCAGAGCGCGTACCTCGTCGGCTTCGTGGGCACCCAGTTGCTCGAACACCGTCAGCGCCTCGCGCCAGCAGGCACGGGCCCGGTCGGAGTGTCCGATGTCGCGCAGGCTGCGGCCCAGGACGGTGAGCACGTTCGCGTGCCGCCACTCACCGCCGATGCCACGCAGCAGGGACAGTGACTGCTCCGCCATCGTGGCGGCCTGGGCAGGGCGGTGTGCCCACAGGTGCACCTCCGCCATACGGAAGATGGTCATGCCCTCCCACAGACGCTGCCGGCTCTCCTGGAAGACGCTCAGGGCGTCGTCCAGGCAGTCCAGGGCCTGCTCCGGCTGTCCGGCCTGGGTCAGGGCGAGTCCCAAGGCGTACCGGGCGTTCGCGCCTCTGAGGGTGTGCCCGAGAGTGTCGTAGATCGCCACGCCCTCACCGGCCAGCCGGACCGCCTCGGCGACGCGGCCGGTGGCCAGTTGGATGCGGGACAGGTTGCACAGGGCGCTGGCCTCGCCCGGCCGGTTGCCGTCGGCGCGGTAGTTGGCGATGGCCAGGTTCAGGTGGGCCTCGCCGTCGTGGTGGCGCCCCTGGTAGAGCGCGATGATCCCCCGGTCGTTCGGTGTCACGCCGCTGGGCAGCGGATCCCTGGTCGCCGCAGCCAGTTTCATGGCCTGCGCGGCTTCCTCGTCGGCCAGATCGAATCGCCCGGCGACGATGTGGACGTTGGTGATCGCCATCCGGGCCCGGCCCTCGGCCAGCGGATCTGCCTGGGTCTGGGCCGCGTCTCGCACAGCCGTGGCCGCCACCTCGTAGTCACGCGCGTTGGCACCGGACTCGGCGAGGTCCTTGACCACCCACAGCAGGTCGATCGCGCCGCGCAGCCTGCCACGGCGGACGGACTGCCGCGCACAGGCCAGCAGGCAGTCGGCCTCGGCGTACAGCCAGTCCAGTGCCGCCCGGTGGCTCGTGAAGGAGAGCCCGGGGTACCCGGTCGGCTCCAGGTGCTCCACGGTCCGGTCGCCCGGGCGCTCGATCGCGTACACCCCCGCCGCCGTGGCAAGGTAGAAGTCCAGGAGGCGGGACAGGGCCGCCTCGCGTTCGCCCGGCGGCTGTTCGTCGCGTTCCGCGCACGCGCGTGCGTAGAGGCGGACCAGGTCGTGCAGGCGGTAGCGGCCCGGTGCCGCCGACTCCAGGAGGGAGGTGTCGACCAGGGACTCCAGCAGGTCCTCGGTCTCCTCCGACGGGAGCGCGAGGACCGCCGCGGCCGCCGCCAGCGAGATGTCCGGGCCGTCCGCCAGGCCCAGGAGGCGGAACGCCCGTGCCTGGGCCGGTTCCAGCTGGCCGTAGCCCAGTTCGAAGGTCGCCTTCACCGCCAGGTCGCCGGCCTGGAGTTCGTCGAGGCGTCGGCGTTCGTCGGCGAGCTTCGCCGCCAGCACCGACACCGTCCAGGTGCGGCGGGCCGCGAGGCGGGACGCGGCGATGCGGATCGCGAGCGGGAGGAAGCCGCAGGCGGCGACGACGTCCAGGGCCGCCTCACGCTCCGAGGCCACCCGCTCCTCGCCGACGATCCGCGTGAAGAGCTGGAGCGCCTCGTCGGGGGACATCACGTCCAGGTCGACCAGATGCGCCCCGGCCAGGTCGACCATGCGGACCCGGGAGGTGACCAGGGCCGCGCAGCCCTCGGTACCCGGCAGCAGCGGGCGTATCTGAGCCGCGTCCTTCGCGTTGTCGAGCAGGACGAGGACCCGGCGGCCGTCCAGGACCGAGCGGTACAGGGCCGCGCGGTCGTCGAGGGAGTCGGGGACGGCGGAGTCCGGCGTGCCCAGGGCGCGCAGGAAGGAACCGAGGACCGTCTCCGGCTCCGCCGCCTGCGCCCCGGCGCCCTGGAGGTCGACGTACAGCTGGCCGTCCGGGAAGGCGGCCCGCGCCTGGTGGGCCACGTGGACGGCGAGGGTGGTCTTGCCGACGCCCCCGATGCCGGCCAGCGCGGACACGGCCATCACCCGGCCCTCCGCCGAGGCCAGCACCTCGCTCAGCTCGGCGACGAAGGCGGAACGGCCCGTGAAATCGGGTACGGTCGCGGGGAGTTGGGCGGGGCGCACCGGTGCGGCCGGCGGTGCGGCCGCGGGGGCGGAGGGCTCCGCGAGGGCCGGGTCGGCCCGGAGGATCCGCTGCTGGAGCTCGCGCAGGCCGGGACGCGGGTCCACACCCAGTTCCTCGGCGAGCAGGCGGCGGGTGTCGGCGTAGACCGCGAGGGCCTCCGCCTGCCGGCCGCTGCGGTACAGGGCGAGCATGAGCAGTTCGCGCAGCCGCTCGCGGAGCGGGTGGGCCGCGGTCAGCGCCGTCAGTTCGGACACCGCCTCCGCGTGGCAGCCCTGCTCCAGGTCCATGTCCAGCCGGGACTCCAGGAGTTGCAGACGCCACTCCTCCAGGCGGACCCGCTGCGCGTCGGCGTACGGGCCGGGGACGCCCGCCAGCGGTTCGCCGTCCCACAGGGCGAGCGCCCGGTTCAGTACGTCACGGGCCTGGGACAGGTCTCCGGCGCCCCGCGCCTTCTCCGCCTCCGCCGCCAGGTCCTGCGCGGCGGCCAGGTCCAGGGCGCCCTCGCCGAGCCCCCGTACCGCGTACCCGCCGGACTCGCTGACCAGGACCCCGGGGTCCAGGATCTTGCGCAGCCGGGAGGCGTAGGTGCGGACCGCCGCCAGTGCCTGCGACGGCGGTTCGGCGCCCCACAGCGCGTCGATCAGCTCGGCCGCGGTGGCCGTACGGCCCTCGCGCAGCAACAGGGCGGCGAGCAGCGCGCGTTGCTGGGGGGAGCCGGTGTTGAGCGGCTCCTCCGCACGCCAGGCGCGCACCGGACCGAGCACGCTGAAGCGCACCGCCGCCGCCTCCGCCGCGGAGGAGGGGCGCCGCTGCTCCGGTACCCGCGGTCCACCGTCCATGCCCGTCCCCCTAGAGACCCGACTCACCCCGTCAGTTTGCCTTGTTCAGGTGGGTTGCGTCAGCCGGGCGAGACACCGATCACAGGGCGACACGCGGTGGTCCACGGAGTCTTCACACCGTGACGGCCGCCATGAGCAGGCCGGACGGAAGACGGAACGATTCTTCCGAGGGCTCCGGCGGACCCGGACGGGCGCCTGATGAACCGTCACTCCCATAGCTGACGGTTCGTCAGATCAGCGCTACCGTGAGCGCCATGGACACCCGTGACGACATCCAGGACGGCACCCTCCCGCTGATCATCTCCGTCGACGACCACACCGTGGAGCCGCCGGACGTCTGGCAGTCCCGCCTCCCGAAGAAGTACCTGGACACCGGACCGCGCATCGTCCGCGCCCCGCTGCGTGACATGAGCTTCCTCGGCGGCCGGTTCAAGCCCGTGATGGGCGACCCGGGCGAGGACGGCCCGATCGGCGACTGGTGGATCTACGAGGACCTGCACCGCCCTCTCACCCGCCTCGACACCGCGGTGGGCTACTCCCGCGACGAGATCAAGCTCGAGGTGATCACGTACGAGCAGATGCGGGCGGGCTCCTGGGACGTGCCGCGGCGGCTCGCCGACATGGACGTCAACCACGTCCAGTCCGCCCTCTGCTTCCCCACCTTCCCGCGCTTCTGCGGGCAGACCTTCACCGAGGCCGCGGACCGCGAACTGGCCCTGCTCTGCGTCCGGGCCTACAACGACTGGATGGTGGAGGAGTGGTGCGGCCCGCAGGCCCGCGGCCGCCTGATCCCGCTGACCCTCATCCCGCTCTGGGACGCCGGACTGGCCGCCGCCGAGGTCCGCCGCAACGCGGCCCGCGGGGTCCGCGCCGTCGCCTTCTCCGAGATACCCCCGCACCTCGGGCTGCCCTCCGTCCACACCGACGCCTGGGACCCCTTCCTCGCCGCCTGCGACGAGACCGGCACGGTCGTCGCCATGCACATCGGCTCCAGCAGCAGGATGCCGTCCACCTCCGCGGACGCCCCGCCCGCCGTCGGCTCCACCATCACCTTCGCCAACTGCTGCTTCTCGATGGTCGACTGGCTGATGAGCGGCAAGTTCGAACGCTTCCCGAACCTGAAGGTGATGTACGCGGAGGGCCAGATCGGCTGGATCCCCTACATCCTGGAACGCGCCGACGTCGTCTGGGAGGAGAACCGGGCCTGGGGCGGGGTCGCCGACAAGGTCACCCGGCCGCCCTCCGAGCTCTTCGCCGGGCACGTCTACGGCTGCTTCTTCGACGACGCCTTCGGCCTGAGGAACCTCGACTCCATCGGCCTCGGCAACGTCCTCTACGAGACCGACTACCCGCACTCCGACTCCACCTGGCCGAAGTCCCGGGAGGTCGGCGAGGCCCAGATGGGCCATCTCGCCCCGGACGTGGTGGAGCGGATCGTACGGGGCAACGCGATCGACCTGCTGGGCCTCACCCCGGAGGGTCTGTGGGGCGGTCCGCGGTGATCGACTACGGCATCCAGCTCCCCGTCCAGTCCCAGTCCACCCTCTACGCGGAGCGCTGGGAGGCCGGGGCGGGCGCCGCCGACCTGGTCGAGATCGCGCGGGCCGTGGACCGGGCTGGCTTCGCCTACCTCGCCGTCTGCGACCACGTGGCGATCCCGCACCGGCTGGCCGACGCGATGAGCACCGTCTGGTACGACCCGGTCGCCACCCTCGCCCACCTGGCCGCGGTGACGGAGCGGGTGCGGCTGCTCAGCCATGTCGCCGTCGTGGGCCTGCGCCACCCGCTGCTCTCCGCCAAGCAGTACGCGACCCTCGACCACCTCTCCGGCGGACGGCTGATCCTCGGGGTCGGCGCCGGGCATGTCCGGGAGGAGTTCGAGGTGCTGGGCGTGGACTTCCGGCAGCGCGGCGCCGTGCTCGACGAGGCGGTCGACGCGCTGCGGGCGGCCCTGGGACCGGACGAGTTCCCCGCCCACCACGGCAAGTTCTACGACTTCGAGGGGCTCGGCCAGCGGCCCCGGCCCGCACAGGCGCGGGTACCGGTGTGGATCGGCGGGTCCTCGCCGGCGGCCGTGCGCCGGGCCGCGCTCAAGGGCGACGGCTGGCTGCCGCAGGGTGATCCGAGGGACCGGCTGCCGGCCCAGATCGACCGGCTGCGGCGGCTGCGCGCGGAGGCCGGGATCGAGGAGCCGGTCACCGTCGGCGCGATCACCGAGCCGCTGTACGTCGGCACACCCGGCTGGGACGTGGGCCGCCGCACCCTCAGCGGCGGCCCCGACGCCCTCGCCGAGTCGCTGCGGGCCTACGGCGCGCTGGGCGTGCACCAGGTCCAGGTGCGGTTCCGCAGCCGGAGCCGCACCGAACTCATCGACCAGATAGAGGCGTTCGGGGCCGAGGTAGCGCCCCGCCTGATCTGAGGAGTGCGTGGCATGGGCAAGCTGGACGGGCGGGTCGTCATCGTCACCGGGGCGGCCCGCGGGCAGGGCGAGCAGGAGGCGCGGCTCTTCGTGGCGGAGGGCGCGCACGTGGTCGTGGCGGACGTCCTGGACGACCTCGGCGAGGCGCTCGCCAAGGAGATAGGGGCGCGCTACGTCCACCTGGACGTGGGTGTGGAGCAGGAGTGGCAGGCCGCCGTCGCCGCCGCGAAGAAGGCGTACGGGCGGCTCGACGGGCTGGTGAACAACGCGGGCATCCTGCGCTTCAACGCCCTCGTGGACACCCCGCTCGCGGAGTTCATGCAGGTCGTGCAGGTCAACCAGGTCGGCTGCTTCCTCGGCATGAAGACGGTGGCGCCGGAGCTGGCCGACGGCGGGACCATCGTGAACACGGCCTCCTACACCGGGCTGACCGGGATGGCGGCGGTGGGGACGTACACCGCGACCAAGCACGCGGTGCTCGGGCTCACCCGGGTCGCCGCGCTGGAGCTGGCCGACCGGGGGATCCGCGTCAACGCGATCTGCCCCGGCGCCATCGACACCGCGATGTCCAACCCGGCGCGGCTGGACCCGGACGCCGATCCGGCGGAGATGAGCCGGGCCCTGGACGAGCTGTACCGCAAGCTCGTGCCGCTCGGGCGGATCGGGCGCGCCGAGGAGGTGGCCCGGCTGGCCCTGTTCCTGACCTCGGACGACTCGTCGTACATCACCGGTCAGCCGTTCGTGATCGACGGGGGATGGCTGGCCGGCGTCAGTGTCATCTGACGGCTCGTCAGCTATTGACCTTTCTGACGCTACGTCAGAAAGTGCCTAGGACTCATAGGGACCACCCACCTGGACTTGGGACGGTGAACCGCCTTGGAATTCGGGCTCTTTGTACAGGGATACGTGGGCAAGCGCGCCGAGACCGACCCGCTGGCCGAGCACAAGGCACTGATGGAGGAGACCGAGTACGTCATCGAGGCGGACAGGTCCGGCTTCAAGTACGCCTGGGCCTCCGAGCACCACTTCCTGGACGAGTACTCGCACCTCTCCGCGAACGACGTGTACCTGGGGTACCTGGCCCACGCCACCGAGCGGATCCACCTCGGCTCCGGGATCTTCAACCCCCTCGCCCAGGTCAACCACCCGGTGAAGGTCGCCGAGAAGGTGGCCATGCTCGACCATCTCAGCGGCAACCGCTTCGAGTTCGGCAGCGGGCGGGGCGCCGGCTCCCACGAGATCCTCGGGTTCATCCCCGGGGTGACCGACATGAACTACACGAAGGAGATCTGGGAGGAGACCATCGCCGAGTTCCCCAAGATGTGGCTCCAGGACGAGTACGTCGGCTTCCAGGGCAAACACTGGCAGCTGCCGCCGCGCAAGGTCCTGCCCAAGCCGTACGGGAAGTCCCACCCGGCGATGTGGTACGCCGCCGGGTCGCCGCCGTCGTACGCCATGGCGGCGAAGAAGGGGCTCGGGGTTCTCGGGTTCAGCATCCAGAAGGTCTCCGACATGGAGTGGGTGCTGGAGCAGTACAAGACGGCGATCGTGAACGCCGAGCCGGTCGGGGACTTCGTCAACGACAACGTGATGGTGACGACAACCGCGATCTGCGCGCCCACCCACGACGAGGCGATCCGGATCGCGGCCTCCGGAGGGCTGCACTACCTGCCCTCGCTGGTGTTCCGGTACCACGACACCTTCCCGCGGCCCGAGGGGTTCCCGGTGTGGCCCGAGACGCTGCCCGAGTACACCCCCGAGTTCGTCGAACTGCTCGTCGAGGAGGAGCTGCTGATCTGCGGCGACCCCGACGAGGTGCTGCGGCAGTGCAAGCGGTGGGAGCAGGCCGGGGCCGATCAGTTGAGCTTCGGGCTGCCGGTGGGGGTGCCGAAGGAGGAGACGCTGCAGACGATCCGGTTGATCGGGGAGCACGTGATTCCGAAGATCGACACGGATCCGGTGCACCGGACTACGCGGTTCCGTCAGGGGGCTTGAGCGTGCGCCGGCGGGTGCGGGTGCGGGTGCGTGGTGGCCTGTCGCGCCGTTCCCCGCGCCCCTAGGCAGGCAGTCGTGCCGCATACCAGGAGGTGAGCCCATGCTCGATCACGTCATCAAAGGGGCGTCTGTTGTCGACGGCACCGGCGCGCCCGCCTTCGTCGCCGACGTCGGTGTCCGTGACGGGCGTATCGCCGTCATCGGGACCGTCACCGGGGAATCCCGTACCAGCGAGGACGCCACGGGGCTCGTGCTCGCTCCCGGGTTCGTCGATCCGCACACGCACTACGACGCGCAGCTGTTCTGGGACCCGTACGCGACCCCCTCCCTGAACCACGGGGTGACCACGGTCGCCGCCGGGAACTGCGGGTTCACCCTCGCGCCCCTCAACCCGGCCCGGCCCGACGACGCCGACTACACCCGGCGCATGATGTCCAGGGTCGAGGGGATGTCGCTGGTCGCCCTGGAGGAAGGGGCACCCTGGAGCTGGAACTCCTTCGGGGAGTACCTGGACGCCCTCGAAGGACGGATCGCCGTCAACGCCGGTTTCATGGTGGGGCACTGCGCCCTGCGCCGGTACGTGATGGGCGCCGACGCGGTGGGCGGACAGCCCAGTGAGGAGCAACTGAACCAGATCGTAAGGCTGTTGCACGAGGCCATGGACGCGGGGGCGTGGGGCTTCTCCACCACCCAGTCCAGCACCCACTCGGACGGGGACGGGCAGCCCGTGGCCTCCCGGCACGCACGCCCCGCCGAACTGCTGGCCCTCGCCAAGGCCGTCGGGGAGCACGAGGGGACGCAGATCGAGGCGATCGTCGCCGGGTGCCTGGACCAGTTCAGTGACGCCGAGATCGACCTGTTCGCGGAGCTGAGCGCGGTGGCCGGGCGGCCCCTGAACTGGAACGTGCTGACGGTGGACGCCGCCGTGCCCGAGCGGGTGCCCCGGCAGCTCCAGGCGAGCGAGCGGGCCCGGAAGGCGGGCGGCAGGGTCGTGGCGCTGACCATGCCCATCCTCACGCCGATGAACATGTCACTGGGGACCTTCTGTGCACTGAACCTGATCCCCGGATGGGGGCCGGTCCTCGGGCTGCCGGTCCCCGAGCGGATCGAGAGGCTGCGCGATCCCGAGGTGCGCGCCGGGATGCTGGAACGCGCCCGCTCCAAGGAGGCCGGGGTCTTCCGGCGGCTGGCGAACTTCGGGCGGTACGTCATCGGGGACACCTACAGCGAGGCCAACGCCGGGCTCACCGGGCGGGTCGTGAACGACATCGCGCAGGAGCGCGGGCAGGACCCCTTCCACTGCCTGGTCGAGATCTGCGCCGCCGACGGTCTCCGCACCGTCCTGTGGCCCATGCCCACCGACAACGACCCCGCCTCCTGGGCGCTGCGCGCCGAGACCTGGCGGCACGAGGACGTCCTGCTCGGCGGGTCCGACGCGGGGGCGCACCTGGACCGGATGTGCGGGGCACCGTACACCACCCGGTTCCTCGGGGACTGTCTGCGCGGCCGGAAGCTGCTCGGTCTCGAACAGGCCGTGAAGATGCTGACCGACGATCCCGCCCGGCTCTTCGGACTGCGGGAGCGCGGACGGATCGCCGAGGGCTTCCATGCCGACCTGGTGCTCTTCGACCCGGAGCGGATCGCCGCCGGCCAGGCCACCCTGGTGCACGACCTGCCGGGAGACAGCCCGCGGCTGGACTCGAAGGCGATCGGCGTGCGCGCGGTCTGGGTCAACGGCGTCGAGGCCATCCGGGACGACGTGGTGAGCGGGGCCGTACCCGGGACGGTGCTGCGGTCCGGGCGGGACACCAGGACGGTGAGCACCCGGTGAGCGAAACGGCCGGCCGGCAGCGGCTGTTCCTCGGGGGCGCCTGGGTCGAGCCGGACGCCGGGCACTACGCGGTGATCGACCCGGCGACCGAGGAGACCGTCGGCTGGGCGCCCGAGGCCTCCGAGGAGCAGGTGCTGGCCGCCTGCGCCGCCGCCCGGGAGGCGTTCACGGCCTGGTCGCGGACCCCCGCCGCGGAACGGGCCGCGGTGCTGGGCCGGGCCGCCGGAATCATCCGGGAGCGGACGGGGCCGTACACGGAGCTGGCGCGGGCGGAGACCGGGGCGACCACCGGGACGGCGCGGGCGATGCAGGTGGGGGTGGCCGTGGCCCGGTTCCGGCGGTACGCGACCGTCGAGCCCGCCGAGTGGGCGATCCCGCCGCAGATCAACGAGGCCGGCCCGATGGGGAAGGCCGGGGTGATGGGCGCGCTGGCCGTACGGCAGCCGGTCGGGGTGGTCAGCTGCATCACCTCGTACAACAACCCCTGGGCCAACCCGGCGGGCAAGGTCGCGCCCGCGCTGGCCATGGGCAACACGGTGGTGGTGAAGCCGGCCCCGCAGGACCCCCTGTCCGTCTACCGGATGGCGGAGGCGCTGGAGGCGGCGGGCGTCCCGCCGGGCGTGCTGAACGTGGTCTCCGGCCGGTCCACCGCGGTCGGCGAGGCGGCCGTCGCCTCCCCGGACGTCGACATGGTCAGCTTCACCGGGTCCACGGCCGTCGGGCAGCGCATCGCCGAGGTGTGCGGGCGGGACATGAAACGGCAGTTGATGGAGCTGGGCGGCAAGGGCGCGGCGGTCGTCCTCGACGACGCGGACATCGGCTCGGCGGTCGCCGGGATCGGCACCACCTTCTCCTTCTACAGCGGACAGATCTGTACGGCGCCCACCCGGGTGCTGGTGCAGCGCGGCCTGTACGACCGGCTGGTGGCCGGACTCGCCGCGTACGCGGGCAGGTTGACGGTGGGGGACCCGGCGGCGCCGGACACGGTGGTGGGACCGGTCATCTCCGCCGAGCACCGGGCGCGCGTCGAGTCGTACGTCGAACTCGCCCGCAAGGAAGGGGCGACGGTGGTGGCGGGCGGTGAACGCCCGTCGCTGGAGCGGGGTTTCTATGTCGCGCCCACCCTCCTCGCCGACTGCGGCAACGACATGCGGGCGGCCCGCGAGGAGATCTTCGGCCCGGTCGTCTCCGTCATCCCCTTCGACGACGAGGAGGAGGGCATCGCCCTCGCCAACGACTCCGACTACGGCCTCATCGACTACGTCTGGTCGGGGGACGTGGCCCGTGCCTTCCGGGTGGCGCGCCGGCTGCGGGCCGGCGGGGTCGGGATCAACACGGTGGGCCGGAACATGGAGGCGCCGTTCGGCGGGTTCAAGAAGAGCGGGGTGGGCCGGGACGTCGGCTCGTACGCGCTGCACGCCTACAGCGAGGTACAGGCGATCGTCTGGCCGGGATGAGGTGACAACCGGCTTGCCGCGACTGCCCTTTGGGACCGCCGGGGCGTCCCGTGCGGGCAGGGATCGGCCGATCGGCCCCGCGGGCGGCGCCGGGTCCGTAGCGTCCGGGGCACAAGGGGGACGGCCGGTTTCCGGTTGATCGACGTCCGGCCGGCCCCTCCCTGGACACGCATCACCATTCTTCGGAGACAGCTCCATGAAGCTCGCCAAGAGAATCGCCCTGACCTCCACGGCCGTCGCCGCCGCGGCCGCCGCCACCCTGCTCGGCACGACCGCCGTCCAGGCCGCGTCGGCACAGCCCGTCCGCATCCCGGCCGTCCACGCCCCCGCCGCGCTCGCGGTGCCCGACGGCAACAGGCTGACCGGCGTCTACTCCGCGCACGGCGTGCAGACCTACACCTGCACCGACGGCGCCTGGAAGCTCCTGGAGCCCGCCGCCACCCTCTCCGACAAGCGGGACCGCGCCCACCGCCCGGTCGCCCTGCACTCCCGCGGCCCGGTGTGGGTGTCCACGGTGGACGGCAGCGCGGTGAACGCCTCCGCCGTCGCCACGTCCGCCAAGGAGGGCACCATCCCCGAACTCCTCCTGAAGGCCACGGCCACCCGCGGCACCGGGACGTTCGAGGGCGTCACCTACGTCCAGCGCCTGGACACGGAAGGCGGTGTGGCCCCGGCCGCCGCGTGCACCGGCACGGACCAGGTCTCGGTGCCGTACTCGGCGACGTACGCGTTCTACAAGGCGGCGAACTGAGCCGGTGCCGAGCCGCGGGGTCTACCCGGCGTCCAGCTGGTGGTCGGCCCAGACGTAGCTCGCGGGCAGCAGGTCCGAGACGGGGACGCTTCGGACGCGGCCGTCCTCCCCGACGATGACCTTGATGGCGGGGAAGTAGTCGAGAAGTACCTGACGGCACCGACCGCAGGGGGGAACGATCCCCCGGTCGCGGTCGCCCACGGCGACGATCGTGTCCAGTTCGTAGGCTCCCTGGGCGGCCGCGGCGCCGATGAGGACGAGTTCGGCGCAGGGTCCTCCGGTGAAGTGGTAGGCGTTCACCGCGGTGACGATCCGGCCGTCCCGGGCGCGGCCCGCGGCCGCCATGGTGTGGTTGTCGCCCCGGCAGCGGGTGCGGGCGACATGCGCTGCGGCCTCGACGAGTTCCTGGTCGGCGGGGTGGGTCTGCGTGGTCATCTTCTCAGCCTTCGTCACAGGGCAGCGGTTCTCTGGTGCGGCACTAGTCGGTGAGGTCGACCCGGATCGTCAGCAGCTGGGTCCCCAGCAGCTTCACGGCCGCGCTGTTGCCCTTCGGCAGGGTGCGCAGCCGGGCGACCGGGTCGTCGTCGGGCAGCAGGTGGGCGGTGCCGTGGTGCCACCGCCCACCGATCCGCACCCGCACCCGGGGATCGGCCTGGATGTTCCGCACGTACTGCGACTTCACCCCGAACTCCGACACCAGCCAGAAGCTGTCCCCGACCCGCTTCCCGCCCAACGGCGTCCGCCGGGCCTGCCCGGACACCCGCCCGGTGGTCTCCAGCAGCGTCTGGAAGGGCATGAGCCGGGTCAGCGGGTTGGCGACGTGCCGCTGGAAGGCGGTGGTGATGCGGAATCTGCGGTCGGACATCGTTCCTCTGTCTCCGAAGTGGGCTAGGGGCCGGTGGGCTTCGCGGGCTACGGGCCGGTGGGCTTTGCGGGCCACCGGCCGGTGGGCTTTGCGCGCCGACATGACGTTCTTTGACAGAATCGGGCACGCAGGTCCGGTTCCGTACACGTTCTCCTTCTCGAATGTCGGTGCGTCACCCGCAGGGTCACGAGCTCCGCACAGTCTCGAGGAGAACCCCCGTGTTCCGACACCCCCTCCGTCCTGCCGCGGCGGCCGCCGCCGCGCTCGCCGCCGTCGGCGGTCTGACCGCCGCGACGGCCGGTCCCGCCTCGGCCTCCCCCACGCCCCGTTCCCGGCACGTCCTGCTGCTGTCGGTCGACGGCCTGCACCAGTCCGACCTGGCCTGGTACGTGGCCCGGCACCCGCGTTCCGCGCTCGCCCGCCTGGCCGGCGGCGGCGTGGAATACACCCACGCGAGAACCACCGTCCCCTCCGACTCCTTCCCCGGCATGGTGGGACAGCTGACCGGCGGGGACCCGGGCGTCACGGGCGTCTACTACGACGACACCTACAGCAACGCCCTGCTCCCGGCCGGCACCACCGACTGCGCGGGCGTCAGGCCGGGCGCCGAGGTCGACCTCACCGAGGACCTCGACAAGGACCAGAACTCCCTCGACGCGGGCCAGGGCCTGACCGGCCTGCCCGGCAGCATCCTGGACATGACCGGTGACGCGGCCGCCCTCATCGACCCGGCGAAGCTGCCCGTCGACCCGAAGACCTGCAAGCCGGTCTACCCGCACTCCTACCTCAAGGTGAACACGGTCTTCGACGTCGCCCGCAAGGCGGGGCTGCGCACCGCGTGGTCGGACAAGCACGTCGCCTACGAGATCCTCGACGGGCCGTCCGGCGACGGCATCCAGGACCTGTTCGCCCCCGAGATCAACAGCCAGGCCGTCGGCCACCCGGCCGGCCAGGACTGGACGAAGGACAACGCGGCCACCGAGCAGTACGACGCCTACAAGGTGAAGGCTGTCCTCAACGAGATCGACGGCCACGACCACAGTGGCACCCACAAGACCGGCGTACCCGCGGTCTTCGGCATGAACTTCCAGTCCGTGTCCACCGCCCAGAAGCTGCCCGCCTCCGACGGCCTGACGGGTGGTTACACCACGCCCGGCACCCCCGGCCCGCTGCTCGCGAAGAACCTCGGCTTCGTCGACCAGGAGGCCGGGGCTCTCCTCGACGAGATCCACCAGCGAGGCCTCGACGGCAGCACGACCGTCATCCTGTCCGCCAAGCACGGCCAGTCGCCCACCGACCCGAAGGCACTGACCCGCATCGACGACGGGCCGTTGCTCGACGGGCTGAACGCCGCCTGGAAGGCCGCCCACCCCGGCGCCGGCGACCTGGTCGCCCACGCCGTGGACGACGACGCCATGCTGCTGTGGCTGAGCGACCGGTCCCAGGCCGCCACCGAGTTCGCCAAGGCCTACCTGCTCGCCCGGTCCGGCACCGGCACCGGCATCGACGGAGCCGCCAAGCCGTTCACGGCGAGCGGCCTGAAGACCGTCTACGCCGGTGCGGCGGCCGCCCGCTACTTCCACGCCAGGCCCGGCGACTCGCGCGTGCCCGACGTGTTCGGCGTCAGCCGGTACGGCGTGGTCTACACCGGCGGCAAGGGCAAGATCGCGGAGCACGGCGGAGCAGCCGCCGACGACCGGGACGTGCCGCTCGTCGTCTACGGCGCCGGCACCCCGCACGACGTCCGCGTAGACGCGCCGGTGCGGACCACGCAGATCGCGCCGACGATCCTGCGGCTGCTCGGCCTGGACCCGCGCGCCCTGGACGCCGTCCGCATCGAGCACACCCGGTCCCTGCCGGTCCGCTGACCAGTCCCGGAACCGGCACCGTCGGCCGCGGCCCCGGCCGACGGTGTGGGCCCCGGCCCCGGCCGACGGTGTGGGGGTGTGCCGGGACGTACGCCGAAGGAGCTTCTCCTCTGCTCCCCGAACCGCGCTGAGCATCCGCCGGCGGTGCGTACGACTCACTCGTCCTGAAGTTCGACGGTGTTGCTGGGTGCGGTCTGCTGCAGGACCTCGATGCCCAGTTCGTCGGTGCGGTCTGCTTGTCCGGTGAGCCGGTGCACCACTACCCATCTGCCGTCCGGCACGGCGCCGGCGAAAACGGAGGCGTCACCGGTGGCGCCGTTGTGCCAGAGCACGGTGCCGGATCTCTGCCAGGACAGGGCGGGCTCTCCCAGTTTCCGGTCGACGAGGAGGGCGACCACCAGATCGGCGGCGGCCCGCGGGGTGGCCCAGAGGCCTCCGGCGGGCAGGATGGCGCCGGTCATGGTCCAGGGGCGACGTGGGCGGCCGAACAGCCCGCGGCTGTGCAGGCGTCTGTCCGGCGGAGGAGTGCCGGTCACCTCCGTGACGTCCAGAGGGGCAAGGACATAACGGTTCAGGAGGTCCTGGTAGGACATCCCTGTGGCGGAGGTGAGTGCGGCTCCGAGGATGGCGTACCCGAGGTTGGAGTACTCCTCGGTGTGGCCGGGGGCTGTGGTGGTGAGGGTGTCCAGTCCGTGAAGTACGGCGTGCAGGGCGGCATCGTCGAAGGCGGTGTAAGGGTCTCGCCGGTTCAGGTGCGGGGGCAGCCGTGGCAGTCCGGAGGTGTGCTGGGCGAGATGCCTCAGGGTGATGCCGGTACCCCGCGGTACCGGGAGGAGCTCCTCCAACGGGGCATCCAACTGAAGCACCCCCGTCGCAGCCAGCCGGGCCAGCACGGTTCCGGTGAGCGGCTTGCTCAGAGAGCCGATCTGGACGTACGAGTCCAGGGCGTGTCCATGCTGGACCCGGGGGGCTTGGCCGCTGCTGAGGACGCAGGTGGGAACAGGGCGCACGGCACGCTCTCCGTAGGGATCGTTAGATGGTGGGTGAGGAGGAGCCCGACGCCGACTCCCGTGCTCCTTCGGCACGCATCTCGGTCACATCCCGGCAACTGCCTGGCACCGTCACCGTCCGCCGGACGACTTCACCATGTCGAGCAGACCTCCGAAGGCCTTGGCGCCGACGGTGAGGACGCTCCGGGGCGGGTCGGCGTCGGCTATGCGGACGAGGGCGGGGCCGGCGGATATGTGGACGCAGGCGTCGCCTTCCTGGCAGTAGGACGACTTCTGCCAGCGGTGCGGGGACATGTCGGCTCCTTCACAGGTTCTGGGCGATCGAGTGGATCAGATCTCGGGACTTCGTGGTGCTGAGGGCGGTGGCTTCGACCACGTCGAGCAGGTTCCGGTACTTGTCCAGGAGGGCCTCGGCGTCGAGGAGGACCGGGCCGTGGAACTGGTCGAGTTGTGCGGTGTCGAGCTGTGGGACCGGGCCGTATAGGTAGTTGATGGACTGACCCGATCCGGGGAACGCGCCGACGTCGAAGGGGAGCACCCGGATGGTGACGTGCTCCAGCTCGCTCATGTCGAGCAGATGCCGCAACTGCGCGCGGGCCACGGTCCGACCGCCGACACGCATGTGCAGGGCGGCCTCGTGCACGGTGGTGCGGTACGGCGTCGGGTTGGCCCCGTACAGCACGCCCTGTCGTTTGACGCGGTGCGAGACGCGGTGCTCGACCTCGGGCGGGGTGGGTGCCGGGATGACGTGCCGGAAGATCTCACGCGCGTGCTCCGCGGTCTGGAGCAGGCCCGGCATGTGGGAGGTGTACGCGGTGCGTACGGCCACGGCGTGGTGTTCCAGCTCCGCCAGGTCGAGGAGCCCCGAGGGCAGAACCCCGCGGTAGGTCTCCCACCAGCCGAGCGTCCTGTCCGTCGCCAGGTCGACGAGGGCTTCCACGAACGCCTGGTCCGCGCACGAGTAGATGGAGGCCAGGGCTCTGATGCGCTCGGGACTCACGCCGAACCGGCCCGACTCCACGCTGCTGAGCTGCCCCTGGCCCGTACCCAGTTCCCGGGCCGCCTCGGTGGCCGTTATGCCCGCACGCTCGCGCATCTTGCGCAGTTCGACGGCGACCCGGAGTCGACGGGACGTCAGCGGCGGTCTTGCGGACATGTGCGCTCCTCCTGGACGTCTGTTCCGTCGTGGGTCACTCACACGGGGGAATGTCGCCCGAAGTATCCCCGTACTCCGCAAATGACATTTGCTCAGCCCTTATCGTCGTTTCAGGCGCCACTCCCGGAAGCGCACCGTGGGACGCCATGGCGGAGACACCGGGCACCTGTCCAACTCTCTTCACTGATCGGAGACTTCCCATGGCCACCGTATCCCCGTCCTGGGCGTACACCCTGCACCTTCCGCACGATCCACGCGCACCGGGTATCGCTCGGGGCACCCTGAGACTGGTCCTCGCCGCGCACGGGCTCCCGGAGCTGGCCCCGACCGCGGAGCTGGTGGCGGCGGAGCTCCTGGCCAACGCGCACTGTCATACGAAGGGGCCGTACGCGCTCCGGCTCCGCTCGGTCGACACCGGCCGCCTCCGCGTGACCGTATGGGACACGGACCCGCACGTCCCGCCCGGCTTCTCGACCGCCCCCGCCCCACCACCCCCACCCGACGCCGAGCACGGCCGCGGCCTGCCCCTGGTGCGGGCCTGCGCGGACAGGTGGGGCGCATCGGTGCTCCGTGAGCTCGGCACCTCGAAGGGCGGCAAGGTGATGTGGGCGGAGTGCGGAGCCGGGGCGGTGGCGTGGTGACCAGGGCCATACTGGGAGCTGGAGCGATGTCCGTCCCTCAGGAGCTGATCATGAGCGCACAGCCCGAGCACGGCTGGGGAGCGATGCCCCTCCCGGAGATCCGGACCGTGGACGACCTGCGCAGCGCGCTCAGCCGCTATGGCTTCCCGGGCGATCGCGAGCGCTTCGAAGCGGAGCTGGCGGCCGCCATAGGAGCTTCCCCGACCAATGACTTCGCCGGTGCCGCGGCCGTGGTCCGGGCCTACCGGCACCGGGTGTTGATCAGGAACTCGGCCAAGATCATGACCGCCCTGGAAGATGCGCGAGCCGAAGGCGGCGGCGGGTGAACGACGTCCCGTTGGAGGAGGCCGAGCCCGCGAGGAAGGCGTTCGGTGACCTGACGGAGGGGGAGCGGGAAATGGTCCGGGAGGCGCTCGCCGCCATCGCCCAGGGACCCGGCGACCGGCCGCGAGATCCCCGGGTGGCGGCCTCCGTCCGTGGAATACACGTACACCACACCCCTTGCCCGGGACTCGGCAGAGGCGATCACGGTCGTGTACACGCACACCCACGGCATGGGCGTGACCGTCGTCTACTACTTCCGTGACCCACAGGTCGTGGACTGAGTAGTTCTTCTCACCACGGCCCACAGGGTTGCCGTCCGGCCGCCGTCGCCCTCCTCGTAGCGGGTGAGGACGTCCCGCAGCGCCGCCTCGGCCTCCGGGCGGATCCCCGCCTCGTCCAGCGGATGCGGGCCCTCCCGCATCCTCCGCACCCGGTCGGGGTCGGTGAGGCCCACCGGCCTCCTCGCGATGGGCTCGACACACGCGTCGAGGAGTGCGACCCGCTCCGCGAGCTCCAGCAATTCCCCCATGGCGTCAGGCGAGGTGCGTCACCGGGGCCGGCCAGTGGCCCCGCGCGGAGAGATGAAGCACGAGGGCCGCGATGTTCCAGGCGTCGTCCTCGCCCCGGTGGTGCCGGCCTTCGAGCGGCAGCCCGGCGATCTCCAGGGCCTGGGCCATGCCGGGGCGCTTGCGCAGGCCGTACGCCTCGGTGAAGGCGGCCTTGGCGTTGGTGTGACGATGGTTGAAGGGGTAGGTCGTCCGTGTCGCCTGACACTGCCGGGTGAACTGATGGCGGTCGTAGTCGCCCCAGCTGATCCAGGGCCGGGCGCCCGCACGGTGCTCGGCCGCCAGCAGCCGGCACGCCTCGGCGAAGGTGACCCCCTGGTCGACCTCGGGCTGCGTGAGGCCGGTCAGCTCCGTGCAGAACCCGCTCACCGTGGACCGGGCGGGCCGCACCAGGATCCGGTGCCGGGCCAGCCGCTCACCCGCCGCCAGGTCGACGACGGTCAGCCCGACCTCGATGATCTCGCTGACCTCGCCGGGCGGCGGAGAACCGGCCCAGCAGGTCGCCTCGACGTCCACGACGTTGACGAGCCCCTCGGCCCAGGCACTGTCCATGCTGGGAAGCGTAGGGAGGTGCGCCCGGCCGCGGCACGTGGTTTTCGCGGCAGTTCGAGCCGGTGCGGGCCCGAAAATGAGCGGCGGATTGCCGGGGGCCGTTGCTACGGTGACCGGCATGAAGCGCGCTGCCATGACGACGACGCCGGAGAGTGTCCCGGCGCGCTGACAGATGATCTGATGCGAAGCCCCGGGGCAGGTGCCCCGGGGCTTCGTCGTAGGCCCGGTCTCCTGCTCCGCGACCAGCGAGGGAGACCGCGATGACCACCGTGCACGACCACCGCAGACTCGGCCGGGAACTCGACCTGTTCGGCACCGACCCGCTGATCGGTGCCGGACTGCCCTACTGGCTGCCCGACGGCGCAACCGTGCGGCACACCCTGGAGGAGTACATCCGCGCCGCCGAGCGGCGAGCGGGCTACCAGCACGTGTACTCGCCGGTGCTCGGCAAACGGGAGCTGTACGAGATCTCCGGACACTGGGCGCACTACAGCGACGACATGTTCCCGCCGATGGAACTCGGCGGCGAGCAGGTCGTCCTGCGGCCGAGTCTCTGTCCTCATCATGCGGTCATCTACCGTTCCCGGCCCCACAGTTACCGTGAACTTCCGCTGCGGATGGCCGAGCTCGGCGGCATGTACCGTGCCGAGCTCTCCGGGGTGCTCGGCGGGCTGACCCGCGTCCGGGCCATCCAGCTCAACGACGCGCACGTCTTCTGCACCCTGGACCAGGTCGCAGGGGAGGCGCGGGCGGCGCTGGAGATGATCCGCCGGGCGTACCGGGCGCTCGGCATCACCGCGACCCGCTACCGGCTCTCCCTTCCGGGCCCCGGCGGGAAGTACGTGGCCGCACCCGATAAGTGGCGACGGTCCACCGCCCTGCTGACCGACGTCCTCGACCGGTCCGGCCTGGCCTACGAGGCGGCCGAGGGAGAGGCCGCGTTCTACGGCCCCAAGATCGACGTCCAGGTCACCGACGCAGCCGGCCGGGAGTCCACCCTGTCCACCGTCCAGATCGACTTCCACCAGCCCGAGCAGTTCGACCTGCACTACATCGGCGCGGACGGTGCCAGACACCGCCCGGTCATGGTCCACCGCAGCATCATCGGCAGTGTGGAACGAGCCGTCGCTCATCTCGTCGAACACCATGGCGGGGCCTTCCCCGCCTGGCTCGCCCCCACCCAACTGGTGATCCTCCCGGTCTCCGACACCGAACTGCCGCACGCCGAAGCGCTCGCCCGTCGCTGCGCCGGCCTCGGGCTGCGGGCCGACGTCGCGGGCCCGGAACGCGGCAGTCTGGGCGCACGCGTCCGGGCGGCGCGCCTGGTTCCCTACCAGGCCGTCATCGGCGCCAGGGAAGCCGCTGACGATCTCGTCGCAGTGCGCCTGCGTGACGGACGCCGGCTCGGACCGTTGCCGGCCGACGACGTCCTGACCGGTATCAGCGCCCTTGTCGACGCGCACAGCGTCGACCTGTGGCACGGCGCCGGTTGATAGGGAGCGAAGACGACCAGGACAGCGCGGATGGCACGATGCCCCGGTGAGCTACTTCTCGTATCACCGCATCGGTCCTGGTGACGACCGCCCGCGGCGCCCGGAGCCCCGGCCGGTCGAGCCCGGTGAGTGGCCGAAGCTGGAGGCCGCGCTCGCCGTGGTCAACCGGGACCTGACGGCGACCGTGCCGGGGCAGGACGCGTTGGTGCTGATGGTCGACACGCGGCCGAGCCTGCCCCCGGGCGGTATCGATCGGGGGCAGGTCTACGTGGCGATGCCCGACGGCCGTTGGCAGGGCAACCAGGTGAACGCGTGGGACCCCGAGGAGGGTGACCCGCTGGAGCCGGACGACGAGGCGACGGTGCTGACGGTGGTCGCGGCGGCGGCGCAGGAGACCGTCGTGGAACTGCTCTGGCAGGTCTGGCCGGTCTGCGGCGAGCACAAGCTCGGCATGCACCCGCGTCCCGCGGGGACCGCCGACGACTGGTTTCCGGGTGCGACGGAAGCCGCCGAACCACCGGTGTGGTGGTGCCGGGGCCGCCGGGACGGCGAAGGTCACGACGTCGCCCCGGTGGGGGAGCTGGCCGGCACCCTGCCGGGAAAGCAGCGGCGCGCGCTGCGGCGCGAACTGCGGCGTACCGGGGGCGGACCGGACGGCCGTCACTGAGCGCTCCGCTTGGAGGTGCCGGGATCTGCCGTCTGCCGTCTGCCGTCTGCCGTCAGTCGAGTGCGGCGCCGTCGTGGCTGGTCGCGCAGTTCCCCGCGCCCCTTACGGTGCGCTG
The DNA here is from genome assembly GCF_022343545.1 of Streptomyces arenae. Taxonomy (NCBI): domain Bacteria; kingdom Bacillati; phylum Actinomycetota; class Actinomycetes; order Kitasatosporales; family Streptomycetaceae; genus Streptomyces; species Streptomyces arenae. Next base: position 336,472 of record NZ_JAKQYH010000090.1, read on the forward strand.
CCGCTGCCCCCCCCGGAATCGGGGCGATGCCTCACCGTCCCAGGAAGATCGGGTTCGTCAGGGCCGCGAGGGCGCCGGGGACCGGGCCCGCCGCTGTCTCGTGGCGGATCTCCGCGCGGACGTAGGCCGCGTACTGCGGGGTCGTCCGCCACTCCACCACGCCCGAGCCGGTCACCGGCAGCGGGTCGCTGGTCAGCAGGACGCCCTCGTCGGTGACGAGGCGGACCGTGCAGCGGGGGACGCCGGCGGCCTCCAGGCGGACGGTCACCGGGGCGTCGGGGGCGACGGCGAGGCGTTCCCCGATGCCCGCGCGCTCCCCCCGCCCGCCCGTCGCCGTGAAGCTCAGCGTCACGTTCTTCGACTCGGCGATGTAGGAGCGGCCCGCGCGCAGGCCCTCCTGGATCGCCTCGCGGCTCAGGTCGTCGGCGAGGACGACCGTCTGGGGGGAGCCGACCGCGTCCGGGTCGCGGTGCGCGTCGCTGTTGCCCATGCCGGGCAGCCACCGCCGGTTGTTCCGTACCGAGGCGACCAGGGTGGCGTCCCAGGCGGCGAGGGCCACCTCGTCGTCGGGCGTGTAGGGGCCGTTCCAGACCTCGACGGCGTCCGCGTCCCCGAACCCGAACTTCCAGGCGCAGCCCACGCAGGTGGCGTGCGGGTGTGCCGGTACGACCAGGCCGCCGGCCTTGTGGATCTGCTGGGCGAAGTGGCCGAAGCGGTTGTCCCGGGCCCGGTAGCGCCAGTCGACGAAGGTGCCCGGGTCGGTGCCGAGGGCGACCACGTGGCCGTTCCTCGTGGTGATCTCCTCGCCGAGCATGATCAGCAGGTCGTCGCCGGCCTGGTCGGCCCAGTGCGCGTGCGCCGAGTGCGTGTTGTGCTCGGAGGAGTTGATGAAGTCGAGGCCGGCGGCCCGGGCGAGGGCGGCGATCTCGGCGGGGGTGCGGCGGCCGTCGGAGTACCAGGAGTGCAGGTGGCAGTCGCCCCGGTACCAGTCCCGGCCGCGCCCCTTGGCCCGCTGCGGCGGGTAGACCGGACGGACGGGCGTGCCGGGTTCACCGTAGGTCAGGGTGATCGTCAGCTCGTACGACAGTCCTTGCGGGGCGACCGTGTAGGGGCCCAGCGCGATGTGCCAGGTGCCGGCGCCGACGGGGCCGGGGAGGTAGCCGGGCGTGGCGTCGTCGGCGCGGACGAAGAACTCCGTGCGGGCGCCCCCGGACCAGCCCCGGAAGCCCTTGCCGCCCAGCTCGGTGCCGTGCTGGTCGAAGACGCCGATGTCGAGCGCGTTGCCCGTGGTGCCGGCCGGGACGCTCGGCCTGTCGTAGGTGTAGGAGACCTTGATCTCCCGTACGCCGGGAGGGACTTCGACCGGTACGTACACGAAGTCCGGGCACCCGGCCGGCAGCGTGCCGCGTACCGTGCGGGTCTCCTGGTGCTGACCGTCCGCCGCCGCGAAGCTCACGGTTCCCAACGTAAGGGCTGCGGTGGCGCCCGTCACGATCAGCGCGCGTCTGCCGATGTCGTGCGTGTCCTCACACATGCGGCTCACTCTCCCCGGTGGACGTGAACTCCCCCGGAAGGACAGGGAATCCACAGAAGTCCTTATGTCATGTGCATAGCGGTGTGACAGGTGAGGCGGGTGATGCCGACCGGTCGGTATGGACATATCGAGCCACCCCCGGTACAGATGGGGCATGCGTATAGCCGTCACGATCTTCCTCACCGACGAGACCATCGCCCCCGTCCGGCTCGCCCGTGAGCTGGAGGCGCGCGGATTCGCCGGCCTGTACCTGCCCGAGCACACCCACATCCCGGTCGAGCGGACCACTCCGTACCCGGCGGGCGGGGAGCTGCCGCGCGAGTACGGCCGTACCCTCGACCCCTTCGTCGCCCTCGGTCAGGCCGCCGCCGTCACCGAACGCCTGGGCCTCGGCACCGGCATCACCCTGGTCGCCCAGCACGACCCGATCGACCTCGCCAAGCAGATCGCCACGCTCGACCACCTGTCCGGCGGCCGCTTCACCCTCGGCGTCGGATTCGGCTGGAACGTGGAGGAGGCCGCCGACCACGGGGTGCGGTGGGGGACCAGGCGGGAGCTGACCCGGGACCGGATGGCGCTGATGCGGGCTCTGTGGGCGGCCGAACCGACGGCGTACGAGGGCGAGTTCGGGAGCGTACGGGCGTCCTCCGCGTTCCCCAAGCCGGTGCAGAAGCCGCGCGGGCCGGTGACCGGACCGCGCACGCTGGTCGGCGGGGCCGCGGGGCCGAAACTGTTCGCGCACATCGCGGAGTACGCGGACGGGTGGATGCCGATCGGGGGGCGCGGGCTGTCGGAGTCGCTGCCGGTGCTCCGCTCGGTGTGGGCCGACGCGGGGCGGGACACGGACGCGCTCCAGGTGGTGCCGTACGCGGTGTTCCCGACGCCGGGGAAGCTGGCGTACTACGCGGAGCTGGGCGTCGAGGAGGTCGTGGTGCAGTTGCCTCCGGCGGGGGAGGCGGAGGTACTGGGGGTGCTGGACGCGTGTGCGCAGTACCTGTGAGGGGGGCGTCGTCCCGTCTGCCGGGTCGGGGTGGGGGGCGAGTGCGGGTCCGTCGTGGTTTCTCGCGCAGTTCCTCCCCCAGCCTTCGGCCGGGGGTACCGCCAGCGCCCCCCAAAGGGGCGCTCGCCGCGGCGTTTCTTCTTTCAGGACTGCGGACCCGGCAGAAAAAAGCCGGCGTCGCGATGAGCGCCCCTTCAGGGGCGCGGGGAACTGCGCGATCAGCCACAGCGCACCGGCACGCGGCAGCGCACCGCACCCCCACGGCCCCTACCGAACCCGAACGTATGCTCAAGGAATGACGACTTCCGCGACCCCCGGAACCGGCCCCACCGAGAACTCCATGCGTCGCGCCCTCAAACGCGCCCGGGACGGCGTCGCCCTCGACGTCGCCGAGGCCGCCGTGCTGCTCCAGGCGCGCGGTGAGGACCTGACCGACCTCGCCGCCTCCGCCGCCCGGGTGCGTGACGCGGGCCTGGCGGAGGCGGGCCGCCCCGGTGTCATCACGTACTCGAAGAGCGTCTTCATCCCCCTCACCCGCCTGTGCCGCGACAAGTGTCACTACTGCACGTTCGTCACCGTCCCCGGCAAGCTCCGCCGGGCCGGGCACGGCATGTTCATGTCCCCCGACGAGGTCCTCGACGTCGCCCGCAAGGGTGCGGCCCTCGGCTGCAAGGAAGCCCTGATCACCCTCGGCGACAAGCCCGAGGACCGCTGGCCCGAGGCGCGCGAATGGCTCGACGCGCACGGCTACGACGACACGATCGCCTACGTCCGCGCCATCTCCGTCCGCATCCTGGAGGAGACCGGCCTGCTGCCCCACCTCAACCCGGGCGTGCTGTCCTGGACGGACTTCCAGCGCCTGAAGCCGGTCGCCCCGTCGATGGGCATGATGCTGGAGACCACCGCGACGCGCCTCTGGTCCGAGCCCGGCGGTCCGCACCACGGCTCGCCGGACAAGGAGCCCGCCGTCCGGCTGCGGGTCCTGGAGGACGCGGGCCGCTCCTCCGTCCCCTTCACCTCCGGGATCCTGATCGGCATCGGCGAGACGTACGAGGAGCGCGCCGAGTCGCTGTTCGCGCTGCGCCGCACCGCCCGCTCGTACCACGGCATCCAGGAACTGATCATCCAGAACTTCCGCGCCAAGCCGGACACGGCGATGCGCGGCATGCCGGACGCCGAGCTGGACGAACTGGTCGCGGCCGTGGCGGTGGCCCGGCTGGTGATGGGCCCGGCCGGCAACATCCAGGCCCCGCCGAACCTGGTGGACAGCGAGTACGAGCGCCTGATCGCGGCCGGGATCGACGACTGGGGCGGGGTCTCCCCGCTCACCATCGACCACGTCAACCCCGAACGCCCCTGGCCGCAGATCGAGGAGCTGGCGGAGAAGTCCGCGGCGGCCGGGTTCGAACTGCGGGAACGTCTCTGCGTCTACCCGGAGTTCGTCCGGCGCGGCGAGCCCTGGCTGGACCCGCGGCTGCGTCCGCACGTCGCCGCCCTGGCCGACCCGGAGACGGGACTCGCGGTCCCGGACGCGGTCGTCGAGGGGCACCCGTGGCAGGAGCCGGAGGAGGTCTTCGTCGCGACCGGCCGCACCGACCTCCACACCTCGATCGACTCCGAGGGCCGTACGACCGACCGCCGCGACGACTTCGACGAGGTGTACGGCGACTGGGGCGCCCTGCGCGAGGCGGCGGCCCCCGGCATGGCACCGGAGCGCATCGACACGGACGTCCGCGAGGCCCTGGCGACCGCGGCCGACGACCCCACGCGGCTGACGGACGCCGAGGCCCTCGCCCTCTTCCACGCGGACGGCCCGGCGCTGGACGCGCTGACCCGGATCGCCGACGACGTACGGAAGTCGGCCGTCGGCGACGACGTGACGTACATCGTCACCCGCAACATCAACTTCACCAACGTCTGTTACACCGGCTGCCGGTTCTGCGCCTTCGCGCAGCGCCGCACCGACGCCGACGCGTACACGCTCTCCCTGGACCAGGTCGCCGACCGGGCGCAGCAGGCGTGGGACGTCGGCGCGGTCGAGGTCTGCATGCAGGGCGGCATCCACCCGGACCTGCCCGGCACGGCCTACTTCGACATCGCGAAGGCGGTGAAGGACCGGGTCCCCGGCATGCACGTGCACGCCTTCTCCCCCATGGAGGTGGTGAACGGCGCGACCCGTACCGGCCTGTCGATCCGCGAGTGGCTGACGGCGGCGAAGGAGGCGGGCCTGGACACCATCCCCGGCACGGCCGCCGAGATCCTCGACGACGAGGTCCGCTGGGTCCTGACCAAGGGCAAACTCCCCACCGCCACCTGGATCGAGGTCGTCAGCACGGCCCACGAGGTCGGCATCCGGTCCTCGTCCACGATGATGTACGGCCATGTCGACCAGCCCCGCCACTGGCTGGGCCACCTGCGCACCCTGGCCGGGATCCAGCAGCGGACCGGCGGCTTCACGGAGTTCGTGACGCTGCCCTTCATCCACACCAACGCCCCCGTCTACCTGGCGGGCATCTCCCGCCCGGGCCCGACCATGCGCGACAACCGGGCGGTGACGGCGATGGCCCGGCTCCTCCTGCACCCGCACATCCCGAACATCCAGACGAGCTGGGTGAAACTGGGCGCGGAGGGTGCGGCGGAGATGCTCCGCTCGGGCGCCAACGACCTGGGCGGGACGCTGATGGAGGAGACCATCTCGCGGATGGCGGGGTCGTCGTACGGCTCGTACAAGTCGGTCCGTGACCTGATCGCGGTGGCGGAGGCGGCGGGGCGTCCGGCGAAGCCGCGTACGACGCTGTACGGCGAGGTGCCCGAGGAGCGGCGGCGGGCGGCGGAGGCCTCCGACGGGCACCTGCCGGAGCTGCTGCCGGTACTGGACTGAGGGGCCGGGCCCCCGGACAGGGCCCGGTAGGATGATCCGACCTCTGTCGTCTGTACAGGGGGCCTCACAGCGGAGGAGATACGTACCCGTGGCTGCCCTACTGCCCTCCTGGGTCACGGTCACCGGTCTGACGGCGGGGGCGACGGTGGCCGTCGTCTTCCTCGCCGTACAGGCCGAGCAGGGGCCGCACCCCGCGGCCGCGGCGGCCCGCCCGTCGGCGAGCGCGTCGGCGGGCGCCCGTCCCTCCGCGTCACCGGCCCCGGCGAAGGCCCCCGACGTCCCGGCGGCCTCCGGGACCGGCCGCCGGGTCGTCTACTCGCTCGGCGGCAAGCGGGTCTGGCTGGTCGACGCGAGCGACAAGGCGACCCGCACGTTCACGGTGTGGCCGGGGACGGTGAGCCCGGACCCGGGCAGCTACACGATCTCCAAGACCCTGGCGTCCACGACCGGCTCGGACGGCGTCCAGATCGAGCACATCCTCTACTTCGCCGCGAAGTCGGGTCTGTCGATCGCCTTCTCCAACGCGGTCGACGGCTCGTCCCCGCCGCCGGCCGCGGGCAAGCAGACCAGCGGCATCCGCATGCCGAAGGCCGACGGCACGGCCCTGTGGACGTTCGGCACCGAGCCGGACACCAAGGTGACGGTGGTCAAGTAGCCGACGAGCGGTCCGGCAACTGGACGACGATCAGGGCGAGTCCGGTGAGGACCAGCACCCGGGTCGCGGCGTCCAGGCCGTTCCAGGTCTTCGACTGCCACATCGCAAACCATTCGCCGCCGATCCCGATGAACCCGGCGCCGAAGAGCAGCACGAGCATCAGCAGGCCGTAGGTGGACAGCCGGCGCGCCCGTGCGTCGTCGCGCCGGAACCACAGCACGGTCCCGGCGATCAGCACGAGCGCCGCCAGCGTCTCCCACACGATGACGGCGACGTAGGCCGCGTTCTCGAGACCCTTGTCCGTGACGGCCCGCCACATCAGGTCGTCGTCCTTGAACGTCGTGTCCATGGCCAGCACATGCTGGACGAACGCCTGGTTGGTGCCGAAGTCGGTGATGTTCCCGAAGGCGACGAGGGCGATGTAGAGGGCGACCGTGCCGGTGAGCACGGCCGCGGCGAGTGAGAGCGCACGGGGCGCGTGGGGGGTGGACATGTCATCGTCCTTCCCCGGCACGGCCGTTCACACCCCCGGCCCGGCGGGTGCCGGGCGCCCCGACGTCGCGCCGAGGCGGCGAACCGCTCGCACACGGGCACCTTGGACGAGGATGCGCGCGCAGTGCGAAGTGCGAAGGGGGCCCGTGGACACGGCGAGTGACGTGCGAGGGTGGGGAGGCGGTGTCTGCATGCGTGCCGCATGTCGGGTGGAGTCCGCGAACGGACCGGCTACGGGGGTGCTGTTGATGGGGTCGAGGCGGCCGTCGATGCAGGAGTTGATCGGGCGGCGGCGGAGGGCGGGCTTCGTCGGGCGGGTCGAGGAGCGGGCGGCGTTCCGGCGGAACCTCGGGTTCGCGCCCGAGGACGAGCGGCATCGCTTCCTCTTCCATGTGCACGGTGACGCCGGTGTCGGGAAGACCCGTCTGGTGCGGGAGCTGGAGCAGATCGCCCGGGAGGCCGGGGCGCTGACCGCGTACGTCGACGAGGGCGTGGCCGGCGTGCCCGAGGCGCTGGCGATGATGGTCCGTCAGTTCGAGGCGCAGGGACGGCGGTTCAAGGAGCTGGAGCGGCTGCTGGCCGCACACCGGGAGCGCCGGCACGAGGCCGAGGCCGCGCTGGCGGTGGGCGGCCCGGAGGACCGGGAGGGGCCGTCGACGGGGAGCCTGACCGTGGCACGGGCGGCACAGGTGGGGCTGGGCATGGTGCCGGTGGCCGGTGCCTTCGCCGTCGCCCTGGACACCGACCGCCTCGCCGAGGGCGCCGACCGGCTCCGGGCCCGTTTCCGCAGCCGGGAGGACGCCCAGCTGGTGCTGTCCCCGGAGCGGGTGCTGACCCCGGTGCTGCTGGACGAGCTGGCCGCGGCGGCCGACACCGTCCCCTGGATCGTCCTCCTCCTCGACACCTACGAGCGCACCGGCCCGTTCCTCGACCCCTGGCTGCACGACGTGATGACCACCGACCGGTACGGCGCCCTCCCCGCCAACGTCGTCGTGGTCACCTCCGGCCAGCACCCGTTCGACACGGCCCGCTGGGGCAGCTTCGCCGACTTCAGGACCGACCTGCCGCTCGGCCCGTTCACGGAGGCGGAGGCCCGCGGGCTGCTCGCGGACAAGGGGGTGCGGGACGAGCCGGTGGTCGCCGAGGTGCTCCGGCTCACCGGCGGCCTGCCCGTGCTCGTCACCGCCCTGGCCGAACAGCACCCCACCGACCCGGACGACGTGGGCGACCCCAGCGCCACCGCCGTCGAACGCTTCCTGAAGTGGGAGCCCGATCCGGCCCGCCGGTCGGTGGCGCTCGCCTGCGCGCTGCCCCGGCGCCTCGACCTGGACGTCTTCCGTACGGTCGTGGACTGCCCGGACGAGGACGCCGACGCGCTCTTCGGCTGGCTGCGCGGCCTGCCGTTCGTCACCGAGCGCCGGGACCGGCTCACCTATCACGACCTGGTCCGTGACGCGATGCTCCGGCTGCGCCGCCGGCACTCGCCACGCGGCTGGACACGGGAGCACGAGAGGCTCGCGGAGGCCTACGGCGGCTGGCGCGAGGAGACCGCGAACGGCCTGCGCCCCGGCACGGAATGGGACCACGAGCCGTGGCGCGAACTCCTGCTGGAGGAGACGTACCACCGGTTGTGCGCCCGGCCGGGGACCGCGCTGCCGGAAGCGCTGAACACCCTCCTGCCGGCCTGCGCGGCGGATCCGGCGGCCGGCCGCCGCTGGGCGGTCACGGTCGCGGAGGCGGGCGTCGCCGCCGAGGCCCCGGTGGTGCGGGACTGGGGCCGCCGCCTGAGCCAGGCTCTCACCGACGGGATGACCGAGGCCATGGACCTGCTCCTCGCCTGGCCGGGCCTGGACGGCGCAGGCCGGGCGCTGGCCCACGTCGTCCGGGGCCGGGAACTCCGCAACGCCGGGGAGTTCGGCCGCGCCCTGGCCGAGTACGACCTGGCGATCGCACGGGACCCGGAGCGGGCCACGGCGTACTACGGCCGTGGCCTGTGCCGTCGGGCGCTGCGCGACCTCGACGGTGCCCTCGCCGACCTGGACCGTGCGGACGAACTCGCGCCCGACACCGCGCTGTTCGTCGCGGCCCGGGGCGAGACCCACCGGCTGGCGGGCCGGTTCACCGAGGCGCTGGCCGACTTCGGCCGGGCCGTCGCCCTGGACCCGTCCGACCCGCACGCCCTGGCCGGCCGGGGCGTGTGCCGGCACGCGCTGGAGCAGTACGACGGGGCCCTCGGCGACTTCGACCGCGCGCTGGGCCTCGCCCCGGGGCACCTGTGGGCGCGGGTGCGCAGAGCACGGCTGCGCGGGGCCCGGGGTGAGTGGGCCGCGGCCTTCGCCGACCTCGACGAGGCGGTCCGGCGCGCGCCCGACTCGCCCTGGATCGCCTCCGAGCGGGGTGACGCCTACCGGCGCGCGGGCCGCTTCGCGGACGCGGTCACCGAACTCACCCGGGCCGCCGCCCTGCTGCCCGACTACCCCTCCGCGCTCGCCGGCCGCGGCGCGGCCCTGCACGAACTGGGCCGCGGCGCGGAGGCCCTGGCCGACCTGGACCGGGCCATCGGCCTGGACCCGGACTTCACCTGGGCGAAGGAGACCCGCGACCGGGTCCGCCGCGACCTGGCCGGCACCGGCACGGACTGACACGCCCCGGACTGACACGCCCCGGACACGGGTCCGGCGCCGGAGCATCGGTCGGCACCGGCGCGGAGGAGCACCGGTCGGCGCCGGAGCACCGTCCGGCGCCGGAGCACCGTCCGGCGCCGGAGCACCCGTCCAGGCCCGGTCGGAATCCGGTCGCCCGGGAGCACACAACCCACACTCCGCATACTCGACCGGGCCCTGAACGGACCGTTCCCGGTCGATTACAGTGCTGTGCGCTCGTATGTACGGACGGTGCCCGTGAGGAGGTCATGGTGGTGAGTGTGACGTCGGGTGCCGTCTGGGGGCGTGTGGAGCAGCAGGACTTCCGGAGCCGGGTGCGGGGCACGTTGCTGGGGGCCGCCGTCGGGGACGCGCTGGGCGGGCCGGTGGACGGGCTGACCCTGGAGGAGATCCAGGCCGCCTACGGGCCCGAGGGGCTGGTCGATCTCGGGTTCGGGCACGGGCGGCGCGGGACCGTCACGCACCACACGCAGCTCAGCCTCTTCACCGTGGACGGGTTGATAAGAGCCCAGGTGCGAAGGGACACGGGCGCCTGGCATCCGCCGACCGACCTGCACCGGGCGTATCTGCGGTGGGCGGCCACCCAGCGGGACTGGGGGCCCGACGAGCGGCGCAAGGACGACGGGTGGCTGGCCCGGGAGGAGTGGCTGTACGCCCGGCGGGATCCCACGCGGTCGCTGCTGCTGGGGCTCGGGGACGAGCGGATGGGGACGCTGGAGGCGCCCAAGAACCCGGAGGACATGGGGCCGGAGGCGGTCGCCAGGTCGGCGCCGTTCGGGCTGCTGGTGGGGTGGGAGCCGCAGCTCGTCGTACAGCTCGCGGTGGAGTGCGCGGCGCAGACCCACGGACATCCGACGGCCTGCCTGTCGGCGGGCGCGTACGCGGTGATCGTGCACGCGCTGGCGAGGGGTGACTCGCTCGACGGGGCCGTGCAGCGGGCTCTCGCCCTGCTCGCGGCCCGGCCGGGGCACCAGCCCGTGTCGGACGCGTTGCAGCACGCGCTGGGTGCCGTACGGCAGGGGATGCCGTCCCCGGCGCGGGTCGAGGAGCTGACCGGCGACGGGGCGGCCGACGGGACGCTCGCGGCGGCCGTGTACTGCGCGCTCGTCGGCGAGGACGTACGGCACGGCCTGTGCCTCGCCGTCAACCAGGCCGGGCCCTCCGCGGTCGCCGGTGCCCTCACCGGCGGCCTCCTCGGCGCCCTGCACGGCGAGACGGCCCTCCCGCCGGCCTGGATCGCCGAGCTGGAGGGCCGTCAGACGATGCTGGAGCTGGCCGACGACTTCGCGATGGAGATGACCCAGGGGCCGGCCCTGCACAGCCCGGCGGGCGCGGCTCCGGGGTGGCTGGCCAGATATCCGCGAGGTACCTGAGCACCAGCACCCCGAAAGGGGCGCGGGGAACCGCGCGCCGGGCCCCCCGCCGGCCGTCAGCCGAGCCACGACCCGCGCCCCCCGGGGCTTCCCTACTGCGCCGGCACCCCTTCCCCGGCACCCGCCCCCGCGGGCACCGCGGCCGCCGTCGCGCCGTCGCCGTCCGTGTTGACGGTCTCGATGATCGCCAGGCGTTCCGGGGTGTCCTCCGGCTTCAGGTAGCCGATCAGGACGTACAGCACCAGGGAGACGGCCAGCGGGACCGAGACCTGGTACTGGAGCGGGACCCCGCCGTCGACGTTCCAGTTGATCGGGTAGTTGACGAGCCAGAAGGCCAGCAGGCCCGCCGCCCAGCTGGTGAGCGCGGCCGTCGGTCCTGAGCGGCGGAACGGGCGGAGCAGGCCCAGCATCATCGGGATCGCGATCGGGCCCATCAGACCGGCCACCCACTTGATGACGACGGTGATGATGTCCTTGAACGTGGGGCTGTTGACCTGGGTCGCCACCGCCATGGACAGGCCGAGGAAGACGACGGTCGTGACGCGGGCCGCGATCAGGCCCGAGCGCTCGCTCCAGGCACGGGCCCGCTGCGAGAAGACCGGCGCCACGTCACGGGTGAAGACGGCGGCGATGGCGTTGGCGTCGGAGGAGCACATCGCCATCGTGTGGGAGAAGAACCCGACGACGACCAGGCCCAGCAGGCCGTGCGGAAGGAGCTGTTCGGTCATCAGGCCGTAGGAGTCGGAGCCGTCCGGCTTCGCCGCGTGGACCAGCAGCGGGGACATCCACATCGGGAAGAAGAGGACGACCGGCCAGACCAGCCAGAGGGCGGCGGACAGCCGGGCGGAGCGTTCGGCCTCGCGCGGGCTGCCCGTGGCCATGTACCGCTGGGCCTGGTTGAGCATGCCGCCGTTGTACTCGAAGAGCTTGATGAAGAGGAACGCCAGCAGGAACACCGTGCCGTAGGGGCCGACCAGCGGCTTGCCGTGGCCGTGCAGGGCCGGCTGGTCGAAGGCGTCGAAGATGCCGATGCCCTTGTCGTTGAGCTTGAGGACGACGGCGACGAACATCGAGATGCCGGCCAGCAACTGGATGACGAACTGGCCCAGTTCGGTCAGCGCGTCCGCCCACAGGCCGCCGATCGTGCAGTAGATCGCGGTGATCGCACCGGTGATGAGGATGCCCTGGTTCAGGGACACGCCGGTGAACACCGACAACAGGGTGGCGATCGCCGCCCACTTGGCGCCCACGTCCACGATCTTCAGCAGCATGCCGGACCAGGCCAGGGCCTGCTGCGTGGAGAGGTTGTACCGGTTCTTCAGGTACTCCAGCGGGGACGCCACGTGGAGGCGGGAGCGGAGCCGGTTGACGCGCGGGGCGAAGAGTTTCGAACCGATCGCGATGCCGAGCGCGATCGGGAAGGACCAGGTGACGAACGACGTCACGCCGTAGGTGTAGGCGATGCCCGCGTAGCCGGTGAACATCACCGCGCTGTAGCCCGACATGTGGTGCGAGATGCCGGACAGCCACCAGGGCATCTTCCCGCCGGCCGTGAAGAAGTCGCTGACGTTGTCCACCCGCTTGTGCGACCAGACGCCGATCGCGACCATCACGCCGAAGTAGCCGATGAGCACGGCCCAGTCGAGCCCGTTCATGCGCCCCCCTTCCAGGGTCCGCCTTGTGAACTCCGCTCAGCTGGCTGGCACTTCGCATGAGCGGAGCGGGGACGGGGAAGGCCGCGAAGTGCCCGCTCATCGTGGGTTCGTTTGCGAGGGCACGACAAGCGGGCGTAGGGTCAAGGGAAAGTAAAATCGTTCGGCTTACTGACCTTGATTCATATCCATGAACGAGTGCAATGGCCGAAACCAGTGCCTCAGCGCATCAGCTCCCCCGCGTTGACCAGCAGCGACTGGCCCGTGATGGCCCGCGCCCGGTCCGAGGCCAGGAACACCGCCGCGTCCGCGACGTCCCCGTCCGTCGCCAGCTCCGGCAGCGCCATCCGCTCGGTCAGCCGCCCCAGCACCTCGTCCTCCGGCACCCCCTCGGTGTGCGCCGTGAACTGCACGTACGCCTGCACCGGCGGCCCCCACATCCAGCCCGGCAGCACCGTGTTGACCCGGATCCGGTACGGCCCCAGCTCCCGCGCGAGCGAGTACATCGCGCTGGTCAGCGCCCCCTTGGAGGCGGCGTACGCGGCCTGCCTGACCTGCGAGGGCGCGGCCACCGCCGACTGCGTGCCGACGAACACGACCGACCCACCCCCCTCCTTGAGCCCCGGCAGGCAGGCCCGGGTCATCCGCAGGCTCCCCAGCAGGTTCACGTCGATGACCGAGGCCCAGGTCGCGAAGTCCGCGTCCTCGACCCCGCCGAAGTAGGAGTCCCAGGCGGCGACATGGACCACCGCGTCGATCCCGCCGAACCGCTCCCGCGCCAGCGCGGCCAGCGCCCCGCACTGCTCCTCGTCGGTGATGTCGGTGGCCCGGTAGGCGGTCCTGGTGCCCTCCGGGTCGATCCCGGCCGCGCTCTTCGCGAGGTTCGCCCCGGTCCGCGCGCCGAGCACCGCGTTCCCGCCGTCCCGCACGACGGCCGCCGCGACCTGGTGCCCGAGCCCGGCGCCGACCCCCGAGACGACGACCGTCTTGCCCGCGAGCAGTGACATCGATGACCTCCGGTTCATCCACCTGTTTCTGACGGACCGTCAGGGTAGGGGCGGCGGCGGGAGGGCGGAAGGGGGCCGGGGCGGCGGGGCCGCAACGGCGACGGCTCCGCCCTGGGGGCGGAGCCGTCGGATGTGCGGTCGGCCTCGGGAGAGGCTCAGGACTTGCGGGCCCTGCGGGTGGCGAAGAGCGTGCCGGCGCCGAGCGCGATCACCAGGGCGGCGCCGCCGGCGATCAGGGGCGTCGAGGAACTGGCGCCGGTCTCGGCCAGCGGCGGGGTGCTGGTGCTGGGGGAGGGTGCCGGGGTGGTGGGCGGCGGCGTCTTCATCGGGGGCACGTGGGACGTGGTGGGCGGGGTGGAGGAGGAGGCCGGCGGGGTGGAGGACGCGGGGGTGGAGGGCGTCGGGGTGGCCGGTGCGGAGGTCTCCGGGGCGGGCGGCTGGCTGGCCGGTGTCGACGCCGAGGGCGTGGGGGACTCCGGCTGGTCGGGGGTGCACGCCTTGTCGCCGCCGTTCCAGGCGGCTATGAGGTGGTAGGGGGTGACGACGTTGCCGGGCTCGTAGGGTGCGGGGCCGTGGCCGTCCCCCGACTTGCCGTCGTAGACGACGTCGTCGCCGTACAGGTCGATTTGCCCGAAGCAGTCGGGGCTCTTCACGGCCAGCTTCTGCCAGGTCCGCTTGGCGTCGTCGCCGCCCGCGACGTCGTCGGCGGTGAGGTACACCGTGGCGTGGTCGACGAGCGTCTGGTGGCCGGAGGTGTACCAGTTGGAGCCCTCGGTGGTGTATTCGGCCAGCGACACCGGGTACGTGCAGCCGGCGCCGACGTCCTGCCCGGGGGCGAGACGCACCTCGACCGTGCCGGGGACGGAGTCCCACTGGTGGAAACCGCCCTGGGAGGTCCAGTCGGCGCCGACCGGGTTTCCGTCGGCGTCGACGATGCGGTACTGCACGGTGGCCGTCCGGCAGTCACTCGCGGTGGTGGCACTCGCGGTCGTGGCCCCGGCGAGGGGCGCGGTGGCGAGGAAGGCCGTCGCGGCGAGGGTGGCCGACGTTCTGGAGCGGGAGAAGCGCGTCACGGTGTGCCCTTGCGGAAACTAGGTGTGGGAGGTGGTCGTGCGTGAGGGGTGTGCACAGGCCAACGGAAGACGGCGTGGCTCAACCTCGCGTCACTGCACTCGCTCTGGTCACAGCGAGGTGATCCGCATTCTCGCCAGCGCCGACAACGCGCGTCAATTTCTTGCCAGTTAAACAATGTCTTCACAACCTCGACCGGCCCGGCCGCTCTCTCGCAATCTGACGCGCAGTCAGCTAGACCGGATCCATGACGGACGACGCGACGCACGCAGAGGAAACCCGCAGCCGCACCTATGCGGAACTGGCAGCCGTCGGCCCCTACGGAGCCGACCTCGGACACGCCTTGATCACCATGGTCGAGCCGCACCCGGGCCACGAACGCCAGTACAACCGCTGGTACGAAGACGACCACTTCATCGCCGGCGCGATGGCCATGCCGTGGATGTACGCGGGCCGGCGCTGGGTCGCCACCCGGGACCTCCAGCTCCTGCGCTACCCCGAGAAGTCCGCTGTCGCGCAGCCTGTGACGGCGGGGTGCTACATCTCCGTCTACTGGATGACCGCCGGCCGCTACGACGACCACATGCGGTGGACCGTCAGCATCAACAAGCGTCTCAACCGTGACCACCGGGTTTTCCAGGACCGTACACACGTCTTCACCGCCTTCCAGGACCACGTCCTGACCGTCTACCGCGACGGCGGGCAGGGTCCCCGTGACATCCACGCCCTGGACCACCCCTACGCCGGGCTCGTCGTCCAGGTCATCGACGCCAACTCCCCCGGCGAACGCGGTGACCTGCTCGCGTGGCTGCGCGACGACCATCTTCCGGAACGGCTGGAGGGCTCGCCCGCGGCCCTGGTGACCGTCTTCGCGCCGACGCCGCTGCCCCTGGACCGGATGACCTACGTCAAGCAGGTCGACGGGGTGGGAACCCGGTTGACCCTGCTGTGGTTCCTTCAGGACGATCCCCGCGAGCACTGGCACGAGCGCTTCACCGGTCTGGACACGGCGGTCGCGGCCTCCGGGCTGGGCGACGTGCAATTCGTCGCACCGTTCATACCAACGGTTCCCGGTACGGACCGTTACGTGGACGAGCTGCGGTGAGCCGGAACCGGCAAGCCTGGTTCGGTGCCTCTCCGGGCGGCCACCGCACGGCTTCACGGTGGTCGCCCGGGATTCGACGGGTCTCGGCCCAAGTCCGCTCAGAACACGCCCTTGTACCCCTGCCACCCGGTCGCGATCTTTGTACGGGCCCCGAACGACCCCTTGCCGTTGCCGGTGTTGCGCCACACCGCGCCCGAGGTGTCCCGGGAGATGATGTCCGCTCTGGCGTCGCCGGTGATGTCGCCGACGCCGACGACGACGTTGTACGACGAGCCCCAGTTCGTGGCGACCTTCACCCGCGCCTTGAAGCCGCCGGTGCCGTTCCCGTCGTACCGCCACAAGGTGTTCGACCTGTCCTGGGCCAGCAGGTCCCCGCGGCCGTCGCCGTTGAAGTCGCCGACGCCGACGATCTTCTTGTAGGTCTTCCAGTTGTCGTAGAGCTTCACCCGCGCCGACAGTTTGCCCGCGCTCGTGCCCTTGTAGAGGTACACGGCGCCGGTGGAGCTGTTGCGGGCGATGAGGTCGGGCCGCCCGTCGCCGTTCACGTCTCCCGGCGAGGTCAGGACGTCGTGACCAGGGAGGGGTTCGCGTGCCGCAGCAGGGTGATGGGGTCGCCGCCGCTCAGGGGCAGGGCCGTCAGCGGCTCGCCGGACTTGTCGGCCCAGTCCTGCGGGCTCGTCGGCACGGAACGGGCCACCACCAGCCAGTTCCCGGCGATGCCCACGGACGGGGTGCCCTCCGCGCCGGGCAGCTTCAGCGCCGTTGCGGGGGCGGAGAGATCGGCGCGGTCCAGGACGTGGGCGGACCAGAGGCCGGACCACCAGACCAGCCGGTCAGCGCTCAGCGCGACGCCGGTCGGCACGGCGTTCACGGCCACGTCGCCGGTGACCTTCGCGCCGGCCAGGTCGACCAGCACCAGGTGCTGCACGCCGCTGGGCTGCGCGTAGTCGAGGACGGCGGTGGTGCTGTCACCGCCCAGGACGGTGAAGTTGGTGGTGACGCCGGTCGGCCATCCCTCGACGGGGGTGCCGCCGGCGGGCTCGCCCGCGCCGTAGAGCCACGGTGTGCGGTTGCCGGCGGTGTCACGGGCCTGGGTCAGCACGTGGGTGCCGAAGGTGGCCTGGTATGCGCCGTGGGTGAGGGCGACGTCCGTGCTGGTACCGGCCGCCATGTCTTTGAGGACGACCTTCTCGGTGGGGGAGACGACCTCGGCGACGACGTCGGACGACGAGCCCAGGTATCCGGGGATCTCCAGGAAGGGCAGGTCGCCCAGTCCGGTCGTCGCGCCAGTGGCGTACGACGTCCACAGGTAGCCGGAACGGCCCTCCTGGGCATGCAGATAGCCACTGGGCCCCGCACTGCGGATCCGGTCCGCGCGCGGGGCGTAACGGTTGGACTGGAAGACCTTCTCCGCCGCGAGGGCCGTGCCGGCGGAGGCGGTGGCCGCGCCGGTGATCCCTCCGGCAGTCGCGGCGAGGACCGCCAGTGCGGCTATGACCCCGCGGACAGTGGTACGTCTGGCCAACGTCGGCTCCCAGGCCTGTGGTCGTGACAAAGGCAGAGCATGACGGGACGACGACGGCCCAACAGGCGCACGTCACATGAACGGTGGAATGTCTTCCCGGTCCCCCGGCCGTCCCCCCGAGCACAGCCGCATGAGGCTAACACCTGCCTGTGCGGGCGTGCCGTTCGTCCCGACGGTCCTGGGGACGGACCGGTACGTGAACGGACTCAGGTCACCGCGGCAGCCGGGAGCGAAGCGGGTCGTGCGTCGCTCCCGGCGGCGGTCACTTCAGCTCGTCGGGGCAGGGCGTGCCGCGCGGCAGCTGGTACGGCGCCGCCAGCCGGTAGGTGCCCGCCTTCGGCGCCAGCAGCATCGTCCACCGGTCGCCCTTGGCGTCCTCCGGTGTCTCCGCGAGGCAGCCGTTGACGTTGACGTACGTCTTCGGCTCGCCGTCGGCCCGGTGCTTGGACGCCTGGGTCTCCTGCGGGGCCTTCAGGCTCTTGCCCTCGGCGTCGACGATGCTGAGCCACGGCGAGTACGGGATCCGGATCAGGATCCGGCCCGCCTTGCGCACCTCGATGGTCAGCTCGCCCTGCTCGGCGCTGTCCACCGAGGCGTTGGGCTCCGCGAGCGGCACCGGGTCGGTGACCCGGAACAGTTGCCAGTTCGCGTCGCCCCAGATCTGCTTCAGGTACGGCATCCCGCGCTGCACCAGGGCCCGTTCCCGTTCGCCGCCGTCGCCGTCGGGCTCGTCCTTGGGCAGCACCACGAAGTGGACGGCCCACCGCTGGAGCCACTCGTGGTAGTTCGCGGAGTTGAGGGTGTCGTCGTAGAAGAGCGGGTTGCGCTCCATGTCGGCCTGCCGGTTCCAGCCGCGGGCCAGGTTGACGTACGGCGCGAGCGCGGACGCCTCCCGGTGCGAGCGGGCCGGGATCACCTCGACGCGGCCCTTCTCGGCGCCGACCTGCTGGAGCTGGTGGACGAGCGGGGCCAGCTCGCGGGCCCAGGACGCGGCCGGGGTGGTGTGGAGGATGTCGTCGACCGACTTGAAGCCGATCCAGCCGACGAAACCCAGGAAGGCGAGGACCGTGACGTAGTACTTGCGCGAGCGCGGCACCGTGTACGGCAGCGCGGCGATCAGCGTCGCGCCGGCGAACATCATCGGCAGCCGCGAGATGTTCGAACCGATCTGCGAGCTGACCAGCCACACCAGCACCACGCTGAGGCTGTACACGGCGGCCGTCAGCCGGACCGTCTTCCACTCCCTGGGGACGAGGAACAGGCACAGCAGACCGTAGGCGAGGGGCATGACCACCGAACCGATGGTCATGGGCTGGGTGCCGGAGAACGGGAACAGCCAGGCGGAGACGGCGACCACGGCGGCCGGCGCCAGCCCGAGCGCCCAGGCGCCCGGCCGCCGCTTCTGCAGGAACAGGGCGACCGCCACCAGGCCCACGAAGAGACCGGCGACCGGCGACGACATGGTGGCGAGCGCCGCCAGCGGCGCCGCGACCAGCGCCTTCGCCCACCGTTTGAAACGCCAGCGGTGCGGCCAGCAGAACACCGCCCCGACCGACGCCAGCGCGAACATCGTGCCGAGCCCGAAGGTGACCCGTCCGGAGACCGCGTTGCAGATCAGCGCGAAGACCCCGGCGAGCGCGGCCCACAGCGGGTTCCGCACGGCCCGGCTGCGGATCAGCAGCAGGGTCAGCAGACCGGCCGAGACGGTGCCGGCGATCATCATCGTCGTCCGGACCCCGAGCACCGACATCAGGTACGGCGACACCACGCTGTACGACACCGGGTGCATACCGCCGTACCAGGCGAGGTTGTACGCCGAGTCCGGGTGCCGGCCGACGAACTCGGCCCACGCGTCCTGCGCCGCCAGGTCCCCGCCGCTGTTCGCGAACGTGAAGAACCAGATGACGTGCAGGATCCCGGCGAGGACGGTGACCGAGAGCACCGGGTGGCGCAGCAGCCGCCGGCGCAGGGGCTCGGCGGCCGTCAGCAGCCGCGCGGCGGCCGTCAGCAGCCGCGCGACGCGACTGTCACTGCCCGGACCGGCTGCGCGACTGTCACTTCCCGGGCCTGCCGTGCGACTGTCACTTCCCGGGCCTGCCGTGCGACTGTCACTTTCCGTGCCGGCCGGGTCGGCCGCGACGCCCGGGGCCGCGGACGGCAGGGCTATTCGCGGGCCGGCTACCGGGCCCGGATCGGCGTCGTCGGCGCGTGTCGGCTCCGCTGTGGCCACCTGAAGGCACTCCCCGTGTCCCGTCTTCTGTTCTCGGCCGCGTTCCACGGTGTTACCGGCCGCTTCCCGTCCAGTTCGCGGCCGTGTCCCGGCGACCGGCGACCTGCCCCGATTCGTGACGCTAGCACGCACCCCGCCACGGGGCCCTGGGGTGGGCCGCCATCGGCGGGGTGCGGTGACGGTATGTGCGTTATGGGTCAGCCGAGACGGGTCAGCCTGCTCGTGAACCCGGGCTCGGCCAGATCCTTCTGGAGGGCCACCGGGACCTGGACGGCGGAACCCGAGCCGTCACCCACGGTGAGGGTGCCGACCTTGGTGCCCGCCTTCGCGGTGTGCGGTACGTCGTCGGCGGCGAACGTCAGCTTCACCTTCAGCCCGGACCAGCCGACGGCGGTGACGTCCTTGGTCGCCACGACCGGGGTCCGGCCGCCGAGACCGTCGTCCACGTATCCGACGACGGCGCCCTTCTGGTAGATGGTCGCCGCCTTCAGCGCGCCCTGCGCGGCCTGGATCAGCTGGTCGCCGGCGTTGAGGGCGGCCTTGAGGATGCTGTTGCCGTTGCCGGCGTTGGCCGGCTGCCGGATCACCGCGCCGATGACCGTGCGGGTCTCGCCGTTCACGTCCTTCTTCGCGGCGAAGACCAGGTTGCCGAGGGCGGAGGTGGTGGTGCCGGTCTTGATGCCGACGACGTTGTTGTGGCCGACCAGCTGGTTCCAGTTGCCGTGGTTGACACCCTTGTAGTCGTCGTACGACATCATCGCGGCGACCTCGCGGAACACGGGCTCGCTCGCCATCGCCGCCTTCGCCAGCTTCACCTGGTCCACGGCGGTGGAGACGGTGGAGTTCGTCAGGCCCGACGGGTCGGTGTACGTCGTGTTGGTCATGCCGAGCTGCTTCGCCGTGGTGTTCATCTTCGCCACGAACGACTTCTCGCTGCCCGCGTCCCAGCGGGCCAGCAGGCGGGCCACGTTGTTGGCCGAGGCGATCAGGATGGACTCCAGGGCCTCGCGCTGGGTGATCGAGTCGCCGGCCGTCACGTCGACGGTGGACTCCTGGCCTGCGTTCGCCTGGTCCTGGGCGGCCTGGTCGATCTTGATCTTCGGGCCGGCGGCGCCGCTCTTCAGGGGGTGGTCGCGCAGGATGATGTACGCGGTCATCACCTTGGCGACGCTCGCGATCGGCACCGGCTTCTGGGCGCCGGAGGAACCGAACGAGCCGATGCCCTGCACGTCCAGCGCCGCCTGGCCCTCGGCCGGCCAGGGGATGTCCACCTTGCCACCGTCGAAGGTGTACGTGTCCTTCGCGGTGAGGCCGAGGGTGGGCTGGGGGAGCGGACGGAAGTTCTGTACGACCGCAAAGATGATCAGGAGGACGATGACCAGGGGCGTCCAGATCTTGACCCGGCGGATCGCGGTCCTGACCGGGGTCTCCGGCGGCCGGGGCGTGTTGGTCAGCTCGGCGAGCAGGTCCAGCGGGGGCTTCGGGGGAAGCGGCTGCTGGGTGGTGCGCTCGGGGCCGACCTGGGGGATGACGGTGGTACGGGTGGCGGAGTCCGTCTCGGGCCTGCCCGTGGGAGCGGCGCCCGGCTTGGCCTCCGGCTTCGCACCCGGCTTGGCCTCCGGCGTCGCGACCGGCTTTATGTCCGGCTTTATGTCCGACTTGAGGGCGACGAACTTGCTGGTGCGTTCGGCGTCGCCCTCACCGGTCTTGGGCTTGGGCGTGCCGCCCAGCTTCAGCATGGTGGTGGGCTGGTCGACCTGCGACGGGCGCGTGGCGCGGGGAGCCTTGAGCGTGGTGGTCGGCTGATCCACCGCCGCGCCCCGGCCATCGTTGTCAGCCGAGGCGGATCCCTGCGGGCCATCCTCGCCATCGGCCCCGCCCTGGTCCGCGGGCTCGGCGTCCGCGGGCTCGGCTTTGACGTCGTCCTGGTCCGCGGGCTTGGCGTCCTCGGGGTGCGCGTCGGTCTCGTCCTGGTTCGCGGGCTTCGCGGGCTTCGCGTCTTCGGGCTCGGCGTCGGCGCCGTCCTGGTCCGCGGGTTCGGCGTCCTCGGGTCCGGCGTCCTCGGGTTCGGTCGTGGCCTGCGAGTCGTCCCGGGGTTCGGCGTCTTCGGGCTCGGCCTTGGCGCCGTCCTGGTCCGCGGGCCTGGCGTCCTCGGGCTCGGCGTCGGTCTCGTCCTGGTTCGCGGGCTTCGCGTCCGTCGGGTCGGCCGTGGGCTGTGGCTCAACCTGGGGCTTGGCGTCCTCGGGTTCGGCCGTGGGCTTCAACTTGCCTTCCGCGTCGGCGGCTTCGGGCTCCGGTGCGTCCTCGGGCGCGTTCGTCGCCTCGGGCGCCGCCGCCGGGCGGGCGTCCTCCGGCTCGGGCGTCTCCGAGGGGGCCGTCTCCTTCGAGCCGGTCGTTGCCTCGGGCGCCGTGTCGGGGGTCTCCGGCGCCTCGGAGGGCTCCGGGGTCTCCCGGCCCTCCTGAGGGCCCTCGGAGCCCTTCTCGGGGCCCTCTTCGGCCGCCTCCGGTCCCGCCGCGCCCTCGGGGTCGCCGTCGGCCGGCTCCTCCGGGTTCTCGTCGGAGGTCCGCACCCACGCCGCCACCGCCGCGCGGAGCTTCGTGTCGTCCTCGCCGGCCGGCTTCGGGTCCCGTACCGAGAAGACCCGGGTCGCGGTGTCCACACCGCCGGCCGTCTCCTTCTCGGCGGCCACCGCCAGTCGCGGATCGCGTGCTTCGGGAACCGAACCCGCGCTCCCCGACGTCGGTTCCGCCGACGACTCGCGCTGCTTCGACCTGTCGGGGGACTCGCCCGCCACCGATGCCTCCTCCACGCTTCGCACGTCTCCGTGCGCTGTCCGAACCATGTACCAGTGTCCTGTGTGCGGGCTTAGCCCCTGCGGTAGACGAGAACGACATACCTACCGGTTCCACTACGAACCGGTCACGCACCCTCGACAGACCAATGTGAGAGGGGTCACCCTGTCATTCATCCACGCGGGGAGGCATGGATGGGCAGGAGCCGCAGAACGATTCCGGAGGAGCTTCTGCTGCTGGCACTGGACCCGGCCACGGGTACCACTGCGCAGCCGCAGTCGCTCGACCTCGGTCTGGCCGGAGCACAGCTAGTGGAGCTGGCGCTGGCCGGACGGATAGCCCCAGACGGGGATCGTATCGCCGTGGTGCAGCCACGGCCGACTGGAGATCCGACTTTGGACTGCGCGTTGGAGTTGCTGCGAAGGCGTGGCGCTCCCGTGCGGGCTGTGCACTGGATCGGCGGACCCCGCCTGGGGCTCCGTCAGGTCTACCTCTCGCATCTCGAACGGTGCGGCATGGTCGCCGCCGTGGCCGGGCAGATGTGCGGGGTGCTGCCGACGACTCGCTACCAGGCGACGGACAACGCCATCACCCGGGAGATCCGTTCCCGGCTGGACTCGGCGATCCGCACCGGCGTACCGCCGGACCCGCGGACCGCGGCGCTCGCCGCCCTGGCCCACGCGGTCGGCCTCGGCAAGCACCTGTATCCGGGGAACGAGGGGCGGTCCTCTCGGTCCCGGCTGCGGGATCTGATCCGGCACGACCCGATGGGTGGGCTCGTGGCCCACGCCGTCATGGACGTGCAGAACGGCGCCGGCGCCCAGCCGCGCCGCAACCCGGCGCCGGCTCCGGCCGGTCCGGGAGCCAGGCCCGGTGCCCCGGAACCCGCCCGCGGTGTTCCGATGCAGCCGCGCCGGGGCGCGATGGCACGTGCCGTGGTGCACTGAGCCGCAGTGCCACGGCAGCGACGACCGGCAACACAGCACCCCTGAGACCCGGTTCGGGAGCCGCTGGTCCGAGCGGGGCGGTGAGGCGTACGCAGTACGCGCCTCGCCGTCCCGCTCGGCCGTCTTCCGGCCCCGGGTCCGGAGAATCCGGAACGCGCCCGAACTGACGCGTACGCGCCGCATATCCGGTGTTTCCCAGCGGTAGGAAGCACCTTGGTGGCAGTCTGCTCAACAGCAGATACGCAAAGTGGTAGTTACAGGCAGGCAGCCGGAGGTGCACGTCCCGTGGCGTCCAATGTCAATCCCACCGTCAGGCGGCGCCGGCTGGGCCAGGAGCTCCGCAGGCTCCGTGAGCTCAAGGGCATGACGGCGGAGGAGGTGGCCGAGCGGCTGCTCGTCTCCCAGTCGAAGATCAGCCGGCTGGAGAACGGCCGGCGCAGCATCAGCCAGCGCGACGTCCGCGACCTGTGCGGGGTGTACGAGGTCGAGGACCAGCGGGTCGTCGACTCCCTGATGGAGATGGCCAGGGATTCGCGGCAGCAGGGGTGGTGGCACGCGTTCGGCGACATCCCATACAGCGTCTACATCGGTCTGGAGACCGACGCCGAGTCGCTGCGGGTGTACGAACCCCAGCTGGTCACCGGGCTGTTGCAGACCCGGGCGTACGCCGAGGCCCTGGTGCAGGGCGCGTTGCCGGAGACCTCCGCCGCCGACATCGAGAAGCGGGTCCAGGTCCGGCTGCGCCGACAGGAACGTATCACCGCCGAACACAACCCCCTCCGCCTCTGGGTGGTCCTCGACGAGGCCGCGCTGCGCCGGCTGGTCGGCAACCGGCTGGTGATGCGCGAACAGCTGGAGTACCTGCTGGAGATGTCCCAGCGGCCGCACATCACCGTCCAGGTGCTGCCCTTCGAGTGCGGCGCCCATCCCGGCCTCAACGGCCAGTACGCGATCCTGGAGTTCGCCGACGCGGCCGACTCCAGCGTCGTCTACCTGGAGGGCGTCACCAGCGACCTGTACCTGGAGAAGGCCCACGACGTGCAGAAGTACGCCGTGATGTACGAGCACCTGCGGGCCCAGTCGCTGAACGTCGAGCAGTCCCGCCAGTTCATCGCCGACGCGGCCAAGGAGTACGCCCGCTGAGCCCCCTTGAGGTGTGAGCGGCGGATGGTACACGGAGGACACGCTCCAGCGGAAGTCTCCTCTGGAATATGCCATCCGGTCGAGTGAACGGGTACTCCAGGTGGGGAAGTTGCCTAGTAGCGTCGATCACGCCAACCGGTCAGAAAGGTTGGCGTGAATCGCACTACACCAAGCACCACAGCAACTCGCTACAGGAGTGGACATGGCACTGCTTCAGGGCGCCACGGAGACGTGGACGAAGTCCTCCTATTCCGCAGGGAACGGGGCGTGCGTCGAGGTCAAGTCGCCGACGACCGCGGGACTCGCCGTACGCGACTCCAAGGTCGAGGAGGGCCCGGTCCTCGCGTTCCCGGCCGACGCGTGGAACACCTTCGTGGCCTCGGTCAAGGCGTAGGGGGCATGCGCTGACCCACCGCTCGGGTTTCCGACCACGACAACTGCACAAGCGTCACGCACAGAGCCCTCTCGACTAGCTCGCCGTCCTTGCCGAGGGGGCTCGGCTTGTGCGCAAGGGCCTTCCGGTCCTCCGGTCAGCCTTCCGACCGGCGGACCGGGAAGGCGACATCGCACACCGGGTCCTCCGGTCCCGCCGCGTCCCAGTCCGCGAAGTAGACCTCCCGGCACGGACCGTCGTACGACAGCCCGTCCTGCCCGGCGATCCACCGCTCCACCGCCTCGAAGGCCGCCATGATCTGCGGATTGGCCACCTGCGCCTTGCGGATCCTGGTGTACGCCAGCGTGCGCGCCGGCTCCACCCGCACCCGCGTCTGCCAGCTCCGCCCGTGCCGCTCCGCCCAGGCCCGGGCCGCCGCCTCGTCCGCCACCGGGACACAGGCCTCCGCCGGACCGTCGCTCTCCATGGACACCTCGGCGTGGTACACGACGAACGGCACCCCGGCCACGCCCCCGCACTCGCCCGCCGCCGCCTCCAGCCGGCCCAGGGAGGCGCCGATCCAGGCCGGCAGCTCGTCGGCCAGACTGTGCCGCGTCTCGGTGATCACCACCTGCGCCGGCACCCGCACCGTCTCCACCGCGAACGACTCACCCATCTCCGAACTCCTCCCGGAAAGCTGTCCACGGAGGTACGCGGCAAGGGACCGCTGCCCGGCGAACCGCTCCTCGACGTCCGCCCAGTAGGCGGCCAGCAGCCCGGCGGCGGTCTCCCCGTGCTCCCCGTCGGCCGCCTCCACCACCTCGGCGATCCCCGCCAGCGGCATGTCCAGCCGGCGCAGCAGCGCCACCAGCCGGGCACGCTCCGTCTGGCCGGCCCGGTAGTAGCGGTAGCCGGTGGTCCCGTCGACGTACGCCGGGGCCAGCAGTCCGAGGCGGTCGTACAGCCGCAGGGCCTTCGCCGAGAGCCGGGACCGCGCCGCGAACGCGCCGATCGTGAGCAGTTCCTCGTCCACGGCGTCCTCCACGGCCGCATCCTCCGTCACCGGGCGGTTCCTCTCCGCCCGGTGACCAGGAGACTCCGCCCTGCCCCAGGGGCAAGGTCAACCGGGCCCCGGACGGTTCAGCCGATGGCCCGCTCCACGGCCGCCACGAGCTCCGGCGCTTCCGGCTCGGTCTTCGGCGAGAACCGGGCGGCGATCCGCCCGTCCCGGCCGATCAGGAACTTCTCGAAGTTCCAGCGGATGTCCCCGGTGTGCCCCTCGCCGTCGGCGAACCCGACGAGCCGCTCGTACAGCGGGTGCCGGCCCTCGCCGTTCACCTCGATCTTCTCGGTCATCGGGAAGGTCACGCCGTACGTCGCCGAGCAGAACTCGGCGATCTCCTCGGCGCTGCCGGGCTCCTGGCCCAGGAACTGGTTGCAGGGCACCCCGAGCACCGTGAAGCCCTGCGCCGCGTACTGCTCCTGGAGCTTCTCCAGGCCGCCGTACTGCGGGGTCAGGCCGCACCTGGAGGCCACGTTGACAATGAGCACGGCCTGGCCGGCGTAACGGCCCAGGTCCGCGGAGCCGCCCTGCAGCGCCCCGATCTCGACATCGAGCACGGATCCGTTGTTCTCAGTAGTCGTCATGGCCGGATGCTAACTCCGTCAGGTGGCGCCCCGGGTTCCGGCCTCCACCACCGCGTCCCCGGCCACCGTCCGCGAGTACAGCACCGACCGTCCGGCCCGCCGCCGCTCCACCAGCCCGGCGTCCAGCAGCACCTTCAGATGCCGGCCGACCGAACCCAGCCCCTGCCCGGTCACCGCGGTCAGCTGGGTCGTGCTCATCGGCGCGGCCAGCAGGACCAGCACCCCGGCGCGGGCGGCGCCCAGCAGCGCCGTGAGGGCGGCCGGCACCCGCTGCCGGGCCGGGTCCGCCAGGGCGCCGGCGCAGGAGTAGACCAGGGCGTAGCGGTCCGGTTCCTCCCAGGACACCCACCCGTACTTCGGCGTGACCGGGACGAGGAGCAGGTCCGCGCCGGAGATCGCGCGGGGCGGGTACTCGTGCAGGTTGACCTGGAGCCGGTTGGAGCCGAGCCAACGGGTCCGGCCGGGCCGCAGCGAGTCCAGCACGTCGGCCCAGCCGCCCCGGCTGACCTGCGCGGTCCTGGCCACCACGTCCGCCTCCAGGATCCGCCGCCGGCGGTCCCAGTCGGGCCGTACGGCCGTCTCCCACACCCACGTCAGCAGGTCCGCGGCCCGGCCGGGCAGGTCGTCGCGGTCCAGGGCGGCGGGCAGCGGACCGCGCAGGGAGACCCGCAGGTGCCCGCGGGCGGCGTCGGCGGCGGCCGCCCGGACCCGCGCGATGCCCGCCTCGGCGGTCTCCCCGTCGCGGGGGGTGGGGGTCAGGAAGTCGGCGATCCACTCGCGGCCCAGGCCGGCCCGGACGAGCAGCGCGGTGACGGGGTCGGCGGCGAGCCGCGCCCGGTAGGCGGGCAGGTGGGCGTCCAGCCAGCGGCGCTCGCCGGGGTGGGCGGCGACACGGGCGTGCAGCAGCTTGAGGCTCGCGAAGGTCTCGGCGAGCGGCGAGAGCACGAACCGGCTACGGGCGAGCGTGTCCGCGTTGAGCTCCCACCAGCCCAATGAGGTCTCCCGGTAGTTAGAGCCTCTCGCTGTCGAGAGGGCCCCTGCCCGACGTCATAGCCTCTCGCGAGCGGGCGGCTCATAACGGGCGCCAGTCCCTCTCACCTTCGCGACACCCCCAGCGCACGTGACAACCTTTCGCGCTCACGAGAAACAATAACGCCCGCTTCACCCTCCCCCCGAGACTCCCCGCCATGACCTCCGCGTCCACCGGGCCCACCGGGTTCACCGCGTCCACCGCGTCCACCGCGTCCACCGCGTCCGAAGATTCGAAAGCGCCCACCTCGTCCAGCACCTATCGGTCCCTGTTCCGCACCGCCGAGTTCACACCCCTCTTCGTCGGTTCCGCCGCTCACAACGCCGGCGGTACCGTCGGCGGCCTCGCCCTCGGCACGCTCGTCTACCGCAGCACCGGCTCCCCGCTGCTCTCCGCGCTCAGCATGTTCGGCCCCTCGCTCGCCCAGGTGCTCGGCGCGACCTTCCTGCTCTCCGGCGCCGACCGGCTGCCGCCCCGCACCACCCTCGCGGCGATCTCACTCGCCTTCGCCGTCGTCACCGCCGCCATGGCGCTGCCCGGCCTGCCGCCCGCCGTGCTGCTCGGCTGCGTCCTGCTGCTCGGCCTGGTCGCCGCGCTCGGCGGCGGGGTCCGCTGGGGGCTGCTGACCGAGATCCTCACCAAGGACGCCTATCTGCCCGGGCGTTCGCTGTTCAACATGATGAGCGGGCTGGTGCAGATCGCCGGGTACGCGACCGGCGGCGCCCTGCTCGCCGCCGTCTCCCCGCGCACCTGCCTGCTGCTCGCCGCCGCCCTCTACCTGACGGGCGCCGTCGTCATCCGCCGCGGTCTGGGCGCCCGCCCGCCCCGGTCCGCGGGCCGCCCCTCCGTCGCGGCGACCTGGCGCACCAACGCCCTGCTGTGGTCGTCCCGTCCGCGCCGGCTCACCTACCTCGGCCTGTGGCTGCCCAACGGCCTGGTGGTCGGCTGCGAGTCGCTGTACGTGTCGTACGCCCCGGAGTCGGCCGGCACCCTCTTCGCCTGCGGGGCCCTCGGCATGCTCGCCGGTGACCTGACCGTCGGCCGGCTGCTGCCGCCGGCCGTCCGCCGCCGGGCGGCGACCCCGCTCCTGCTGCTCCTGGCCACGCCCTACCTGTTCTTCTTCCCGCACCCGCCGCTGGCGCTCGCCGCGGGCTGCGCCGCCGTCGCCTCCGTCGGGTTCGGGGCGAGCCTGGTCCAGCAGGAGCGGCTGATGGACCTGACCCCGGACGAACTCAGCGGCCACGCCCTCGGGTTGCACTCGGCGGGCATGCTGACCATGCAGGGCGTGGGCGCCACGCTGGCGGGTTCGGTGGCCCAACTCACCTCGCCCGCCCACGCGATGACGCTCGTCGCGGCCACGTCACTCATGGTGACGCTGCTGCTGGCTACGGCCGGCCGCCGGAACCGGCCCGCTCCGACGCCGGCGTCCTCGGAGCCGTGATCTCAGGGGGCCGTAGTCTCCGGGGCCGTGATTTCAGGGGTCTCGATCTGGGGGGCCGTGATCTCAGGGGCCGTGCCCTCGGGAGGTGTGATCTCCGCAGGCGGGGCGAACTTGTCGGCGACGGCGGCAATCTGCTCGATCCCGGCCCTGAGCGCGGCCGAACCGTCGACGGCGGCTGCGGCCGAACCGTCGACGGCGGCTGCGGCCGAACCGTCGGCGGCGTCCGGCCCGGTCAGCTCCCGGTCGTTCTTCTCGACCTCCTGGTCGAGCCGCTTGGTGGCCCGGTCGAAGTAGCGCAGCAACTCGACCGGGAAGGGCATCACCAGCGTGGAGTTCTTCTCGGCGGCGACCTCGACGACGGTCTGGAGCAGCCGCAGCTGCATCGCCTCGGGGGTGTCGGACATGATCCTGGAGGCGTTCGCGAGCTGCTGCGCGGCCTGGAACTCGCCGTCCGCGGTGATGACACGGGCCCGCCGCTCCCGCTCGGCCTCGGCCTGCCGGGACATGGACCGCTTCAGCGACTCCGGCAGCTGTACGTCCTTGATCTCGACACGGTCGATGTGGATGCCCCACTCCGCGGCCGGGCTGTCGATCATCAGGGCCAGCCCCTCGTGCAGCCGCTCACGGTCGGTCAGCAGGTCGTCCAGGTCGCTCTTGCCGATGATGGAACGCAGCGAGGACTGGGCGACCTGGCCGACGGCGAAGACGTAGTCCTGCACCTCGATGGCCGCGCGCACCGGGTCGGTCACCCGGAAGTAGACGACCGCGTCCACCTTCACCGACACGTTGTCCTTGGTGATGCCCTCCTGCGTGGGCACCGGCATGGTGACGACCTGGATGTTCATCTTGCGCATCCGGTCGGCGAAGGGGATGAGGAAGGTGATCCCCGGCTGCCGGTACCCGGGCAGCGCCTTGCCCCACCGGAACACGACCCCCCGCTCGACCTGGTTGACCACCCGCATCCCGCTGCGCAGCACGAGCAGGGCCACCACGACCACCAGTACGACCCCTGCGACGGCGCCGACCATGGGCACACACTCCGTTCTCGACGTGATCCGGACAAGAACCCGGACAGGAATCCGGACAAGGAAGATGACACCGCGCGCGCCCACCCGGATGCGGCCCCCGGCGTCAGGAGTGTGCAAAGAAAGCGCGCGGACCACTTCGCCCCGGAGACGACGTCGCGGGGCGCACGAACGACACGCTCTGTACCGCTCACAACCTGGCGAGGCGCCGGTCCACTTGCCGAGGACGCCTTCCGGTTCGGTGGTTCCGGGTTTTTCGTTCGTCAGGAAGCGGAAGAACCGGTCCTGGGGGGTGCGTCGGCGAGGCCGAACTGGGCGGCCTCCAGGGTGCCCGTGCCGGAGCCGGCGGCGTGGGTGGTGGCGAGGGCCAGGGTGAGGTCGTTGTCCGTGGCGTACCGGGTGTACCAGATCTCGTCGATGCCGAGCCGGTCCAGGGCCTTCTGCTGGGCGTCGGTCGGCGAGGTGAGGTAGTGCCGGGAGACGATCCGCTGCCCGGTGTCCGTGAAGGTGAAGTCGGCGCGGTCGGCACCGTCGTGGTAGGTCCAGTGGACCTTGCTGTAGTAGTCGCGGGGGTAGGCCGGGTCGTCGTACGGCACCGGGGCGGACTCGGTGGCCGTCACCGTCCGGGTGTCGTACGCGCCGACCAGGCGCTTGCCGGCCTTCGTGTCGTCCACCAGGAAGACGGGGACCGTCGCGGAGCCGTACTGCTCCCGCAGATGCAGGTCGGCGCCGATCACCGAGTACGGGCCGACGCTGCCGCGGCCCCACCGCCAGTGCTCGACGGAGTACGGGAAGGGGCGGTTGCCCCAGTTGCGGTCGTGGTAGCCGTGGCCGGTGAAGGAGCGCTCCTTCCCGTTCACGGTGACCGAGCCGGTGACCGTGCCGGACGGCACCACGCACAGCCAGCCGAAGTGGTCGTCGGTGTCCCCGAAGTAGATGACACCGGTGCCCGGCCGGAACGGCGGCACCAGACCGGTCAGCGTCAGGTCGACGCCGACGTCACCGGAGTGCCCCCGCATCCGGTACGTCTTCAGGTCGCCGGTGAAGGTGAACGGCCCGAGCCGTACGTCGCAGCGGTCCCGGGCGGCCGAGAACTCGCTCCAGTCGTACTCCTGGGTGCCGCCGTGACTCGTGCCGTCCGGGTCGGTGACGATGACCGCGGACCTGGGCCTGCGGCGGTCCTCGCCGGGCTCCGGGACGAAGCCGTCGTCCAGGCGGGTGCTCAGGGTGAAGGAGACGACCGTGCCGTCGTCCCCGGTGAAGTCCGAGTACCACCACTCGAAGACGTCCGGGTCGTCGTTGGCGGCGGCCGTGCGGAAGCCGTCCTCCCACTGCTGGACGGTGCCGGGGGTGAGGCCGGTCCTGGCGTAGTCGGCGGCGGTGCGGCCGTAGCCGTTGGAGGTCAGGCCCGCCGCCGGGCTGCTCGCGGCCGGGGTGACCGGGTGGGGGCTGGCCGCCGCGGCCTCGGTCCGCTCCGCCCCCGAGCACGCCGACACCGCGAGACCCGGTACGGCGGTCACCAGACCGGCCGCGGCGGCGTCGCGCAGGAACGCGCGACGGGAGCGGGGGGAGGGGGTGTCGGGGGTTTCGCGCATCGGGGATGCCTTCCGTTCGTCCCGGCCGGCCGGTTCCCAGTTCACCCCGGAGGCGCGCGACGGGCATCCGCGGAGGCCCGGAAGGGGGACGACCGCCGTGAGCCGGGAGCGGCGGGCAGGCCGTGGGGTGACGGTCCCTGTGTCCGGCGTGGCGGGAGCGGCTCGTCGGCTCAGGCCGCCGCGCCGGGTATCCCCAGGTCGCCCTCGACGTACTGGGCGCGGCCGAAGCCGAAGGACCAGTCGGCCGCGGTGTTCTCGACGTAGCCGATGAACACGTCCTCCCCGGCGACCCCCACCGTCGCCAGCGACGCGGCGATCGCGGCGTACAGCTTCTGCTTCACCTCGGTCGGGCGCCCGGCCTGGGTGAAGATCTGGATCATGACGACGCCGTCACCGCGGTCGAAGCCCAGCCCCGCGTCGAGCGCCACGACCCGTCCCGCCTCGTGCTCGGTGACGATCTGGAAGCGGTCCCGCGGGGGGATGCCGAGCACGTCGACGACGGCGGTGTGGACGGCGTCGGCGACGGCCCGGACCTGGGCGTCGTCGCGGCCCTTGATCAGGTCGATACGGACCAGCGGCATGGGGGGCTCCTATCGGAAGCGGGCGTGGCGTGGGTGCGGCTCGGGGGCCGTTCGGCTGTGTCTCCAGGGTGGGCCCGGAGCCATCGATAGCGCAAAGACCTAGGTCTTCCTCCACCGATAAGAAATTGGAATACGCGCAGGCCAGCGCGTCGTACACTGGGGCCATGGAGGTCCGGACCCTGCAGTACTTCCTCGCGGTGGCCGAGGAGAGGTCGTTCACCCGGGCCGCGGCCCGCTGCCATGTCGCCCAACCGGCGATCAGCCAGCAGATCCGCGGACTGGAGCGGGAGCTGGGGGAGGCGCTGTTCGAACGGGATTCCCGTACCGTCCGGCTCTCCGCCGCAGGCGAGGCGCTGCTGCCGCACGCCCGGGCGGTCACCGGCGCGGTCGCCGCGGCCAGGGCCGAGTTCGCGGCCCGCTCCGGGCTGCTGACCGGGAACCTCTCGCTGGGGGCCGCCGACGG
The DNA here is from genome assembly GCF_022343545.1 of Streptomyces arenae. NCBI lineage: Bacteria > Bacillati > Actinomycetota > Actinomycetes > Kitasatosporales > Streptomycetaceae > Streptomyces > Streptomyces arenae. Next base: position 368,698 of record NZ_JAKQYH010000090.1, read on the forward strand.
CGTCGAGCACAGCGGCCTGCCAGCCCGGCTCGGCGCGTTCCACCGCCAGTACCCGGGCGTCAACGTCCACCTCGTCGACGGCACCAGCGCCAGCCTGGTCCCGCAGGTCCGGCAGGGCTCCCTGGACGCGGCCTTCGTCGCCGTGCCGCCCGGCGGCCTCGACCCGGACTTCGATCACCGGGTCCTGGTCCGGGACGAGATCGTCGCGGTCGTGCCGGCCGACCGGCCCGAGGCGGGGCGGCCCGAGCTGGGCCTCGCCCAGCTCGCCGACACCCCCCTGATCACCTACGGACCCGACAGCGGCCTGCGACCCCATCTGAGCGCCGCGTTCGACCTGGCGGGCGTGCCGTTCCGGCCCGCCTACGCCACCAACCACGTGGCCCTGCAGATCGAACTGGTCGCCGCGGGCGTCGGCATCGCACTGGCGGCCGCCGCCGCCCGGGGCGCCGCCGCCGACCCCCGGGTCACCGCGGTCCCGCTGAACCCCCGCGTCCCCTACGCCAAGGCCCTCATCTGGCGCCCCGGCCCCCACACCTCGGCACCACTGCGCGCACTCCTGTCGACACCGATCCCCGACCGGCCCTAGGTCCAGCCCTGCCCCACCTGGCACCGCATGGCCGCCCTTCGGGCGGCGACGGGAAGGTGACGACAGCGGAAGAAGAGAGACGAAGAGAGACGAGAGAGAGGATGCGGGTATGGAGACGGCGAGGCTGGTGCTGCGGAGGTTCGGGCCGCAGGACGCGCCGGCACTGGCGGCGTACCGCTCGGACCCGGAGGTGAGCCGGTACCAGTCCTGGGAGAGGCCGGTACCGCTGGCGGCGGCCGAACGGCTCGTGGCCGGGTTCGCGGCGGGCGATCCCCGCACTCCGGGCTGGTTCCAGTACGCCGTCCAACTGCGGGACGCCCCCGGCCTGATCGGGGACATCGGGGTGCGCCGCGCCGAGGACGGACGCCAGGCCGAACTGGGGTTCACGTTCGACCCGGCGTTCCAGGGCCGCGGGTACGCCACCGAGGCGGTGACCCGGGTGGCGCGGTCGCTGCTGCTGGAGAAGGGCCTGCACCGCCTCTCGGCCAACTGCGACAGCCGCAACGTCCCCTCGGCGCGCCTGCTGGAGCGCGTCGGCTTCCGCCGCGAGGGCCACCTCCGGCAGAGCACCTGGATGAAGGGCGAGTGGACCGACGACCTCCTCTACGGCCTGCTCGCCTCGGAGTACCGGCCCTAGTCGACGTCCACCGGGCCGTCGTCCGACTTCCTGCCCTTGCCGCCGGGGAGTTGCAGCAGGTTCTTGCCGCCCTTGCCGTCCTCGGAGCGCTGCCCGTCGGAGTCCTGGCCGCCGCTCAGGTTCTGCCGGACCGAGTCGAGGATCGTCAGGCCCTGGGAGACGAGACCGGCGGCGATCTCACCGAGACCGTCCGCGCCGTTGAGGACGTTGACGTTGGCGCCGGCGAGGCCGCCCGCGGCCTCCTTGACGATCTGCGGGAGCTGGTCGATCAGCATCCGGTCGAGCGCCACCCGGTCGTACGACGCGGCCGCCTCCGCCTGGATCCTCATCCGCTGCGCCTCCGCCGCCGCGAGGATCCTGACCCGCTCGGCCTCCGCCTCGGCGGGCTTCACGACCTCGGCCACCAACTGCTGCTGGCGCAGCTTGGCCTGACGCTGGGCCAGCTCCGTCTGGGCGGCCAGCACCTCCTGCTGGGCGTGCGCCTGCGCCAGCGGTCCGGCCTGCGCGGCCTGCGCCTGGGCCCGGTCCACCTCGGCCGAGTACTCGGCCTTGACGATGGCGGTCTGCCGGGCGTACTCGGCCTGGTTGCGGGCCGCCACCTGCTCCGCCTCCACCGAGGCCTGGGTTGCCTGCGCCTGGGCGATCTGCGCCTGCCGCTGGATGGCCGCCTTGTGCGGCGCGGACATGGCGTCGATGTAGCCGGTGTCGCCGTCGTCGATCGACTGGATCTGCAGCGAGTCGACGATCAGGCCGATCTTCGCCATCTCCGTCTTCGACGTGTCCAGGACCTCCGCCGCGAGCTTCTGCCGCTCGGTGACGATCTCCTCGACCGTCATCGAGCCGATGATGGCCCGCAGGTGACCGGCGAAGATCCGGCCGGTGAGCACCGACATCTGCTCCTGGTCCGACAGGAAGCGCTGGCCGGCGTTGATGATGCTCTCGTGGTCGTTGCCCACCTTGAAGGCGATGACCGCGCGGACGTGCAGCGCGATGCCCTGCCGGGTCACGCAGGTCTCCGTGACCTCGGACTCGCACATGGACAGGGTGAGGAACCGGACCTTCCGGAAGACCGGCAGCACGAACTTCCCGTGCCCCGTGACCACTCGGAACGGCGCGCCCCCCAGTCCCCGCCTGCCCCCCGAGATCAGCATCGCCTCGTCGGGAGCGGGTACGCGGTATCCGAACATTCCTGTTACTCCTCAGCCGGCGTCGGCGGCATCCCCGCCGAGCGCGTCCAATGGATCCACCCACTCGATGACGCCGACCGCGCGGCATCCCCGTGATTCGATCACGAGCACCGTCGCACCCGCGGGCAGGGGCTCCTCCGACCAGGCGAGGAACGTCTCCGAACCGCCCCTGACCCGCACCAGGACCTCACCGGGACCACCGGAACCACGCGTTCCGATGAGTACCTTCCCCATGCAGCCGATCACGGCCTCGTCCTGCGGCATCACCGACCGTCCTCCCAGCCCTGGCCTGTGATTCCGACGATAGCCCCGCCGGAGGGTTCAGGCGGTGCCCGGGACGCTCAGGATGCGTCCGGGCGGCCCGCGGCACGGCCGGGTCCCATGACATACGAGACATCACGGACCTCCCGCACGGACCTCACGGGCCACTGCACGGGTCAGTCCGCGTGGGGGCGGGCCAGGCCGTGGTCGTAGGCGAAGATCACGGCCTGGACGCGGTCGCGGGCGCCGATCTTGGCCAGCACCCGGCCGACGTGCGTCTTCACCGTGGACTCGGACACGACGAAGCGGGCGGCGATCTCACTGTTGTTCCAGCCCCTGCCGATGGCCACCAGGATCTCGCGTTCGCGTTCGGTCAGGGCACCGAGCCGCGGGTCACCGGCGGGATCGCCCGCGGCCGGCGGCACGACCTGGGAGAACTCGTGCAGGAGGCGGCGGGTGAGGGCGGGCGCGATCACGGCGTCACCGACGGCGACCGCCCGGATCCCCGCGAGGAGTTCGTCCGGGCGGGCGTCCTTGAGCAGGAAGCCGCTGGCTCCGGCGCGCAGCGCCGCGTGGACGTACTCGTCGAGGTCGAAGGTGGTCAGCACGAGGACACGGGAGCGGTCGCCCGCGGCGGTGATGCGGCGGGTCGCCTCGATCCCGTCCATGCCGGGCATCCGGACGTCCATGAGAACGACGTCGGGGCGGAGTTCGGCCGCCATGCGGACCGCCTCCGTACCATGCGCGGCCTCGCCGACGACCTCCGTCTCGGGGACCGAGTCGAGGAGCAGGTGGAAGGCGTAACGCTGCAACTGCTGGTCGTCCACAATGAGTACGGTCGTCACCGGACACCGTCCTGAGGGGTGAGGTCGAGGACGGCCTCGACCGTCCATCCCGCGTCGGCGGGGCCCGCGCTGAGGCTCCCGCCGTAGAGTGCCGCCCGTTCGCGCATGCCCACCAGACCGTGCCCTTCCTCGTTCGCCGGACCGGTACGGCGCTCGCCGCCCGCGGGCCCGGTGTCCTGGACCGTGATGGTCAGCCGCGTCCCCCGTACGACGACCGCGAGGTTCACGCGGGCGCCGGCCCCCGCATGCTTGAGCGTGTTCGTCAGGGCCTCCTGGACGATGCGGTAGACGGCCAGCTGCACCCCGCTGTCCAGCGTCTCGACGTCGCCCGCGGTCCGGTAGCGGACCTCGAGGCCCGCGGCCCTTACCCCCTCGCACAACGCGTCCATGTCCGTCAGGCCCGGCTGCGGACTGAGCTCGGGTTCGCCGCGCGGGCCGTCGGAGGCCTCCCGCAGCACCCCGAGCACCCGCCGCAGTTCGCCCAGCGCCTGCCGGCCCGTGTCACCGATCAGCCGAAGGGCCTCCCGGCCCCGTTCCGGAGAGCCGGCGCCGGCATAGCCGCCCGCGTCGGCGAGCGTGATGATGACGGCCAGGTTGTGGCCGACGATGTCGTGCATCTCCCGGGCCACCCGGGCGCGTTCGGCCGCGGCGGCGAGCCTGCTGCGCTGGTCGCGCTCGATCTCCAGGCGGGTGGCCCGGTCCCGCAGCCCCGCGAGCTGGGCCCGCCGGATACGGACCGCGAGGCCGAGCGCCAGCGCCGCGGTCGCCGTGCTCAGCAGGAAGAACAGCGCGTCCCAGACCGACACCACCGCCGACACCCGCACCGCGACCAGTGCCATGGCGCCCGCCATGACCCCACAGGCCCGGGCCAGCTGCCGCGGCCGCCCGTGCAGGGCGAGGCTGTACAGGGCTATGAACAGCGCCACGTCCGCCCGCAGCAGCACGTCCAGCGACCACTGGAGCACGAAGACGGCCGCCACGGCCCCGAACGCCACCGCGGGCCTGCGCCGCCGCCACAGCAGCGGCAGCACGAGCCCGGCCTGGAGGGCGAGCATGCCCGCGACCGGCAGCTGCGTGAACGCCAGCCGCAGGTGGTGCGGCTCGTCGCCGTCATGGCCGCCACCGGCCGTCCGCACCAGGTCCGGCAGGCAGAACACCAGGAAGACCAGCACCACCACCGTGGTGTCCAGCACCCAGGGGCGGCCCTGGTCGGCATGCCGCAGCCGCTGGCCGGCCCGGGCGAACCGGGCGACCAGCGGTCCCATCCCGCCGAGGTCGTCGGCGGCCGGGCCGGCTGCCATGACCTGGGGGGTCGCGGATGTCACGGGGGTCACCGAACCATCATGCGGGTGTCACACGTCGCTGCGCAGCAGCCGGTACGCCGCCCCGCCCAGCGCGAACGCCGTCCAGCCGAGGAAGACCAGCAGACCGGCTCCGGGCGACAGGCTCGTGGAGTCGTGGGTCAGGGCGAACACCGACTCGCCGGCGTTGCTGGGCAGGTAGGGACCGATGTCGTCCCGCCAGGAACTGGGCAGCAGCGAGATCAGCCCGGGGATCAGCATCAGCGAGGCGACCAGCACCGAGATGCCGCCGGCCACCGAACGCAGCAGCATCCCGAGCGCCGTGCCGATCACGGCGACCAGGCCCAGGTAGAGACCGGCGCCCAGCAGGCTCCGTACGACACCGGCGTGGGAGAGGCCCATCGCGGCGGGCGTACCGGACACGATCCGGCTGCCGAACAGGAACGCGACGAACACCCCCAGCGTGGCCACCACCAGGGCGACCGCGCCGAACACGGCCGCCTTGGACCACAGCACCGGCAGCCGGCGCGGCACCGCCGCCAGCGTGGAGCGGATCATGCCGGTCGAGTACTCGCCCGCGGTGACCAGCACGCCGAGCACGCCGAGGGCGAGCTGCGCGAAGTTCGTCCCGAACAGCGACAGACTGACGGCGGTCGAGCGGGCGAAGTCCGGGTCCATGTGGGCGGAGCCGATCCCCGACTTGTACCGGCTCGACGCGATCAGCCCGAACGCGACGAGGAACAGCAGCCCCAGCCCCAGGGTGATCCAGGTCGACCGCAGCGACCAGAGCTTGGCCCACTCCGAGGCCAGCACCCGCCTGCCGGTCACCCGGTGCACGGGGCGCGCGGCCGCGGGGGGCGCGTCGGTGGTGGCGGTGAGCGTGGAGGTCATGCCGTCCTCCCGAGGGTCTCGGTGTCCTGCGCGGTGCCGGTGCCCTGTGCGGTGCCCGCGGCCGCCGCGGAGCCGTGGTACTCCACGGCGTCCTTGGTCAGGTCCATGAAGGCCTGCTCCAGGGAGACCTGGCGCGTGCTCAGCTCGAACAGGGCGATGCCGTGCTCGGCGGCCTTCAGCCCGATCTCCCGCGCGCTCAGCCCGGTCACCTCCAGTTCCTCGGAGCCGATGTGACCGGTGACGTCGACGTCGGGGCCGGTCAGGACGTCCCGCAGCCGCGCCGGGTCCTGGGTGGCCACGTGCACGGTGTCACCGCCGGCCCGGCGCACCAGGTCCCGCACGGTCGTGTCGGCCAGCAGCCGGCCGCGGCCGACGACGATCAGGTGGTCCGCCACCAGCGCCATCTCGCTCATCAGGTGCGACGACACGAAGACCGTGCGCCCTTCCTCGGCGAGCGAGGTCAGCAGGTTGCGGATCCAGAGGACACCCTCGGGGTCGAGACCGTTGACGGGTTCGTCGAGTATCACCGTCTGCGGGTCGCCCAGCAGGGCCGCCGCGATCCCGAGCCGCTGGCCCATGCCCAGGGAGAAGGCGCCGGCCCGCTTGCCCGCCACACTCTCCAGACCGGCGAGCTCGATGACCTCGTCGACCCGGCGGCGCGGGATGCCGTGCGTCAGCGCCAGCGCCCTGAGGTGGTTGCGGGCCGACCGGCCCGGGTGGATCGACCTGGCCTCCAGCAGGGCACCGACCTCCTGGAGCGGGGCCCGGTGCCGGGCGTAGGGGAGGCCGTTCACCGTGACGGAGCCGCTGGTGGGGGCGTCCAGCCCGACGACCATCCGCATCGTCGTGGACTTCCCCGCGCCGTTCGGCCCCAGGAAGCCCGTCACCGTACCGGGTCTCACGACGAAGTCGAGGCCGTCAACGGCCGTCTTCTCGCCGTATCTCTTGGTCAGCTGCCGTGCTTCGATCATCGGAGCTCTTTCTCTCGGACGTGGCGTCCAGCGATCCGGCGCCTCTCCGCCACGCTAAGTCCGTGATCGCCCCGATCCGGTGGTACCGGGGGCTGAACGGGTCCACCGGGGTCGTACCGCGGTACTACACCCCGGCGGGGCTGTTCGGGCGGGGCTGTTCGGGTGGGGCTGCCCAGCTGGTCCCGGAGACCGGAACGGCCGATCGCCGGGCCCGAGCCTCCCAGGCCCCGTTCCGGCCTGCTGCCGGCCGCCGTGCCGTCCTCGTTCCGGTCCGCTGACGGCCCTCGTTCCGGCCCCGTTCAGGCCTGTTGGCGGCCCTCGTTCCGGTCCTGTGGCGGCCTGTGTCGGGGCCGCCGGCCGGTCGGCGGGTGGGCGGGGTCGGGCGGTTCGGCTTCATGCAGGGCCGAACCGCCCGTACCCTTCGTGGACGACGGCGTCACATAGCGGGCGCCAAACACTGGAGGCAATACCCCGTGCTGATTGCTCAGCGTCCCTCGTTGACCGAAGAGGTCGTCGACGAGTTCCGGTCCCGGTTCGTGATCGAGCCGCTGGAGCCGGGCTTCGGCTACACCCTCGGCAACTCTCTGCGCCGTACCCTGCTGTCCTCGATTCCCGGGGCGGCTGTCACGTCGATCCGGATCGACGGTGTCCTGCACGAGTTCACGACCGTGCCGGGCGTCAAGGACGACGTCACCGACCTGATCCTGAACATCAAGCAGCTGGTCGTCTCCTCGGAGCACGACGAGCCGGTCGTGATGTACCTGCGCAAGCAGGGGCCGGGTCTGGTCACCGCCGCCGACATCGCGCCGCCGGCGGGTGTCGAGGTGCACAACCCCGATCTGGTCCTGGCCACGCTGAACGGCAAGGGCAAGCTGGAGATGGAGCTCACGGTCGAGCGTGGCCGTGGTTATGTCTCGGCCGTGCAGAACAAGCAGGTGGGCCAGGAGATCGGCCGGATCCCGGTCGACTCCATCTACAGCCCGGTGCTGAAGGTCACGTACAAGGTCGAGGCGACCCGTGTCGAGCAGCGCACCGACTTCGACAAGCTGATCGTCGACGTCGAGACGAAGCAGGCGATGCGGCCGCGTGACGCCATGGCCTCGGCGGGCAAGACCCTGGTCGAGCTGTTCGGTCTCGCCCGCGAGCTGAACATCGACGCCGAGGGCATCGACATGGGCCCGTCCCCCACGGACGCCGCCCTGGCCGCCGACCTCGCGCTCCCCATCGAGGAGCTCGAGCTCACCGTCCGTTCCTACAACTGCCTCAAGCGCGAGGGTGTCCACTCGGTGGGCGAACTCCTGGCGCGTTCCGAGGCGGACCTCCTGGACATCCGCAACTTCGGTGCGAAGTCCATCGACGAGGTCAAGGCGAAGCTGGCCGGCATGGGCCTGGCCCTCAAGGACAGCCCGCCCGGATTCGACCCGACCGCCGCCGCCTTCGACGCGGACGACAACGGCGGTTCGGGCTTCGTGGAGACCGAGCAGTACTGAATCACCGCTCAGTACTGAATCACCGCTCAGTACTGAGCACCGCATCGCCGGGCAGCCTCCCCGGAGTTCCTTCCGGGGAGGCCGCCCGCGGTGTGCTCCCGTGGGTCAGGACGGGGGCTGCAGAACCGTGTCGATGACGTAGATGGTGGCGTTCGCGGCCTTGATGTTGCCGCAGACGATGTTCGCCTTGCCGTTGACCTTGAAGGACGTGCCCGAGCCCGACGTGGTCAGTTTGCTGCCCTCCACCGTCGTGAAGGAGCCGTGGGAGAGCTGGTCCGGATTGATCTGCTGGTCCACGACGTGGTAGCTCAGCACCTTCTTCAGCTGCCCCTGGTTGCCGAGCAGCGAGGACAGCTGAGACGCGGTCACCTTCTGGAAGGCCTGCGCGTCGGGGGCGAAGACGGTGATGTGCGGTTTCCCGTCGAGGGTGCCGGTCAGCCCCGCCCGGACCACGGCCGACACCAGCTGGCTGAGCTGCGGGTAGGCGGCCGCGGCCTCGACGACCTTGTCCTTGGCCGTGTTGGCCTTCTGGGCCAGCCCGGAACAGCCGGGACCGAACGTCCCGGACGGGCTGGGTGACGCGCCCTGCGCCTGGCTCTGCGACGCCAGGCCGCCGAACGCGAGCGGGAAGGCGACCAGGGCGGCCGCCGTGGCCTTTGCGGTACGCATGCGGATGAACCTCATCGCAACCTTCCTCCCGTGGAGGCGTGAACACTGCAGAGGTGGGGACTGCGGAATTTCGCGTTTCCGCGGGCGGGGTGGGGCGGCTGCTGCGCCACGGCCTCGGGCCATCGGTCACCCGGCCACTGAGCGAGCGTATCCACCGCCCACGACCCCCGCATCTCGAACCCACCCCCACACCACCACCCCAACGCCCCCCTGACCGCCCCCACCACTCCCGGCTCTCCCCGCAGATCCCGCCCCTCCCGGCCCGTCGCTGCCCTGCCGTCCGTGGCTCACTCCCGGGTGGCTGTCGGCTGTGTCGTCGCGCGGTGCAGGGCGATCGCGGCGGGGGTGACGGACGAGATCACGGCCAGGAGCGCGCAGGCGCCCATGGCGGTGCCGACGGCCGTCCAGGGGAGCCGGAGCGGTGTCCGCACGGACAGCAGGCACAGGGCGCCCCACATGCCCGCCAGGTCGAGCGCGGCGACGAGGAGTCCGAGCACCCCGCCCACGGCCACGACCACCAGCGCCTCGGCGCCCACCAGTCGCAGCACCTGCCACCGGGTGGCGCCGGCCAGCCGCAGCACCGTCAGGTCGCGCACCCGGTCCGACGTCGCCATGACCATGGTGTTGGCCAGCGAGATGCCGGTGTAGAGCAGGGCGATGCCGAGGACCAGCAGAAGCCCCGTCCGGGTCGTCCGGTCCGTCCCGGGTCGACCGGCCCGCACCCACTGCTCCCCGGTGAGGACCCGGCCGCCCGAGGTGCGCACCGCGGCCCGCAACCCGGCGGCCACGGCGCTCGCGTCGGCACCGTGCCGGAGCGCCACGTCGACCCGGTCCACGGGCGCGCCCGGGGCGTTGCGCGGCGTGACGTAGACCCCGTTGTCGCCGGTCCCGGTGGTCATCACCGCGGCGATCCGCAGCGTCCTGGGCGTACCGTCACCGAGCCACACCCGCACCCGCTGCCCGACCGTGTGCCGCCGCCACTCCTCGTTGACGACGATCGAGCCGTCGTCGAGGTCACCCAGGCGGCCGGCGGCGACGGGCAGCCGGGTGGTGGCGGCGAGCGGGCCGGGGTCCGCCGCGCGCGCCTCGGCCCTGTTGAGCGCGACGCCGTCCTCCAGCACGTAGACGGCGCTCGACGAGGTGGGGGAGACCTCCGCACCGGGCACGTCACGCAGCTCGCGCAGGGTCTCCGGGGCGAAGCCCGTACCGCCGCCCGTACCGCTGCCCGTACCGCTGCTCGTACCACCGCCCGTACCGCCGCCCGGGACGACGACGAAGGCGGCGGACGTCCGCTGCCGTGCCTCGGTGGCCTTCGCCTCGTCCAGGGTCGCGGTGGCGCCCAGCAGCGAGCCCGTCAGCGCGACCGTGACCAGGACCGGTGCCGCGATCGCGGCGGTCCGCCGGACACCGGCGGCGGCGTTCTCCCGCACCAGCATGCCGCCCGCGCCGGGCAGCCGGGCCGCGGGCCAGGCGAGCAACCGGGTCAGCGGACGCACCACCACGGGTGCGAGCAGCGCCACGGCGGTGATCAGCAGCATCGGCCTGCTCACGTAGGTCTTGCGGTGCAGCAGGTCACCGGGGTCGCCGTACAGGGCCAGGGCCAGTGTCACGAGGGCGGTCAGCAGCAGCCCGGTGCCGGACAGCAGGCGGCCCCACGTCATCGTCCGGGTGTCCACCGACGCCTCGCGCAGCGCCTGGGCGGGTCCGGTCCGGCCGGCCCGCCAGGACGCCGCCACCACCCCGCACAGCGCCACGGCCGGCCCCGTCGCGAAGGCCACGCCGTACGGCCAGACGGCGTCGCCGATACCGAACCAGGGCGGGGCGAGACCACCGGCCACCACCCACGACGCCAGCCGGGGCGCCCCGTACGCGCCGAGGACGCAGCCGACCGCCGAGGCGAGCACGCCGACCAGGAAGGCCTCGGCGACCACCATCCCGCGGAGCTGCCCCGGCGTCGCCCCGGCCGTGCGCAGCAGCCCGAACTCGCGGCGCCGCTGCGCCACCGAGAACGCGAAGGTGGACGCCACCACGAACACCGACACGAAGGCGGTGACGCCGCCGGCGGTGCCGAACAGGGCGTTCATCGCGACGAGCGCCTTCTCGTCCCGGTCGGGATCCGGGTCGGCCGAGCGGCGTCCGGCACCGGTGAGGACCCGCACGTCGGCGCTGCCGCTCACCGCCGCGCGGACCGCGTCCGCGTCCGCGTCGACCGCCAACTGGATGCTCCGGGGCGACAGCCGGGCGGCTCGGGCGTCGGTGTAGAAGACGGCGTGCTCGAAGCCCCGCGGGGCGACGGTGCCGACCACCCGTACGGTCCCGTGGTCGGTCCGCACCCGCTCGCCGGGTCTCGCCCAGTCGCCGCTGACGACGACCTCGCCGGCCGAGCGGGGAGCGCGGCCCGCGTCGAGCGTGTAAGGCGCGAAGGCGGCGACGGACCAGGGATGACCGACCAGGTCGCCCGGCCCGCCCCGGGCCCGGACGGCGAACGACCGGTCCTCGACGACCGTACCGAGCTTCCTCAGCTCCGTGACGGTCCCCGGCGGCACGGCGCGCGGCTGGGCGAGCCGCTGCACCCGCTCGCCGGCCGGGGTGGACACCCGCAGCCTGTCCGCTCCCCTGACCACGACCGGAGCGGCGGCGAACCGCTCCGGTCCGCGGTCGGGCGCGTCCAGTGACGAGGCGAGGGCCAGGCCCATCACGGCGATCAGCGCGACACCGAGCGAGAGGGCGACGAAGCTGCCGGCGAAGGTGGTCCAGCGGGTGCGCAGGGTGCGCAGCGCGACACCCGCGACACCCGCGACACTCAGCACGGCGCGGCCTCCAGCTCCGCCATGTGCGTCGCGATGCCGTCGGCGCCCGCCCCGACCAGCTCGCCGTCGACCCGCCCGTCGACGAGGAGGACGACCCGGTCGGCGTACGACGCGGCCACCGGGTCGTGCGTGACCATGATGACCGTCTGGCCCTCGGAGTCGACCATGTCCCGCAGCAGCCCGAGCACTTCGCGGCTCGTCCGTGAGTCGAGGGCGCCGGTCGGCTCGTCACCGAAGAGCACCTCGGGGCGGGTGATCAGGGCGCGGGCGAGAGCGACCCGCTGCTGCTGGCCGCCGGACAGCTCCGCCGGCCGGTGGCCCGCCCGGTCGGCCAGACCGACCTGTGCGAGCACCTCACGCAGCCGGGCCCTGGAGGGACGGCGGCCGGCCAGCCGCAGGGGCAGCGCCACGTTCTGCTCGGCGGTCAGCGAGGGCAGCAGGTTGAACGCCTGGAACACGAAGCCGATGCGTTCGCGCCGCAGGAGGGTCAGCCGGGTCTCGCTCAGCTGCGTCAGCTCGGTCCCGCCGACGGTCACCGACCCCGACGTGGGGCGGTCAAGACCGGCGGCGCACTGCAGCAGGGTCGACTTGCCCGAGCCCGAGGGGCCCATGACGGCGGTGAACGTCCCCGCAGGGAAGGTGAGCGAGACCCGGTCGAGCGCGTTCACCGCGCCTTCCCCGGACCCGTACCGCCTGCTGACCGAGCGCAACTGGATCGCGTCCTGGTTCATATGCCCCTACTCGTTCGGTGTCGTGACTCCACAGGTCCATGGCTCCGTGGCTCCACGAAACCGTGGCGGGACGCTGTGGCGCACTGCGGCAGGAACGACACTCGGGGTAGGGCCAGGCCTACCCCCGGGGGTCCTGCTGAGCCCATGGCACCGGCGGTTCCGGCCTTCTACGGTGGCGCTCATGCACCCTCGCAACGTGTGGCAGGCCATGTCCCGGCCGGGCTTCCTGCTGTCGTCGTGGCCGTGGCGCTCCGCCGGCTACCTGCTCACGGGGGCGCTGGCCGGCCCGGTCGCCCTCGTCGGCCTGCTGGGCGCGGTCGCGGTGGGCGGCACCCTCGCGATCGTGCTGGTGGGGCTCCCGCTGCTCGTTCTCGTGGCGTTCGCCGGGATCCCGGTGGCCCGGGTGGAACGGCACCGGCTGCGCCTGATCGACCGGGACCCGGTCCCCGACCCGCACCGGCCGCCCGCCGCCGGGGGGCCGTGGTCCTGGCTGACCACCCGGCTGCGCGAGCAGACCACCTGGCGGGAGCTCGGCCACGCCTTCCTCCTCGCGGTGCTGCTGTGGCCGGTCGACGCCCTCGCGATCACCGTCGGTCTGCTCCTCCCGCTGGCCGTGGTCGCGACCCCGCTGCTGATGGCCACGGCCGGCGGCGGCCGGGAGACCAAGGTCCTCAAGGCCTGGACGGTCACCACCTGGCCGACGGCCTTCGGCATCGCCGTGCTCGGGCTGCTCGCCCTGGCTCTGGGCGGCTACGCCCTGGGGGTCGCGGCCGGCGCCCGGGCCGCACTGACGCGTCTGCTCATCGCCCCGCGCGAGAGCGACCTGGGGGCCAGGGTCGTCGAACTGACGCGGTCGCGCGTGCGGTTGGTGGACGCCTTCGAGGCGGAGCGGCGGCGCATCGAGCGCGATCTGCACGACGGCGCCCAGCAGCGGCTGGTGGCACTGACGATGACGCTGGGTCTGGCCCGGCTGGACGCGCCGCCCGGACCGCTCGCGGACCAGCTCGCCAAGGCCCACGAGGAGGCCGGCAAGGCCCTCGCGGAACTGCGCGAACTCATCCGCGGCGTCCACCCGAAGGTGCTCACGGACTACGGCCTCGAAGCGGCGGTCGCCGACGCCGCGGACCGCTGCGCGGTGCCCGTGGACGTCGAACTGGCACTGCCGGGGCGGCTTCCCGCCGCCGTGGAGTCCGCCGCGTACTTCGTGGTCTGCGAAGCCCTCGCCAACGTCGACAGGCACAGTGGGGCCGGCCGCGCGCGGGTGACGGGCGACCACCGCGACGGGCGTCTGCGCCTGCTGGTGCGGGACGACGGCCGGGGCGGCGCGGACGCCGGCGCGGGCAGCGGGCTGACCGGTCTCGCCGACCGGGTGTCCGTACTGGATGGCAGACTGTCACTGGCCAGTCCGCCCGGCGGACCGACACTGCTGAGTGTGGAGTTTCCTTGCGAACGCACCGATCGCTCCGGGTAGTTCTGGCCGAGGACAGCGTGCTGCTGCGGGAGGGGCTCATCGGCCTGCTCGGCCGCTGCGGTCACGAGGTGGTCGCGGCCGTGGGGGATGCCGAGGCGCTGACAGCCGCGGCCGAGGAGCACGTCCCGGACATCGTGGTGACGGACGTGCGCATGCCGCCGGGCTTCCAGGACGAGGGACTGCACGCGGCGCTGCGGCTGCGCGAGCGGCGGCCCACGCTGCCGGTCCTGGTCCTCAGCCAGTACGTGCAGCGGACGTACGCAGCCGAACTGCTGGACTCCGGCGACGGAACGGGCATCGGCTATCTGCTCAAGGACCGGGTGGGACAGGTCGAGGAGTTCGTCGACGCCCTCCGGGAGGTGGCGGAAGGCGGCACGGTCGTCGACCCCGAGGTCGTACGACAACTGCTGCGCCGCCGCCGCGATCCGCTGGAGCGGCTCAGTCCGCGCGAGCGTGAGGTCCTGGCGCTGATCGCCGAGGGAAGGTCGAACGGGTCGATCGCCCGCGCACTGGTGGTGTCCGAGGCCGCCGTCGGCAAGCACATCAGCGGCATCCTCACCAAACTGGACCTCCCTCCGACGGACGAGTCCCATCGCAGGGTGCTGGCCGTCCTCGCCTATCTGAGGACATGACACCCCCTGAGCGGTGGTCGGAGCCGAGCGCGGCGCCGGACTCCCGGCCGGGTCCGGCACCGGCTACCGCGGCGGAGGCTGAGGGGCTTCCGGGCCGGTGTCCGAGTTCGTCAACGCGTCCAGCTGGGCGGCGAGTTCGGGGTGGCCGGGGGCGAGGTGCGGGCGAGTGGCGTTGAGGGGGCGGACGAGGACGGCGGGGTCGTCGTGGGCGAGGGCCGCGTGCAGCCGGCTGAGCGGGTCGCGGGCCGCGGTGGGCAGGTCGGTGAGGGCGGTGATCTGACCGGCGATGCGGCGCAGGTCGGCTGCGTTGCGACGGGCCCAGTCGGCGGTGGTGCGTTCGGCGGCGCGGCGTTCGCGGGTGGCCTGGACGCGTTGTTCGCCGGTGGTTCCCGCGGGGCCGGGCCGGCCGCGCAGGTAGCGGCGTTCGGCGGCCTGGCGGCTGGAGACGCCGAGGGGGTGGGCGAGGTCGGCCCAGCTCGCGCCCGCCTCGCGGGCCGTCTCGATCAGGCCGGTCTCCCAGCCCGCGAGCTGCTCGCGTACCTGCCGCAGCAGCAGGAGGGAGGCCAAGGCCTTCTCCGGGGCGACGTTCTCCGGGGCGACACGCTGGGCGTCGGCGGTGTCGCGGTCCTCGCGGGTGTCGCGGTCCTCGCGCCGTGCGGTCCGCAGGGCGTCGTCTATGGCCCGCAGGGCTGCCGCTGCGGCGAGGAACGACGCCGGGTTCGGCGCGCCGATGCCGGGCGACGGCGGCTGGTCGGCCGGGGTCATGGCCACCTCCTCAGCTGGTCATCCATCGGGTGACACTCCTGTTTGTCATCCATTCGATGACATGCTACAACGGTTTCAGTGAGGCGCATTGGCAGCAACTGCCTGATCTCCCTGGAGGTGTTTCCCCATGTTGATGCGCACTGACCCCTTCCGCGAGCTGGACCGGCTGGCGCAGCAGCTGATGGGCCCGGGCACGTGGTCGCGGCCGTCCCCGATGCCGATGGACGCCTACCGCGAGGGTGACCAGTACGTGGTGGCCTTCGACATCCCCGGCGTCACCGCGGACGCGATCGACATCGACGTCGAACGGAACATGCTGACCGTCAAGGCCGAGCGCAGGCCCGTGGCGAAGGCCGACGACGTGCAGATGGACCTGTCGGAACGGCCGCTGGGCGTCTTCTCCCGCCAGATCGTGCTGGCCGACACGCTGGACACCGAGCACATCGAGGCCGACTACGACGCGGGCGTGCTCACCCTGCGCATCCCGATCGCC